>CAZTJA010000036.1:0-27077 GCA_964613745.1 uncultured Syntrophaceae bacterium
TAAATTCTTGTTTATAAGAATACTTCATGATACCTTTCGGGGCTGAATGAAAGGGCATCAAGCCGAACATTCGACTAACTGGTTATAAATGCAAGTATTTTCACGACCAATTAATTTTATAAGAAGCATACCGGCCTTTGCAGCGGACCACAAAAAAGTAAGTAGAAGGCCTTTTGTCACCCTTAGCTATGCACAAAGTCTTGATGGATGCATCTCCTCTCGACCGGGAGAGTCGCTGGCTCTGAGCGGCAGGCAATCGCTCACACTTACCCATCAGCTCCGGGCAATTCATGATGCCATCCTGGTCGGAATTGGAACCGTTTTGTCGGATAATCCAAGGTTGAATGTCAGACTGGTAAACGGTCGGAATCCACAACCAGTCATTGTCGATACTCACCTACGTATACCTTTGGAATGCCGCCTTTTGGCACAGGAGTCGGTAAATCCGTGGATAATGTGTGCAGAAGGATGCGATGCAACCAAGCGGAGAGTTCTTGAGAAAACGGGGGCTCAGCTCGTAGTTTTGACCACGAATTCAAAAGGACAAATAGATCTGGCTTCGATGCTCGATAAATTGGGAGAGCTAGGGGTTGGAAGTATCATGGTAGAAGGCGGTGCACGCATTATTACAAGCTTTCTTCTTGAAAGATTGCCTAATTACCTGGTGCTCACCGTTGCCCCGGTTATGGTTGGCGGTTTGCGGGCAGTAAGCGATTTGGGGCCTTGTGATCCAGACAATTTTTTGAGAATCAAGAATCCCGGACACAAATGGCTAGGCCAAGATCTCATTCTTTGGGGTGATTTGTCCTAAGCCATGGAACGGTCTTCCCTATACTTTATCGGTAAACAACAAGTTGCAGTCAAAAGAGACAGTATTGATCATCTTCCCTCGCACCAAGTTCTCGTCAAGACTCTTCATTCAGCCATAAGCGCAGGAACCGAGTTACTCGTTTATCGTGATCAATGGCCGCAACAAATGGCGGTGGATGAGAGTATTTCCGCGCTCAACGGCCGCTTTCAATACCCACTCAAATACGGATATTCCGCGGTGGGGAAAATAATAGAGACGGGTTCCGATGTAGATTCGGCACTCATCGGTCGTAATGTCTTTGGCTTCAATCCCCACGAAAGCTTTTTCTCAGCTAATCCTGAAGATCTGGTCATCTTGGAAGAGGGAATAAATCCTCTCGATTACCTATTCCTTCCGAATATGGAAACGGCGATGTCGTTTGTAATGGATGGCCAACCCGTGATCGGAGAAACCGTCCTAGTTTTCGGGCAAGGAATAGTGGGGCTCCTGACGACCGCCGTGCTTGCCGCTTTCCCACTTGCTATGCTCATGACATTAGATTCAATAGAGTTGAGGCGAAATCAGTCGTTACAATTGGGTGCGCACAAGAGTGTAGATCCTGCGAATGAATCATCTATTGGTGAAATAAGGCAAATAATAAGAGACTTCTCCGCAATTGACGGCGCAGATCTCGTTTACGAATTATCGGGGAACCCCAATGCATTGAATTCGGCAATTGAATTAACCGGCTTTTCGGGGCGTGTGATAGTTGGCTCCTGGTATGGAGAGAAGGATGCAAATCTAAGTTTAGGTGGAAGATTTCATCGGAACAAAATCAGATTGATTAGCAGCCAAGTCAGTTCTGTGGCTCCGCAATTTACCGGGCTTTGGACGAAATCACGTCGTATGGAATATGTGCTTAAGCTGATACAACGAATTAAACCTTCGATGTTGATCAGTCACAGATTTCCGATTCACCGTGCGCCGGAAGCCTACGAGTTGTTGGATCAGTCTCCGAGTAAGTCTTTGCAGGTCATTTTTGATTACGAGGAATAATATGGAAAATTCACTTTATACAGTAGCCGTTCAAAGAGATTTCGTGGCTCAGCATTTCCTATTTGGGGGTGATTGGGGTGCGGAAAACCATTCTCATTCGCACCATTATAAAGTGGAATTGCAGCTCCATGGAGAAACTTTGGATCAACACGGTTATCTGGTGGATATAGTCGATATCGAAGCTGCTTTGGACGAGCTGGTGGTCCAATTCAAAGACAAACCTCTCAATGATCAGCCGGAATTCAAAAGCCTGAATCCGAGCATAGAACATTTTTCACGTATTATCGCCGTTCTCTTACGTAACCGGATAAAGGCGCCAAATCTGTGCGCACTGACGGTAAAAATATGGGAAAATGAGATTGCATGGGCTTCATACAAGACGGTACTGAATTCATGTGCTTGAATCACGACCTAATGAGATGAAAATAGGTCTGTTGATTTATGGAAGCTTGGATATCGTAACGGGCGGCTTCATCTATGATCGAAAAATGATGGACTATCTCGTAGCCGCAGGTCATGATCTGAAGATATTTGCTCTCCCATGGAGATCGTATCCCGCCCACCTCACTGACAACTTTAAACGTTCCTTTGCAGAAGGCATAGCTGAATCGGGTGTTGACGTGCTCATAGAGGACGAACTGAACCATCCTTCTCTTTTTCTTCTGAACAGGATTCTTCGCAAACGATTTGCCGGTCCCATTCTTTCAATAGTGCATCATTTGAGATGCAATGAACTGCGGTCTTATTGGAGCAACAGACTGTACGGAATCGTGGAACGATTATACCTGGAGACCGTGGATGGTTTCATATTCAATTCCAAAACAACACGGAAGTCTGTTTTCGAGCTGGTTGGAGATCGCAAACCGAATGTTGTAGTATTTCCCGGCCGTGAAGAGGAGATCCCCATTCAGCGACTGAGAACATTCAATGGACGTAATAGAGCTGCCGGTCCCCTAAGAATCATTTTTGTCGGGAGCCTCATTCCTAGAAAACAGCTGCACACGTTGATAGAAGCCATTGCAATGTTGGATCCGGATTCATTTTTGTTGGATGTAGTGGGGGACGCAACAGCAGACTCTGAATACGCCGACAAAGTAAGAAAACTTATTGCAGAAAAAAAATTGGCGGATCGAGTGTCCTTCTTCGGAAAGTTGAGAGCCGATGAATTGGCCGATCGATACCGTCACAATGATATTTTGTGTGTTCCTTCGTCTTATGAGGGGTTTGGGATAGTGTATCTTGAAGCCATGGGGCATGGGCTGCCGGCGATCGCGTCAACGGCCGGAGCGGCGCACGAGATCATAACCGAAGCTGAAACCGGTTTTTTGGTAGAACCTGCAAACAGCCGGGTTCTCGCAAATACATTGAATTGGTGTGTTAAAAATCGAACGCAAGTTGCACAAATGTCTGCAAAGGCACTTAAGAGGTACAAAGATCACCCTACTTGGACCCAGAGTGCTGCAAGATTCGAAAAGTTTATTTTCGGGATAGTTAAAGATGATAATTGAAAAACATTACGATTTCGTCCGGTACCTGACGGCAAAAAAGACGATAGACGACAGGAGTCTCAACCGAGACGTATTGGATAAATTGGCCGCGGAATTACACCATCGGACCAGTCGTGACGGCCGTCTTGACATTGTGGAAGTCGGTGCCGGAATAGGAACGATGTTTGAGAGACTCATTGAGCGTGATCTACTGCACAATTGCCGTTATACCGCTGTAGATAACGTCGAAACAAATATTGCAGCAGCGGCTTTGAGGATTCAGACCTTTTGCGCTTCACGGGGCATTGAGATTCATGAAACGGATGTGAAGACGTACAGATTGGTTGCTCCCGAGAGAGAGATTACACTCGAGCTGCGGGCCATCGACGTGCTGGAAATGTTGAAGTCCGAAAATGAACATGGCAAGAGGGATCTCATTATAGCAAATGCTTTCCTCGATTTGCTGGATATTCGAACTGCGCTCCCGCAACTTATTTCGGTGTTGAAGCCCGGCGGCTTATTTTACTTCTCCCTGAATTTTGACGGAGCCACGATCTTTCAACCCACTATCGATGTGCAATTCGATAGGTTAATTGAAGATCTCTATCACAAGACAATGGATGAGAGAATTATCAACGGTAAACCGTCCGGAGACAGTAATTGTGGTCGGCATTTGTTCGAGAACCTGGTAAACATCGGCGCTCGGATTTTTGCTGCGGGATCTTCAGATTGGGTCGTGTTGCCGGGACCCCACGGCTATCTTGATGATGATGCGTTTTTCCTCCATTTTATAATTTACACCGTGGGAATGGCATTGAAAGACTCACCAGAGATAGATGCGAATAAGTTAGAAATTTGGCTGGATGAGAGACATAGACAAGTCGATGCGGGCCACTTAATGTACATAGCGCATCAAATTGACTATTTGGGCCAAATGCCGTGACCGGAGAACTTGAATGACTCAATATGGGAAAAGATCACGGTTTGATAGATTCATGTCGGTTTTTTCGTCAATCCTTGCTTGGGGAACATTCCTGGTTCTTTTTGGGTTACTCGCATTCGGAGGAGTCCTGGCAATATATAAGCTCCTCGGCAAATTAATCGCACTCTTCTGAATCGTTCATTTCTCCACCGCCGTCCAGGCTTGTTATATTGAATACAGTCTTCCATACTTCTCGGTGAGATAATTCATTAAGTAACTAGGGTTCGGCTCTTCACCTGTGACCTGTTTCATCAAGTCCTTAGGTAGGAACCTTCTTCCCTGGGAGTGGATTTTTGCCCTCAACCATCCGAGAAGAGTCACAAATTGCCCATCTCTGAACATCCTGTCAAGATCACCTATTTCCGAAGCCGCTTTGTGGAATAACTGTGCAGCATAGAGGTTGCCTAAGGTGTATGTCGGAAAGTACCCTATGGACCCGCCGGACCAGTGAACGTCCTGCATTACTCCTTCACTGTATGTCGAGGGTTGGAGTCCGAAATAATCTTTAAATTTATCGTTCCATATTCCGGGTAGATCATCTGTCTGAATATCACCCCGAATGAGTGCCAATTCAATCTCAAACCGCAATAGAATGTGTAAATTATAAGTAACCTCGTCGGCCTCAACTCGGATGAATGAGTATCCTACTCTATTTATGGCTGCGTAGAACTCGTCCAAGGTGATGTTGCGTACTGCAGCGAAGGTGTTTTGAAGTTTTGGAAAATAGTGTTCCCAAAAAGAGCGAGAACGTGCCACCATGTTTTCCCATAAGCGCGATTGTGATTCATTGATGCCTAAAGAGATCGGGCCACAGAAAGGCAAACCGTAATACTCTACCGGCAAACCTTGATGATAAAGGGCATGGCCGGTTTCATGGATGACTCCAAAAAAGGCCGGGTTGAAAGAATCTTCATAGTACCTCGTCGTGATTCGAACATCCCCCGGACCCAAACCGGAAGTAAAGGGATGTGCAGATACCTTTAAGATTCCTGCGTCAAGATCATACCCAATATCCGTGGCAACTTGTAACGCAAAGCTTTTTTGGTCTGAGATCGGAAACGGCCCCATTTCCTCCCGGATCACACTTTTCTGTATTCCCGGCTGTAGCCTTTCCAATAAATCACGTAAATTCCGGGCTAGAGGTGTGAAAATGCGTTCCAGCTCTTTTGCGGTAGCACCTCGTTCGTAAACATCAAGCAGGGCGTCATAAGGTTCATCGTCGAACCCTACTGCATGAGCTTCCTCTCTCTTTAAACGTACAATTCTCTCCAGAAAAGGTGCAAACGTTTTCCAATCATCATGTTTACGGGCTTTTTCCCAAGCAGATTCACCTTCCGCTGCAGCTAATGAGAGTTCTTTTGCCAAATCTGAAGGAATTTTGGTAGCCCTGTTATGGGCTCTGCGCCAATCCCTGATGTTGACGGACGATATGGAAGAGGGATCCGAATCATGATCCGACCCTTCAACCGTTGATAGAAGCTCGCCGACCCGTGGATCGGAAATCATCTTATGGAGATTTCCGGCTATATATGAAATGACTTCGGCCCGATGTGGGTGGCCTTTGAGCGGAATCTCAGTTCGTTGGTCCCAGTGCGCCAAAGCCAGCATTGATCCTAAGTAGGAAATCTCGCGGCTGATTTTCATCAGATCTTCGTACGCTTTTTTCGTGCTCATGATCCCTCTATTTAGTCCCTGGGTTTAATTACAACTTCGTTGACTATGTCATATTCGATGGCTAGGGCTATGCAAAGTGTCAATAATAAGACAACTTCTTTTCAAATTCGGTTGATGATGTTGACAGAACAAGTAGTATTTGCAAACCTGAGTTTATGTACTTGTCAGGCGCCTACACGTATTCAACTCTTCCTAATGCATTTCTTTACTCAATTGGTTTCTCATCGCAAGTAAAATTAACTAACCGGGCTCAACCTACCTAGGAGGTACCATGGCTTTCGGAATCTGCCGTTTAGCTTCAGTGATCAGTGGCTGCATGATCTTTGTTATGCTTATGGTCACTGCATCTTACGCTCAGGATCTTGGTTCCATAGGAGCGATCCAGGGTAATGCATCTCTAAGACAAGGGGATCGAGGCGATTTTTCACGCCTCAAAACAGGTGATTCCATTGCTTTAAATGATAGTGTCCAGACAGACCGAGAATCAAAAGCCTGGGTGCGTATTGCAGATGGGAGCCATAACTCGCTCGGGGAGTACTCCGAAGTCTATTACTTTGATTTTCTGCGACGGGGAGGAGCGGAGTACTTCGGGGCTGAGATGAGCGCCGGGGTCATTCGTTTCATCAAACAGCTCCAACAGACTGATCCTGCTTCGGCTTATACGATAACTACTCCGACTGCATTGATTTCAGTCGAACCAACCGATAGACCTGCTGATTTTGTTGTTAATGTGTTCAATCCAAAGCAGACATCGGTCACAGTCATCTGGGGCAAGGTGCGAGTAAAAAATATTTCCGATGCAATCACCCCGGAAAGGATCGTGCAGTCTTGTCAGCGGGTGGATGTTGATGAAGGTAAAGAGCCTTCGAAGGTCATAGGAGTATCCTCCCAAGTATTGAAGGACCTTATCAAACAGACCACCATTCCACGAACTCTTCCGGAAGACGTCCCTCAATGCAGACAAGAATATGTCCAGGACTACTACGATTTTTATATTCCGGATATTCCCTTATATCCATTACCCAGGTGTAGTGGGTGCGAAGTATGGAACGGTGAGAATTGCGTTCCATGCTGGGTGGTCGGAATGGAGTGTCAGGGCGGACGCTGTGTGCGCCGCGAATGCCCTCCATGTACCATCTGGGACGGCCATAGGTGCATACCGTGTCGTGAAATCGGCAGAGAATGCATCAATGGAAGATGTCAGCCTCCTCGTTGCAGATCGTGTTCCGTCTGGGATGGTCATCGGTGTGTTCCGTGCCGGGAGCTTGGCATGGAGTGCCGTAACGGCCGATGTATTAAACAAGACTGCGGACCGTGCACCATCAGGCGATGGGATCGATGCGTGCCCTGCTCAGAAATAGGAATGACGTGTGCCGGCGGACGTTGTGTACACAAAGATTGTCCTCCATGTTCAATTTGGGACGGCCATTCATGCGTTTCATGTACTGCAATGGGCAAAGAATGCCACAATGGGAGATGCGTTTCTAAGAGGGATTGTCCCAATTGCACTTTTTGGAATGGTCAAAGATGCGTATCATGTTCCGAAATCGGCAAGACATGTGAAAATGGAAAGTGTGTGTCGAGACCCTGTGGAGCCTGTCAAATGAGAAGAGGCGACCACTGCGTCTCATGCGAGTCTCAGGGATTTGTCTGCATTCAAGGGCAGTGCATTAGACCAATAGGCAAACCCGGAGATGACAAGAAGGAACCCCATAAGCCCACATTCCCACCGTCCGGAAAACCCGAGAGACCTGATCTACCGGATAAGCCCGACAAACCGACAAAGCCGGATGGCCCACATGTACCTGGATTGCCTCCGATAGGGATACCGTCAACCCCGGTGATTCCTCCAAGAACCGGCAAACCTGAAATTCCGGATATAAGACCCGGTAAACCAGACATGAAACCGGATAAACCGACTGGAACAGGACCGATTGTACCAGGAAAGGCAGAAGGTTTGCCTATCCCCGGGAAAACGACACCAGAAAAGCCCGACGGAGTTATCTCAACTCCGTTGAAACCTGATTCCCCTAGAGGATCCGGTTCAGTTGACACACAAATACCCCGACAAAGTCCAGACTTGAAACCAGATAGATTCAAGAGACCCGATCGTATCGATTCTCCTTCCGGTTCGGGAATAATCAAGCCCGACATGCCGGGAAAAACGGAGAGTCCTTCAGGCAGCACATTGCCGGGCAGAACTCCTGATATAAAAATTCAGCCTAAAGTAGATGCACCTGATTTCAAACCTCCTAAACTGGATTCGCGACCCGATTTTCAACGTCCGTCCGGCCTTGATTCGGGGACACAAATCAAACAGGAACAACGGAAGGAGTTCAGCCGTCCCGAGCAAAAAATCGAATCAACTCAACCCCAGAGAGGTTTCGAGAGTCAAAAATCGGAACCGCAGCGTCAAATGATGCAGCAGAGGGAATCGAAGCCTGATTTCCAAAGACCGCCTGCCGGAATGCCACCAACCAGAGGTGATAAACCGGGAGATAAACCCGACGATCAAATGTTTAGAGGCCGATAGCCGAATGGCATAGAGCATTCGGAAGGATGCTCTATGTCTACTCCCGCATTTCCTTTACTTTCATAATGCCCGCGAAAGAATTATACTGAGAGCAGCTTATAATTGTAGTTTGGAATTCAGAATGGAAGACTATTTAGACTCAAGTAAATCAAAGTCTCGAAACTATTCATCGGAAAAAAACAGAGAACTCATTGATGATTTCAGCCGAATAAGGCAAGAGACCCGTACGAGTTCCGATTCGGGCGAACTTGTTCAGAGACACATGCGAGAGAAGGCCGTGATGTCCCGCCGACGTAAATGGACGGGAGGTGGTCTCATAACGTTCGGCTCAACTATGCTGATGGGCTCTTGTCCAATCTATTCTTTCGGTTTCATCGGACCTGAGCCTGTTTTGGCCGGACTGGCTATGATTGCCCTTGGCTCTGGTTTGCTGGCATGGAAACCAAAACTCAAAGACACAAATGAAGCCCTGTTAGCTGCGGCTCGCAACGACAATTATCTCACCGTTCCAAGACTCGCTCTGGAAATGGATATTTCTTTTGATAAAGCCGAGAAGATACTTCAGGAATTGGTTAGAACCGGAATTGCCGAAATAGACTTGGACCGCAAGAGAGACGACGACTCATTGGTGTACAAAATCAGGGGGCTTTAAGATTAAGTTGTTTTAAGGACTATAATCCCCTTGTTCCATAATATTGCAAAATCGTTTTCCATAGTTTATAGGAACCTACCATTCTCCCCATTCAAAATTTATATAATCTGATTGGAAGCGCCGGTGAAACTGGTCCATACTGCAGATTGGCACTTAGGACGGGTTCTTTATGACAAATCGCTGTTGGAAGACCAAAAGCACATTCTTCATCAAATCAGTGAAATTATCACAAGAGAAAATCCTGATCTCGTAGTCATCGCAGGGGATATCTTCGACCGAACTCTTCCGTCCAGCGAAGCCGTAAGCCTGCTTAGCACATTCTTGGAAAATATTATTTTAAACACGCCGGCAAGGATCGTGATCATTTCAGGAAATCACGATGGAGCGGAACGTCTTGAGTTTGCCTCAAGAATTCTTGCCAAGAATCGTCTGCATTTTGTAGGCTCGCTGTCTGAAAACTCCGTAATACCGATGAATTGTGACGGCAGCAGCTACTCAATTTATGCAGTTCCATATCTCGACATTCCGGATTTGAACAGACGCATCTGCGGCAAGGCTCAAAATCATTCCGAGGCTCTTCTGGAGGCACTAAGATTCTGTAAAGGCAAAGAGAAGGAGCAGGGCCTAGAACCGTCAAGAAGAATTCTTGTTAGCCACGCATTTGTTTCCGGATGCAGTCAGTCGGAATCTGAAAGACCTTTGTCTATTGGAGGCGCAGACCAGGTTGATTCAAATTGCTTCAATGAATTTGAATTCTCTTATGTCGCTTTAGGGCACTTACACAGGCATCAGAGAGCCGGAGCAGCAAATATCCGCTATTCCGGGTCACCGCTTAAATACTCTTTTTCAGAAGTTAATCACACGAAAAGCATTTCCATCGTGGAATTTAACGGGGAAGGACAAGCGAAAATCCGACAGGAACCGCTGAACCCACTCAGAAATCTACAAATTCTCGAGGGTTCTTTTCAGGAGATTCTGGAATACAACCCGACCGAATCGGAAAAGCAGGATTTCATTCTAGCGAGAATAACCGATTCCAAGATAATAATTAATGCCATGAGCCAACTCAGGAGCGTTTTCCCCAATGCAGTGGCAATTGAATCACTGAAGACTTCTTCAATGTTTTCCAAGCATCTCAGGAAAGATTATCTCAAGTTGACGGATTTTGAATTGTTTTCACAATTTTATAAATATGTGACTGATGAGGAATTGACTTCAGATCAAGAACAACTTCTGCAAGAGGTACTTGGAGAAGTAGATTCGGAATAGTAGGATCAGCAGCCATGAAGCCGCTAAAGTTGACGATGAACGCTTTTGGCCCATATGCAGGCTCTCAGGAACTAGATTTTTCAGAACTTAATAACCGTGGCCTTTTTCTCATATCAGGTCCCACCGGCTCGGGAAAAACAGTGATTCTGGACGCGATCTGTTATGCATTGTATGGGAGATGTTCCGGAACGAAGAGAGCGGCCAAAGATTTGAGAAGCGATTACTCACCGGCTGATGTGCTTACTTCAGTAGAATTTGAATTCATACTGAATGCTCGGGAATACAAAATTTCTAGGAGAATGGCTTATTCCAGGCCTGCACGCAGAGGCAAGAACCTCCAGCAGGAGCCGGAAAAACTTCATCTTGAGGAAATCGACAATCCGAAAAATTATTTTTCCGGCAAAGCTGCGGATGCGAAAATCCGTGAGTTGATGGGTTTCAGCGCCGAACAGTTCCGACAAGTAGTTCTTTTGCCGCAAGGCGAATTCAGGGAACTATTGACGGCCACCTCGACCGACAAGGAAAAGATTCTTAAGGATCTTTTCAAGACCGAACGTTACGACAGGATAGAACAGCTTCTAAAATCACGGAGCGACAAACTCAAAAATGAGCTTCACATTCATGAACAATCATTGAGAGAGATTCAAATTCAGTCCGGTTTTTCAACAGCAGAAGATTTGGAATGCTGCATACAAGATCTTTGCTCTGCCTATCTGTCACTCACTATGAGAGCCGCAAGATTAGAGCAGATTTATATAACTGTCCAGAAAAACCTAAACGCGGGAATTCAGACTAACCTGGATTTTGATGAGCGTGATCAAGCTCTGCTGAAGCTGCAAGCACTAATAAAAGATGATCTAACTTACAAAAGCATTCAGGAGAAGGCGATTGCAGCACGTCGCGCTTTGAGGCCTGTCGAAATATACAAAGAGAGAACTCAGGTCGAAATGGAAGTGCAGACATTCACCACCGGTATTGATGAGCTGGATGCTGAAATCAAATATCAAGAGGAGAAACTGAAGGAAGCAGCAGTTGAACAAGAATTGTGCAAGAGGAAATGCGAGGAAAAGCTTCCTGAATGGAGATATCAAGTTGCAGAGCTGGAGAATTTGCTGAAAAAGAGTTCGGAGATCAAGAGCTTACGTAATGAATCCGAGACTTTGAAAAAGTGTCTTGTCGATCACCAAGCAAAACTATCTGCGCTAAAAGCTCAGGAAGAGGTGGAAGTCGCCAAAAGCAGTTGCTTGGACTTAGAAATTGAGACTCTCAAACAGAAGGTTATTGAGATACCGGTATTCCAACGGGAAATTGATCAACTCGATGCCGGATTAAAAGAAGCTTCAGCTTATGATGAATTGTGGACAAAGCTCGCCGATTCCAAAAAGGGATATTTGGCTCTGGTCGCTGAATCCTCCGCAAAACAATTAGAAATAGAGGCCAAGCAGAAAGATCTCAATAATCTCAATGAAGTGAGACGAAGGTTTTATTCAGCATCTCTAGCACAGGGACTGAGAGCAGGGATGCCGTGCCCGGTGTGTGGATCTATTGATCATCCGAGTCCTGCTGACATGAATGGGGATTTTCCTGAAGATGCAGATTTGGAAGATCTGCAGCAACAACTCCAGTCTTTGTCTTGGCAATTTTCTGAGATGAAGGACAAGCTTGCGCACTTGCGAGCTTTTGTAGAAGTCTCTTCGGAAAATCTCGAGAAGGTGGGAAAAGAAATTCCTGAGGACTTCAGTTTCTCGACTCTCATTCAAAATCGGGAGCTTCTGCTTAGAAAGCTGCAAGATGCAACTCGAGCACGTGACCTGTTGGCCAAGAAGGGCGATGAGTCGAAGAGATCCAAACGAATAATCAACGATTTTCATGGGCAGATTGAGTCCCTTTCAAGCCGGATGCATGAATTAAGCAATGCCGTGAATCTCGCCATGGGAAAACTCGAAGGTAAACTCGCTGATTTCGGCCACAGAGATCCGGATGAACAATTAATCGAAGCTGAGCGTAACGCAATCAACACTCTTCTGAAGGACCTTGAGGCTGAATACAAAAGCGTTTCTAAGATGACACAGCGGCTTGAGAAAGAGATTGCCGTAGGAAAAGAGAGACTAAAATCATTGCAAACCGCCGCAGAGAAATCTCGGAAACGTGTGTTGGAACTTTCATCGAGACTGGATGAGGAGTTGATAAAAGGACAATTCAGCTCTCATGCGGAAATGTTGACTGCTTCGCTGCCTGAAAATCAAATCATCGCTTATGAGAAATCTTATGAAAATTATAGGCAAGAGCTTGTTGCAGCTAAACATTGGCTGGGAGTAACTCAGCGAAAAGTTGCTCAAAAATCGCGTGCCGATGTCGATTTTCTCCTGTCAGAAGAACAACAAACTCGCGGTTTGCTCGACAGAGCTACAGAAGAGCAAATTAGCGTCAAAAATGAAATAAGTACGCTCAGCAAGCTGCATGGAAGCATCCTGAAGATGCGGAAAGTAAAGGGTGGAATCGAGCAACGCTTAGCAGCAGCGCAAGAGCTTTCGGATATTGCTCTAGGTAAGACGAACATTGGGTTCCACAAATTCGTTCTTTCCGGTTTGTTGGAAGAGGTCCTTGCTTTTGCATCAAAACGGCTAACTAAAATGACTAATGGGCGTTTCATCCTGGAGCGGGCGCAACGAGACGATAAGAAATACTCCGGTTTGGACCTTGTGGTTTTTGATGTGGAAACCGGCAAGAATCGCCCCGTAGGCACTCTTTCGGGCGGTCAGACCTTCTTGGCATCCTTATCTTTGGCTTTGGGCCTGGCTGACATTGTTCAAAGCCGCTGCGGAGGAGTGCATCTAGATTCAATGTTCATAGATGAAGGTTTCGGAACTCTTGACCAGCAGACCCTTGAGCTTGCTTTCAAAGCTTTCATCGATTTGCAAGAAAAGGGCAGGCTGGTCGGGATAATTTCCCATGTTGCGGAGCTGAAAAATTGGATAGATGCCCGACTGGAAGTTACTTCCGCTGCAAATGGGAGTAGGGCATTCATAACAGTCGTTTAAAAGCCTTTTATTAAAGGATTTGCTCTCGATCAGTTCGTCATCAAGCGTCGGAATATTTTCCCAACAAGAGTTTCTCAAAACCAATGATTAAGAAAATACCGAGACCAATGACAAAGGAATAGATCCACGCTTCTAATCGAAGTGGTTCAGTTTGAAAAAGCATGTTCATGAAAGGCAAATAACTGAACATAGCCTGTAAAGTTAGCATGAGAAAACTGCCGAACCATATCCACTTATTTGTGGGCAAGTCTTTGGAAAAGACCGACTTGGTCAATGAGCGGCAATTAAAGAGGAAAAATATTTGTCCGATCACGAAGACCGTGGTTGCTGCAGTTCTCGCTTCCGCCGCAGTTGATCCGACCGCCAGTTCCCATCGAAAAATGGCGAATGCACCGGCGGAAAGTAATACTGAACTGAGAAGAATTCTCAGGCCCAATTCCCAATTGAGAATGGAATCATCAGAACGGCGAGGATGTCTCTCCATGATTCCCTGTTCTTTTGGTTCAAAGGCAAGCATCAGGCCCAAACATATCACGCTCGTCATGTTGAGCCATAACACTTGAACGGGGAGAATAGGCAAACTCAAACCCAACAGTATTGCAACCATGATCACCAGACCCTGTCCTCCGTTTGTGGGCAAGGTCCATACTATGAATTTCCTCAGGTTGTCATAAACCCCTCGGCCTTCTTCAACAGCAGCCTCAATGGTTGCAAAATTGTCATCCGTCAACACCATGTCCGCTGCTTCGCGTGCCACATCAGTTCCGCTGATCGCCATCGCTATGCCGATATCCGCTTGCCTGAGCGCAGGTGCATCATTTACCCCGTCCCCTGTCATTGCTATTACTTCTTGTCTTGCCTGTAGAGCTTCAACTATTCTCAATTTGTGTTCCGGACTAACCCTCGCAAAAACAGCCGTATCCTGGGCAACTTGGATGAGATCATCATCCGATAATTGACTGAGTTCCGTACCGGAAACGATTTTGGTATTGGATTCACCGGAGTCCACCAGAATGCCGAGCTTTGATGCTATCACTTGGGCGGTGGTTGCATGATCTCCCGTGATCATTTTGACGTCGATTCCGGCGGTCTTGCACTTTTCAATTGCTGCTGCGGCTTCCATGCGAGGCGGGTCGATCATGGCCAGCATTCCCAGAAATGTAAGTTCCGATTGCAAATGATCATCTTCCAGGCGTTCCGGAGCGGAAAAAAACTCCTTTTTTGCGAAAGCGAGAACGCGTAAGCCTTGAGATGCGGCATCCTGCAATTCTTCATGAATTCTTGTTTCATCAAACGACGATAGGGAGCCTAATGAATCTGCGATGTTCGAGCACCGTGGGAGAATGCTTTCGGGAGACCCCTTTACATATGCTATCCATGATCCATGGTCATCGTGGGAATGGAGGGTGGCCATGTACTGAGTCTTAGATTCGAACGGAACGGAATCAATTCTAGGATAGAGACTTCGGATTTCCTTTTCCGGGAGGCCTACCTTAAGCGCAGCCGTAGTTAGCGCCGCTTCCGTTGGATCTCCGGTAAGTTTCCATTCTCCGTCGTGCTTCGTCAAATGTGAGTCATTGCAAAGGAGTCCGGCTACGAGGCATTCTCTCAATGCAAGATTATCGTCTGGAGAAATAGGTTGCCCATTTCTCCTTAACTCACCTTCGATGTCGTAACCGACACCGGTCAATTCATATGTACTCATGCCTGAAAAAAGGCGGACGACGGTCATTTGGTTTTTGGTCAATGTTCCCGTTTTATCGGAGCAGATGATCGTAGTGCTTCCCAGTGTTTCCACGGCCGGCAGTCTGCGAATAATTGCTCGCTTCTTGGCCATTCGAGCAACCCCAATCGCCAAAATGATTGTAACCGCTGCCGGTAATCCTTCAGGAATTGCGGCGACGGCCAATGCAACAACCGCCATGAAGGTGTCGAATAGCGTTTGTCCGCGAACAAGGCCCACGAAGAAAGTAATTCCGGCCAAGGATAATATCCCGATAAGGAGGACATTGCTGAATTGCTTAATTCGTTTGGTCAGTGGAGTATCTATCAATTCCGCTGATGCAATCATTTCAGAAATACGGCCGATTTCAGTTTGGTCACCGATGGCTACAACGATTCCCGTTCCAGTACCTGCAACGACAAGACTTGACGAAAAAATCATGTTGGTTCTGTCCGAAAGAGGGGTCTCTAAATCCAGAATGTGCGTGGACTTTTCAACGGGAATCGACTCTCCCGTCAAGGCTGATTCATCAACCCGTAAGTCTCTGACTTGAGTTAATCTAAGATCCGCCGGAACTTTGTCTCCTGCTTGAATGAAAACCACATCACCTGGAACAAGTTGATCCGTGGGTATCTTAGTTTTTTTGCCCGCCCGAAGTACGGTGGCTTCATCCGACAACTGCTTGTTGAGTGATTCAACCGCATTAACAGCTTTGTTTTCTTGAACGAAGCCAACAATGGAATTTATCAGAACCACACCGAAGATTACGGCAGCATCCACAATCTCTTTCAGGAATGCAGTAATTAATGCCGAAGCCAACAAAATGTAGACCAACGGCTGATGGAATTGGAGCAAAAATCTGAGGACCGGCCCTTTGTCCTTCTTTTTGGTTATTAAGTTGCTGCCGAACCTTTCCTGGCGATGCTTAATTTCAAACCTGTCGAGTCCCTTATCCAGTGAGACATTCACGACGGTTAACATTTCATCGACGCTTAAACAGTGCCAACATTTCTCTAAAAGGGTTTGCATAATACTCTCATTCTTGAACCGTATTGCATTTAAGAGCAGTTTACTTTCTGTAATACAGAGGGTTCAAGTCTGTCTGAGGTTCTAGATAAATTTTAATCAGGATAAATGCCCGTATTGATCATTGAAATAAAGTCAGGGTGATCGGTATTCGAAATACACGGATTAAGTATATTCTTATGGTATATAGCTCTCCATCTGAAATCATTATATCATTGTTATTAAAGTATTTTCGAGTTTGACAAAAACTAAGTGCCTGTGTATTTTGGACACGTTCAATAATTTTGTTGATCGGTGTTTCCGATCTATTGAGTCCGGCAGAGGGTACAGGGGTTAGGGTCGGACTCTTTTTATTTCCAAAGAAATGTGTCTGTTAAACTTTTCGTTTTGTCTCTCCCTATTAATTTTACACGATCTTAGAATCATAATTGTTTGGCATCGTTAATCAGTTAACCACAAAACATCTATTGTCTTGATCCCCGAATCTGTATTATGCTCCTCCGGCCGGCAGTATGGTCGGCGGGTTCAACCAACGGATATTACGCAGGGGGAGTAGGTATGATTGCCGGTCTAAATCAAACTGTATTTAGTCATTTGAGCTATGGTTTATACATCGTAACATCAAAATTGGACGATCGTCTTAATGGGCAAATAGTTAACACGGTATTACAGGTGACATCTCAGCCGCCTCGAGTGGCCGTCATAATTAATAAGAATAACTTAACACACGAGTTTATATCCAAGAGCAAAGTCTTCGGTGTCTCGGTGCTGGATGATTCCGCTGATCTGAAGTTTATAGGGCTGTTCGGCTTTAGAACGGGTCGCGACATCGACAAATTGAGTCAAGTGCAATTTGCATTAGGGTCATCGGGATGCCCTCTGGTGACCGAACACTCCATATCTATTCTTGACGCGAAAGTTATAGACACAATGGATGTGGGTACGCATACGGTGTTCGTGGCGGATGTGTTAGGGTCCGAAGTGTTAAAAGAAGGGACTCCGCTCACCTACGAATTTTATCGTACGAACCTAAGAGGTAAGTCGTCAAAGAACTCCCCCACATATGTGGAGCAGAAGAAAAGTGAATGATGACCATTAGAATAATTTTTCGAGGCGACAATGAGTGATCGGAATGCCGGAAGCAACATGAGTAATTCCACATCGGATAATCAATCGAGCATTAATTGGGCGGGGCAGGACAATATTGCCGGCCTGCAGTCTATGCGAGACCAGGCTCGTTTAGGTGGAGGCCGGAAGCGAATTGACGACCAGCATAAACGCGGCAAGCTGACCGCGTGGGAACGAGTGGAATTGTTGCTGGACGATGGATCATTTGAAGAATTCGATACTTTAAAAGCCGGGCGAGGCGGCCACCTCGGGGGTGACCGGGAATTCCTGAGTGACGGTGTAATAACCGGACACGGCACTATCGACGGTAGAGAGGTTTTTCTCTTCAGCCAAGATTTTACCGTGCTGGGAGGCTCTCTGGGTGAGGCTCATTCGGAAAAGATCAGCAAAGTCATGGATCACGCAGCACGCGTGGGGGCTCCGTTCATCGGATTAAATGATTCCGGAGGGGCTCGCATTCAGGAGGGCGTTGACGCTCTCGCGGCATACGGTGAGATCTTCAATAGAAACGTCATGGCAAGCGGGGTCATACCTCAGATATCCTGCATAATGGGTCCTTGCGCCGGCGGAGCCGTCTATAGTCCTGCAATGACGGACTTTACCTTCATGGTAGAAAATTCTTCGTACATGTTCGTCACCGGGCCAAATGTCGTGAAAACCGTCATACATCAAGACATCAGTTTAGATGAGCTCGGCGGTCCTTGGATCCATTCGTCAAAAAGCGGTGTCGCCCATTTTGTCCTTCCCAACGATATCTTGTGTTTGCGCGAGATTAGACGACTGATCAATTACCTGCCGTCCAACAATAAGCAGAGGCCTCCATTTCTCGACCTTAAGGATCCAACGGACAGAAAAGATCCTGCTTTGGATTACCTTGTGCCCGTAAATCCAAATCAGCCCTACGACATGAAAATACTCATAAACAGCATTCTTGACGGTGCTGAATTTCTGGAAATTCACTCACAATTTGCCCGTAACCTGATCATTGGCTTTGGACGTTTGGGTGGAGAAACCATAGGTTTGATTGCTAATCAGCCTGCCGTGCTTGCCGGCGTACTGGATAGCAACGCATCGGCCAAAGGGGCTAGGTTCATTCGTTTTTGCGATGCCTTCAACATTCCTCTTATATGTCTTGTGGACGTTCCGGGATTTATGCCGGGTCCCGAGCAGGAACACGGGGGGATCATTCGGCACGGAGCCAAGCTGCTGTACGCGTTCATAGAAGCGACGGTTCCAAGAATTACGGTGGTTGTCAGAAAAGCCTACGGCGGTGCCTATATCGTAATGAATTCGAAGCACATCGGAGCAGACATGAACTATGCGTGGCCTACGGCGGAAATCGCCGTCATGGGGCCTCGGGGTGCTGCTGAAGTAATCTACAGAAAAGAAATTCAGAACTCTTCCGATCCTGCCGCCGTTTTGATGGAAAAAGAAAGTCATTACAGAAAGACTTTTGCCAACCCATTCCTCGCAGCCAAACGGGGATATATAGATGATGTGATTTTCCCCAGTGAAACGAGAATGAGATTAATTCGCAGTCTTCAGGTTTTAGAGGGCAAACGCACTGGAAGACCTGATCGTAAGCACGGCAATATCCCCCTCTGAGGTTGTTTAAGTGTTTGGAAAACTCCTGATCGCAAATAGAGGTGAAATAGCAGTTCGAGTAATTCGAACCTGCAAGAAAATGGGAATACCGACAGTCGCTGTTTATTCTGAGGCCGACATCAGATCTCAATATGTTCAAGAAGCCGATGAGACCGTTTTCATCGGTCCGGCGCCGGCACGTGAATCTTTTCTCGATGTCCATAAGATCATCTCTGTTGCCAAGAATTTGCACTGTGATGCCGTTCACCCCGGATATGGATTCCTCTCGGAAAACGCTGACTTTGCTTCGCAGGTGGCTCAGGAGGGCATCACTTTTATCGGTCCGCCTCCAAGTGCTATAGCCGTTTTGGGCGACAAAATGGCTTCAAAGCTTCTGGCGATAAAGGCAGGGGTTCCGGTTGTGCCAGGGGTTCACGACACCGACAGTGCAGACGTGCTACGAGAAGCGGCAGTTGAAATGGGATTTCCCGTCCTCCTCAAGCCTGCAGCGGGGGGCGGTGGCCGGGGCATGAGAATCATTTCCAGGGTTGAAGATTTCTCCTCGGCTTTGTCGGCCTGCAAAGAAGAAACGAAGAAGTCGTTCGCCGATGATAGAATCTTTCTTGAAAAATTTATCTCGAAGCCAAGACACATTGAGTTCCAGGTCATGGCGGATGGATTCGGAAATGTAATTCATCTCGGTGAAAGAGAATGTTCAATCCAAAGACGGTATCAAAAGGTGATCGAAGAAACTCCGTCTCCGATTTTAGACGCTACTTTGCGCGAAAAGATGGGTGACGTCGCTTGTAAACTGGCCCTCGCTGCGGGATACGTGAACGCAGGTACAGTTGAGTTTATTCTTGATCAAGAAAAGAACTTCTATTTTCTAGAGATGAATACTCGTCTTCAGGTAGAGCATCCGATTACGGAACTCGTGACGGGACTAGATCTGGTTGAGATGCAAATCCGGATTGCGGCCGGTGAGCAGATCAAGCTCAGACAGGAACATGTAGTATCAAGGGGTTGGGCGATTGAATCCCGCATATGTGCTGAAGATCCAACCAGGGGGTTTTTACCCACCACGGGAATGATTACGAGATACGCGGCTCCGCGGGGCAGAAACATTCGAGTAGATAGCGGTGTAGGCGCAGGCAGTATAATAACGATTTACTATGACTCACTCTTGGCCAAAGTAGCAGTTTGGGGAGAGACTCGACTCCAAGCGATACAAACGATGTGCAAGGCCCTAAACGGCTATCACATTGAAGGCCTGACCACTAACGTTGATTTCTGTAATGCGGTAATTAATCATCCGGCATTCATCAATGGAGACCTTTCGACGGAATTCATTGAAAACCATTTTGAAAATGGTCAGAGCAAGCTACCTCCGCAAAGGCTCCATTTGTGCCAGATGGTCATAGCGGCAGTGCTAGTGCACCACACACGACAAAGATTGATTAAAGATTCTCTGAAACCTATGAGTCCATTAACCGGGATTTCACCGGCGCGTAGAAAAGTTCATGATTATATAATTAGATCGGAAAACGACGTATTTCGAGTGCAAACAGAACAGGGAATTTCTCCGAATGACTGGCGGATAACAGTAGATGGCCGATTATACGAGGTAGTCGCCCCTGAGTTCGAATATTATCGTCGTCGTTTGAGACTTAAGATTGACAGCATTGACAGCATGTTTCGGCTGCAATATGACGAAAACCATATACGGGTTGCGTATAGCGGAATAACGAGAACCTTTGAAATATATTTGCCCAAAGAATGGAAACTGGAAGACTATATGTTCAAAGGGCGTAAAGTTTCAGTGGAAAACGTCCTCAAGTGCCCGATGCCTGGAATGATCACCGAAATATGCGTGGCCGAAGGAGCCCAAGTACGTAAGGGGCAAGAGTTGGTAAGAATGGAATCCATGAAAATGGAGAGCGGCATTGCGTCTCCCTGCGATGGTGAAGTGGAATCTATTCTGGTGAAACCAGGTCAAAATGTCGAAACCGACGAATTGCTGATCAAATTTAAGCCCTAAATCGCCAACCTGACGGAGATTTCATGAAAAAGCAGTTGCTTCGGTCATTACTGATTCTGCCGATCAATGTTCCACGTTTCGTTGATAAGGCGTATAAGCGAAATGCTGATGGAATCATGTTGGATTTGGAAGACGCTGTACCTTCATCGGAAAAGTTGAAAGCGAGGGCTTCTTTGTCCGGAGCCGTTAAGGCTGCAGGAAAAGGGGGAAGCCGGGTTTTCGTGCGAGTCAACAACGAACACGAATTATTGATAGCAGACGTTAGGGCAGCAGCAATTCCCGGTGTTTATGCCATTTTCGTCCCTAAAGTGGAAAGTGCAGATCTTGTGCGAGTGTTGGATGCGGAAATTTCAGCTCTAGAACAAGTTCGAAACATTGAGCCGAATTCTATTCGGCTTTCAGTGCACATCGAAAGTCCACGCGGTATCCTGAATTTAGAACAAATATTAGGAGTGTCAAACAGGATCGAATCCGTCAGCATAGGAACGGATGACTATTGCCTGCAATTAGGGGTGGAACCCTCCGAAGACGGAAGGGAACTGTTCTATCCTTTTTCCGTCATGGTAACGGTATCTCGGGCCTTAGGCGTTCTGCCCATGGGAGTTCTGGGCAGTGTGGCGGGATATAAAGATCCACACACATTTAGAAAATCTGCGGAAAGAGCCAGATCTTTGGGTGGCACAGGCGCCTTCTGCATACATCCGGACCAGGTTTCCATCCTAAATGAGGTTTTTACGCACACAGACGATGAAGTTTTACATGCGAGACGGATAGTCACGGCGTTTGAAAATGCTTTGGCAAACGGCAGAGCCTCTACAACCCTGGACGACAAAATGGTTGATACGCCCATTTACAAAAGGGCTCTCGCCGTGATTGAACATGCCCGGGAAACTGCTCTGCTGGAAAACGCCAAACTGGAGTGTATGAGGAGCCTGGGTGAACACTACGCAGTCGCTCAAAAGAATGCCTGATTTGCCTGTAACCATCTAATCTCTTACGGTTAGCTCGACCCCGTCTCTGATGTTTTCCTGAAAATTATAGTTTGAGGCCTTTGGTACGTCCGGTTTCTAAACGAGAGAAAACGGGTTCGTGAACCATATTGACCAGGAGGCTCGTTTCGAATGGGGGACGCTGTGTTAATAAAGAGACGATAAAAGTCACAACAAAGTTGATGAGCATACCGACAGATCCGATTCCCTCCGGACTAATGCCAAAGAGCCAATTGCCTTGGTGGAAATACGTCGCGCTTACGACGTAAATCAACGTAAATGTTCCTCCGACACACATTCCGGAAATGGCTCCCTCACGAGTCGTCCGCTTCCAGAAAATTCCCAGTATGATTATCGGAAAAAAACATGATGCCGCTATTCCGAAAGCGAATGCTACCGTTTGCGCTATGTAACCGGGCGGATAAATGGACAGCAGGATTGAGATGCACACCGATATTGTCATAGCACCGCGTCCCGCTATTATGAGCGCCTTATCCGGCGCGTTCGGATTTATCATACGGTAATACAAGTCATGGGAAATTGCGGCCGCTGTCGTCAACAGCAGCCCAGCGGCAGTGGACAATGATGCGGCGAGCGCTCCGGCTAGCAGAAGAGCCGTAATCCAGTCCGGCAGTCCGGCCATCTCAGGATATGCGGGCACGATGACGTCTGAATCCAGTCTCACCTTGCCTATTGTGGTGAGTCCATCCTCACTTTCACCACGCGAGATAATGCGGTTGCGCTCTGATTGAGCTGGTGACTGTGTCTGGTCTTGATGCTCGACAAGGCCGGTTTTTTTCCAAGGATCCATCCACTCGCCGGCATTTCCGTTTTTCAATCCTAGAAGGAGGTTGTATTCCGCGAAAGCAGCTACACCGGGGGCGGCGGTATAGAGGATTGCAATAAAAAGAACCGAATACGCTGCACTGAACCGAGCAGTTCTAATACTGGTTATCATGTAAAAACGGCTAAGTATGTGGGGTAAGGCTGCTGTACCGGCCATCAGAGCTAAGGTAGTTAGTATGAAATCGTAAGCGGATCTACCCTGCTCAGAAAATGCTCCTGTAAATTCGCTCAAGCCAAAATCTGCGCGCAATTGCTCAAGCGCGGAAATGAAGGGCTTCCCGGCATCGGGTCCGGTCAGGATGTCGGCACCCATTCCAAAGTGGGGAAGGGGGACGCCTGTCAGCTTAAAAGAAACCACTGCGACCGGAATCAGGAACCCGAATATCATCACGATATATTGAGCTGTTTGAGTCGCTGTGACTCCTCTCAAACCACCAAGGAGTGCATAAGCAAGAATGAGTAAGCCCGCAATGAGAATTCCCGTATGTATGTCTGTTTCGAGAAGCCGACCGGCTATTATGCCGACGCACCGCACTTGCCCGGAAATATAGAAAATTGAGATTATCAGGGTCGCGCACACGGCAACGGCACGAGCCGAGTTGGAGTAATACCGATCGCCCACAAAATCCGGGACAGTGAATTTTCCAAATTTACGGAGATACGGAGCCAGAAACATGGCCAACAGCACGTAGCCTCCGCTCCATCCCATGACGTAAACAAGACCTGAAAAGCCTGTTACGGCAATTATTCCAGGCATGGATATGTATGATGCGGCACTCATCCAGTCGGAAGCTACAGCCATTCCCGCTATGGCCGGGGATGTTTCCAGACCGGCACTATAAAAACCCTTTGACTCCGAGGCAAGTACCCTCTTTGATAAAAGAACGTAGACCAGAAAGGTTATACTAATTACGAGTATTGACCAGCCAAGCAATTGCATTATTTAGCCCTGACCATGGATCTTAGAAAAGAAGGGGTTTATTCTTGGACTCCATGTCGGCGATCCAATCGATTCATTGCAGCACTGTACGCAAATAGAACGATAACAAAGAAAAAGACGGAACCCTGAGAAGTCAACCAGAACCCGAGTGGAAATCCGAAAAAATGAAATTGATTGAAGTAAGGTGCCGCCAATATACAAAGACCGAAAGAAATTGAGGCCCAAACCACAGTCATTACGCCGACGAGAATGTTGCGCTTCCTACGATAGTCTTGGGCTGCAGAGTACATGTTGAACTCCCAATCGATCATTCACATGCAATATATCATTTGATTGGGTTCATGCCTCGGAAAAAATGTACATCCAAGTGGGACCTTGTTCATGTGGAAGTGTGGAGAGGAGGGAAAACAGTCCTGTGGAAGGTTCTGATTTGCTGCAGAAGAAGGTCGGAATGGATCCGTAGGACCCATTCCGATATTAAGCACCAGAAGCAATAAATTACCTAATGTCCGATAGCCTTGGCAACTCCTATACCGGTATTCTGTCGGACATATAACTCATCGAACGCGTCTTCCTCATTTTTTCTGGGAAATAGAAGGGCGCCGATTATAGCTGCGAGAAATCCGAGAGGAATGCAAACGATTCCAGGGTTCTTTAACGGAAATAGCGGCTTATCAAGTCCAACGATTGAGCTTTTTCCTTTGTTGTTCTCGTACGTAAGTCTTGATTCCTGAAGAGTCTTTGTTTCAGACGCACTCAATGTTGCTCCCGATGCTTGTTTTTGCTCGAGAGTCGTGACCATTTTTTGAGCGCCTTCGGCTATTATTTTGGGATACATGACATTTGGTGAAACCAGCACCAAACCGATTGAAGCCACGGTGCCTACCAGGAGTCCCGAAACAATACCGGCCGTGTTCATTTTTCTCCAGAATAGAGAAAGCACTACGGTAGGTAAATTACCTGCGGACGCAACGGCAAAGGCCAAAGCAACCAAGTGCGCAACGTTTTGACGTTCCGCCAAGATTCCGATTAAAACGGCTACAATTCCAACTACGAAGGATGTAATTCTAGCTGCGGTAATCTGCTCTGATTGTTCCGCATGCCCCCCTTTTATGATGCTCACGTAAATGTCATGTGAAATTGCTGCAGAAGCTGCGAGCACAAGGCCCGAGACAACGGCAAGAATCGTTGCAAATGCGACTGCACACAGAAATGCTAGGAGGACGTCTCCCAAGAAAGGTGCGACCTGATTGCCCAACATTTGAGCCAACAGCATGTTGGCCATATTACCGCCTTTATCGACACTGGAGATGACTTGCGGAGACACATTAATGGCCGATCCGAAACCAAGAAGAGTCGTCAAGATATAGAAGGTTCCGATAATAAACATCGCGATAATGACCGATTTGCGTGCTGCTTGCGCGGTCGGAACCGTAAAAAAGCGCATTAGAATATGCGGCATGCCTGCCGTGCCGAGAACCAAAGCCATACCTAAGGAGATCTGATCCCACACGTCCTTCAGTAGCAGCCCAGGTTCTAAGAAACGTTGCCCGTAGTCAAATCCGGGCTTGGCTACGGCATCTTTGAGGAGTGAAATTCTCACCCATTCCTGGATTTGTTGATTGTTGGCAACATCCGAAAAAAATTGAACCGGATTGAATCCCGCCTTAGCAGCGACAAGTACGCACAAGAGTGTTGCGCCGGTCATCAGCAAGCCGGCTTTGATGATTTGAACCCAGGTGGTGGCAATCATCCCACCGAAAACGACATAGACTATCATGAGCGCGCCGACGCCGGCGATGGCGAACTTAAAAGGAATTCCGATGAGTAGTTCCATCAGTTTTCCGGCACCGACCATTTGTGCCGTCAAATAAAAGGTCGAAACCGCCACTGTGGATATTGCCGCAGCCGCTCTTACCGGTTTCGGATTGGAACGAAAAGACAGGATGTCGCCCATAGTGTACTTCCCTGCATTTCTGCAAGGTTCAGCCACAATCAGGAGCACCGTTACGTACGCGACGAGCCATCCCACCGAATACATAAATCCATCGTAGCCGTAAAGCGAGATCAGACCTGCGATTCCAAGGAATGATGCGGCCGACATGTAGTCACCCGCAATTGCCCAACCATTCTGTGTTCCGGTGATTGCACCTCTTGCGGCATAGAAATCGGCAGTGGTCTTGGTGCGTTTTGCCGCCCACATAACGACATAAAGTGTGATGGCGATGATGATGAGAAACATCGTAATAGTGATGGTTCTGTTCGCCTCAACCTTTGTCGGTGTAGGTGCCTGATTTGTGATCAGATTAGAAATCGTGTTTTCGACATTGCTCGGTGCTGCGAAAGCGGAGCATGCCATGAACACCATAATGCTTACAACCAGAGCTAATAATATGAGGTGGGCTTTTCTCATGGGCTGCTCCTATTTAATATTGAGTTCGGCAAGAAGTTCTTGGGTCAAACGGTCGGATACCTTGTTCGCCCATGATTTGTAGTACATGGCGATACCCCAGGATACGAAGAACTGGGATAGAGCGAAGAGATACCCGAAATTTATATTCCCTATGACTTTCGCGCTGAACAGTCCAGGAGCAGCTCCCGCCCCGATAGGGAGGAGAAAATAATAGACGGTCGAGAAAATCCACCAGCCGAAAAGAAAGACGGTTTTACGTCTATGAATTTCCTTAAACTTAGGATTTTCGGCAATTGCCGCCCAATCCTGAGGGCTTGGTGTGGTTGATTCGGCTTTCGAAAGCTGTGCCACTTTTTTACTCCTTCCCTGTTTTAAAATCTCGGCCCACGCCGGTTAGCACTCATTTAGAAACGAAACCATTCACTCTGATAGAAATAGATCATTATTAATGCGAATTATTCTAAGTATTCCGGAGGAGATCTTCCGGTCATAAAATGGCCCGGCAGGACATTGACCACAGACATGCTTATGGAGCGTGTCATCTAGGTTATACCCCTATAGTGGAATGAAAGTGCTTTTGATCGAACGTTTATAATTAATGGGCGAACTTAACCGATATTCCTGACGGTCACACCATTGACCGAGGGATAGAGAGCAAACGGCAACCCCAAGTTACTTCTGAAGGGGTTCCGGAACACTTTAGTAAGTTGTCGTAATGCAAAAAGGATTTTGAAGTTTTTGGGCCGTTGATGATAATGTCCGATACCAATTTCTTTACAGCCCCAATTGATAGTTGGATCGGTTCCGTCAGTTGTCCAACAACCAGTTGTTCGACAACGATTGACTGAAGAAATAGCTGGAGTGCATTGTTCAAGCGTGGGTTCAAAGTGGGATAGAAGCACTTGA
>CAZTJA010000037.1:0-24829 GCA_964613745.1 uncultured Syntrophaceae bacterium
TTTTTTGGCTCCCCGAGTAGGACTCGAACCTACAACCTAGTGGTTAACAGCCACCCGCTCTGCCGATTGAGCTATCGAGGAACACGCTTTACTCGGTTTCAGCTTCACCGAATCCTTATAATAGTCCGAACGTCGATTCCTTGTCAACGAGGAATTTGTGAAACAGCAGCTTTAAATTATGATTTGGATTCCGAATCAATCCAAGCCTTAATGGCAGGCAATTCTGTGGACTCCCAATCATCTGACACCCTGATGGTAAGAAAAAACTCGAAGAGCGAATCCACGGACTCGAGACACTGCTCCAGGAGATACATTTTTTCGAGAAAACTGCCTTCATCTTCGTCATCGTCGGATTCACCGCTCGGCAAAATGGGCGGCGTCCTAAGTGAACCGAACGAAAACCACGTACCCTTGATCACCATGGTGAAGTCATTTTCCCCGGTTCTGATTAGAATTCGAGCTTCCTCAATTTTTTTTCCTTCGCGAATGGCTGCCAATCCTTCGCGCAATTCCGACTGCTCGCCCTTGAGCGACACAAATTGCGGCGTGTCCGTCTCCAATAAATCGAGCACCATGCGATCCAGGAAAATCACTTCATAGGTACTTTTGCCGGGAACCTCTATTCGGCCCCCGGTTTTAATTGACTTAAACCATAGCCAAGTCAGAAACTCGCGGCCTAAGAATGCCTTTTCCCTCAGGATATCAAGAAAATCCATAATCTTCTTTTTTTGAAAGTATTAGAGCGGTGGCCATTTTAGGAAATGCCGTTTTTTAAATCAAGAGAGAGGGTGTGCAAAGCTCCCTATCTAACAATAGGGAGCCGTTGATCTTATGCACTCATGCGAAGTTTTTGGACATCCACGTCCGATCCGTCAGGTGATTCAAGCTCTATCCGCTCTTCATTTCCATACAGCAGAGCAACCATTAGCGTTAACCATTCCCGCAGATTTCTCGTATTGAGAAAATTCGCCCGAACGAATTCTTTGGCCTTTCTTCCCATTTCAAGGACCTTGTCGGGTCTCTGGAGCATGTAGCGTATTCTCAAAGCCGCACCTTCAGGGGTGCTCACCAGAAAGCCGGTGTGGTGATTGATTACCTGAAGTCTAATTCCACCGGTATTACCGCCTATAACCGGAGTACTTTTCCACATGGCTTCTGTGACGGTCAATCCGAATCCCTCTTTAACGGACTTTTGCAACACAATATTTGAAGCCCTTTGCAATGCATTAATTATAATATTGGCGTCCGGGGGAAGCAGTAGAATGTGCAGATCCTTGTCCTGACCTGCCGCGGCTTTTACTTCCGCCAATACGATTTCACCTTCCGGGTCATCCGTAGCTCCACCTCCCGCCAAGACAAGTTGCAAACCCGGAGCAAATGTCTTAGCCATGCGGTATGCCTTGATAACTCCCAAGGGATCCTTGAATCGGTCGTATCGTGAAACCTGGGTTATGATCGGACGCTCGGGGTCCAGATTAAAATTCCTGTATATATTCTGAATTTCTTCTTCCGGTAGATCTTTGTTCTTGTCGCTCAAAGGATCAATACTCGGAGCAATGAGATATTGCGTGTGCGGCAAAGGCTGCGCAAAATCAGCAAGCGAAAATATGCTTGCATCATAATTCGCTGCGAAGTTTTTCAAATATTTCCATATCGGACGGTAAGGATGACTCAAATCGATGTGGCAACGCCAGATCCATTTGCCTTTCCTATTTGGAAAATGTTTCAGCAGAGGCAACGGTTGAGGATCGTGAATAAAGACGATGTCCGCATCCTCAAGTACCGGTCGCAATTCTTCCGCATTTTCCACATTGGTCTGCTCGTAAATTTTTAAGAGAGAATCGGGAATAGGGACAGGAGTTCCCTGTAGAGCATTGTGAAAACCTTTGGTACATTCGTAAAACTTTTCTTCGCCCCGAATAATCTCCCAGCGCACATTGAGCCCTAGTTCCTGTTTTAAAGGGACTAATTTGGTCAGTATTTCAGCAACTCCACCACCGACGCGTGTCGAATTTACGTGCACAACCTTGATGCCCTTCAAGAGAGCCGCCAATTGTTTGAGATGATCCATCACGTCCTTGCCGGCTACGGCTGCATACTCATCAAGTGAAACCATTAATTGTTCCTCCTGAAATAATTGTGAAAAACGGAAATCAGACTCTGACGCACTTCCGTCAAAGTTGAAAAGTAAGGATCGACCGCAGCCAGATCAACGCACAATTCGTGATATTTATCTCCGAATCCGTCAAGCCACGCACGAAAATCATCTATTCCTCTTGGAAATCTCCTCCGGGCATCAATGTAATGATAAAAAATGCTGCCCACGGACATGTTCGCAACGGCATCAGTCAATTCACTCGGCTCATTAATTTTCTTTTCCGTATCGAAAACGACTATTTGAGATCTCGTAAAATGAAATTTTTGATCATTTTTTGCCCAGATTGGTCTCTCTACTTCATCCAAACGTTGTTCAAAAACATCCACCAACATGGAACGCAGCATCTCAAGATCTTCATAATCGGTAGGATCAATGACGGCCAATCTTTCCGCCAAGACATCATCATGCAATGCGTAATGGCACCAGACGGCAAAATCATTATTATATTGAGGATCATCAAATCTCGGCCTCAATAGACCTCCCCAGAAGTGATGATAAATGCTGCCCGGGTGAATGTTCGTAAGTATATCAAGCATTTCGCGCAAATTTTGCGCTCTGCGACCGGTTGCTATAGTAGCCAATGCACAATCTTTAATTGCAAATGGTTCAATACTAATTTCGCCCATTTCGCCTCCTCTTAAACCAACGGCAAAGATATCCTCTGAATTTCAGATTGATGGACCTCAAAAAAGTTTCATGTGCCATGCACGGTTAGATTTGGAGGCAGGAAGGGATAGTGAGTAGAGTGGATAGTTCTACTCCGTGAATATCCAATAGTGCGGGCTAGGACTTTGGGTTGAAATTTTATGCAGAAATTCAGGCAATCAAAGGCGAAGCGACACGCATTCCCTAACCATGTCCCAACTAGATAGTTGATGTGACCGGGTAGAAAAAATGGGTGATAGCCGTCTGAAGCGCTGCAGTCAGCAAGCACGCCAAAATCGAATGCGGCAGAATCCCAATGATTGCTCGTCCGAAACTCTCGTCGCTGGATCGGCCGAGCTTGTAGATGATCATTAAACTCCAAGCTAAACCTATCCAAAGCAGGATCTTCTGAATAAAGTGAGTAACATCCGGAGGAACAGTTATGATCAACTGTTTAAATATTTCAAACTGAAACGTATTGCTCACGAGAATAGGTAATTGGACTCCCCAGTTGATGAGATAATACACGTGAAACGCAGTGAAACCCGTGAGAGTTATCGGTAGTAGCGCTAATCCATATCTAGAAAAGTTTTCGTTAAATGTGTCTCCAAAGAAATTCTTGGACAGTGAAGCGGATAATGCGAGTAGCAGGTTGACGATGATGAGTATGGCGAAAAATACGAGACTGAATTTTCCAATTTCGGGCAGGGGAATATCGGCCGTCAATCGGCTATAGATGGGCATTTTACTGACCATTTCACTTATAAGGCCGCCTATCATTCCAATTATGAGAAAGGCGGTACCGGTATTCGTATGCCGCATTTCCCATATTTCTTTGCCCGGTACCCGGAGATTTAAGTTAACGGCACCGTGAGGACAAATTTTCACGCAAATTCCGCAAAGTTTGCAAAACCTATTACTGTGCAACTTTGGAGCAACCTGGCCGAACGGACATCCTTCCATCTGTGCATTTCCCAAATAGCACTCGTTTGAGGTGCATTGAGAAACACAGACATTTCGATCAGCTCTCAGCTCCAGTGGAGATGATTTGGCCAAAACACTGATCATGCCTCCAAGTCCGCACAAATAACGGCACCAAGACTGTCTCTCATAAATAATCGCAGTCAGAACTGCAGAGACAAGCATGACCAGCAGCAGTAGTCCTACATTAAAAGGTGAGTGCCTGATGTTCGTAGCCGTTTCGAACCAGATGATTCCCAAAACGGCAGCGGCAATCACAAGATCACTGTGATTTTTCAAAAACTGAGGGAAAGGCCTTTCAAGCGCTACAATTTTCTTGGCGAGCTTACTCAGGGTCCCTATGGGACACAGAGAACACCAGAATCTAGACCAGATGAATGCACCGACTATTATTATCGGCCATCCTACAGCCCAACTAAACAATGCTGCGGGGTTGTTCATCAGGTCCGCCGGCCCTAGGAAAAGCAGAACAAGCAAAATGAAAAAGAAAGGCGTTACCGCACTTTGAAATACCGCAGGAAACAAAGGACTGCGGAGCATCTGCTTTACGACATTGAATCTTAGCAGGTTGAATTTTCCGCGACCTTCTACCCTTTTGAGATCAAAGTATATATCCTGGGGCCTAATCACACCGCCTTGAGAAACCAGAATTGCCCTTTTCAAGGTTGTAGATAACTCGACGTCGTTCCCAGGCCACGAATAATTGACCAAAGTCTTGAGAGTCTCTTTGGGCAATTCCCCCGTATCTTTCCTAAGCTCTTGACAATACTGACTTATATAATGTTCGACCAAACCAGGGATTTCTCTGCGTCTTTTTCGTAGAGGCGGAATGGTCAAAGATCGTGTTTTGAGACCGTGAATTAAAGGATGTTTTTCTTTGGTGATTTCAGATGCGTCTAGTTCTGTTGTAGCAATGAGCCTCAGCTTGACCTGATTTCGTTCCGTGCCGCCATACCGAGAAAAGCTGCCGGTCGTCAAAGCATCCAGAAGTTGCGCCTGCATTTCCGTGGTGAGCAGCTCTACGCCGCGGACGAGAAGCGTTCCGTCTTCCGTCAACTCTGTGTAGCCGGGAGTAATCTTAACGCCCTCATTCGCCGGTTCTTCGGTTCCAAAGAACAATTTAATCTGTTCCACGGTGAGGTCTTTGACGGCGCTTCCGTTTCCGGATTCTTCATGATTGACGTAATTCTCATGACGGGTTCTTAATAGATCCAGGAGAAGAAAAACGCCTTTATAGTGATGACTCATTCTGAAAATGGTATGAGCCAGAACCTCCTTACCGACTCCCGTTTCTCCGATTATCAAAACGGGACCTTCGGACATCGCAAGCTCTTCTACACGAGAAGCCAAATGGCTGCGTATGTAATCGCCGATTACATAATCCGGGAAAATATGTTCCTGTCTGCTGATTAACGATTGCAACGCTCGTTTACGCTTCTTGCTCTGAAAAATGGTTCGATCGAGTCTCATTATTTTTCGGGCAAGATTCTTGACCATCAACGTTGCAAAGCTCGGGTTCTCCCGCAGCATCATTTCAAAGTTTTCGTAATCGAGGGTGATGAGTTGAGACCGCTCGTCGGCGATAAGTTCGACATCGGAGGGAGCAGGAGACCCGGTGATAAAACTGATCTCTCCGAAAATATCCCCGGGTTTTAATGTATCAACGGGGATGACCTGGTCTTCCCCTTCACGCATTATGAGGCTGATCTCGCCGGCCAGTATAAATCTGACGCTCTCGCCATTGTCGCCGGGTTTCAGCACTGTATCTCCAGGACCAAATTCCTGAGGCGTGCCCTTCTGTTTTAGAACCTGCCTGATACCGTCAGGAAAGTGTTCCATTGGATCAATTACCGGATCGTTAGGATGAGGTATTTTGAGCATTTCTCGACCAAATCGCTCTTTGTGAACTTATCTATTCCGTTTTCTTGGAAAGAATTGACGGTCAAAATCACCGAGGAGTCGGACTACTGACGTTTGTCAGTTTATCTCAATAGTTTTGATAAGAAAAGCAAATGACACTCGCGGGCTGACCTGCACGGAAGCACTGTGGTTCATCCAGGTGAATTCCTTAGCGGCTCCTTACTGCATTCTAGATCCGTGTGGTAATCCGCGGCAGTTAATAATACACAATCTCATTTTCACGATACATGACTCGTTTTTCGGGTGCGTGAACGAACTGGATAGCTTATTTTTACCGCTCAATGTTGAAACATCTTGATAAAAGATTGGTCCTGGGAATAGAATCTATAGATGTGCATTGGAGTTTGTGTATAGCCCCTTTGTTGGATGCCCAATGCAGATCGTTTTCGCTTATCGGCTCTTGAATGAGAGCCGAATTCCGTTCTTCAGATTAAATCCTCCGGCCATTTCGGAGGGGGGTTTTTATACGTTCTGTTATTTTGGCAATAAGGAGTCCTGATGTCTCTTAACAAGAAGCTCGAAAACTTGATCGAAAATACGGCCAAACTCTGTCGACCCGATCGAGTAGTCATTTGCGATGGTTCCGATGAAGAATACCAATTAATGTTGCGACTCATGATTCAAGCGGGAACTGCAATCGCTTTGAACTCGTCACTTCGACATAATTCGGTTTTCGTAAGATCGAGCCCCGCCGACGTAGCCCGAGTAGAGGATCGGACCTTTATCTGCGCAAAAACTCAAAAGGATGCAGGCCCGAACAATAACTGGCGAGATCCCGATGAAATGAAATCTGAACTCACAAAGCTGTTCGACGGCTGCATGCAAGGAAGAACCCTATTTGTTATTCCCTACAGCATGGGGCCTACCGGTTCTCGAATCGCCAGGATAGGAATTGAGTTCACTGATTCCCCTTATGTTGTTGCAAACATGCACATCATGACCCGAGTCGGCTCCAAGGTTCTGGAAATACTCGGCGACAGTGAAGATTTCGTATTCGGGCTGCATTCCGTGGGAGCCCCGTTGGACAAGAACGAAGCTGACTCACCATGGCCTTGCAATCAGCAAATCAAATATATTTGCCATTTTCCGGAGACACGGGAGATTTGGTCCTTCGGTTCAGGTTACGGCGGAAATGCTCTGTTAGGAAAAAAATGCCACGCGTTGCGCATTGCTTCAGTACAGGCCAGAGATGAAGGTTGGCTGGCCGAACACATGCTGATTCTCAAGCTTATAAATCCTGAAGGAAAAGCAAAATATATCACCGGCGCATTCCCATCGGCTTGCGGCAAGACCAATTTGGCAATGCTCATTCCAACTATGCCGGGCTGGCGAGTAGAGACAATTGGCGACGACATAGCATGGATGAAGTTCGGCTCGGATGGTCGCCTTTATGCAATCAACCCCGAAGCGGGCTTCTTCGGAGTCGCTCCGGGGACGAGCACCAAATCAAATCTGAATGCCATGCTTACGGCTGATCACAACTCAATTTTTACCAATTGCGCTCTCACACCTGAAGGGGATGTGTGGTGGGAAGGAATGACCGAGACACCTCCTGCCGAACTTATGGATTGGCTTCGAAGACCTTGGGCTCCCGAAACAAAGAGAAATGCAGCGCACCCTAATGCCCGTTTCACCGCCCCGGCTAGACAATGTCCGGTTATAGCGCCGGAATGGGAAGATCCGAACGGAGTACCTATAGACGCAATACTGTTCGGAGGTAGGAGGGCAACAGTCGTGCCTCTCGTCACCGAAGCTTTTGACTGGGCACATGGGACCTTTCTCGGATCCATCATTAGCAGCGAGACTACCTTTGCAGCAGCCGGAAAAGTAGGCCAATTAAGACGTGATCCAATGGCAATGTTACCCTTTTGCGGGTACAACATGGGAAATTACTTTGAGCATTGGCTCGATATAGGCAGCAAGACGGACGCCAAGTTGCCGAAGATATATTATGTGAATTGGTTCCGACAAAATGCCGACGGCAAGTTTCTCTGGCCCGGTTACGGCGAAAATAGCCGAGTCCTCAAATGGATATTCGAGCGATGTGAAGGTGCCGCTTCAGCAGTCGATACCGCCATTGGACGTCTACCGGCTCCGGGGTCACTTGATGTACAGGGATTGGATTTAAGCACTGATGCATTGAATGAATTATTGAAGGTCCATGTTGAAGGCTGGTTACAAGAGATTCCCCTTATCGAAGAGTTCTACGCTAAGTTTGAGAATCGATTGCCGGCACAAATGAAAATCCAATTGTCGGAGCTGCAGAAAAGACTCGAATCATCAAAATAGTTACTAATGACTGACAACAGGGGCGGTGAATTCCGCCCCTTTATTCCACTCTTGCCTTGCCCTGTCGTGATTCCCCCTTGCATACCCGGAAACGCCGACCAACCATGAAATATTGCGCAATCACATCGGTTATGTTTCTTATATCCTATGTTGCCGAGTCTCATATTCAAGAAGCAGGATCGAGGAGAATTCGATGAGATAATCCTCTTTTTGTCTCGTGAACTAGGGTGGCTCCGTGGGCTGGCGAAGAATGCTAAACGGAGCCGTATCCGCTTTGGGGGCCATTTAGAACCGTTTTCCCTCGTAGACTTGGTCATCAGATCGAGAAAGAAGGATTCTCTCGTGTGGATTGATGAAGCTCAAGTCCTTGAGGGATTCCTAGGGATTAGATCCGACGTCAAAAAAGTTGCTAACTTGGCATACTTTCATGAATTATCATATCTGTTCACTCTCGAGAATCAACCGGAACCCTCTCTCTATGATTTTCTACTGGACACAACCGCAGAACTAAATACAGGCAATCCAGGAGAACTCGGCCTACTTCTCAAGGAAATTGAATTGCTCGGGATTTTGGGTTACGAGCCTACCTTTGATTCATGTGTGGTTTGCAACGAAGCGTTGCCCAAAAATGCAGAGACTTTTTTTTCCGCAGCAATGGGCGGAACGGTTCATTCGGAATGCTTTTCTCGCAACAATGAGCCTGATCTCGTCGTCTCGCCGGACACCTTGGCAGTTATTAGGAAGGGACTTGAGGCAGGTAGGACAGCATCAAGATTAAAGCTTAATCCCAAAGGACTTCACGAAATCAGAGCCTTCATGTCACATTTCGTTCGTTTTCTGCGGGGCAGAGACGTAAATTCCTTGTCTTTCTTGGAAAAACTGGAAACGTTTCAATAGCGTTCCGGTCAAAACGAGTCCCACCGGCAGTGGCTTTCATTTATTGATACAGAAGAGCTCAGTATAAAGGTTTTGTATCCGCTTGCCCGCCGTGACCGGGATCAAGTAATTTGTCGATGTTGGATCGGCCGTTATCTCCGGGAGCGGAAGCCGCTTCCATTGACTTCATACGTTCACTCATGGAAGCCATTTCGGTTTTGATGCGCTCATTTTCAGTAGTGAGCTGAGCTGCATGAGATCTGAATTTTTCGGCCTGACTGCTTAACTGCTCGTATCCTGATTTGCACGACTCGAAGTCGCCTGACACTTCATTCAATTCCGTCTTGGTGGTCTCCAAAGTTGCCGTAAGATTTTTCACTTCGCCCTGAAGTCTTCCGATTTCGGACTCCGCTGCGGTTTTGATCCTCGTTGCATCCGACAATGCAGATTTGAAAGTGGCCGCTAAGTCTTTGTTTTCACCGGCTTCTGCAGTTAATTTTTCAAGTTTCTCCAGGGTTCCGGCATTTTCTTTGGTCAATTGGTCTAGTTTTGACTGCAATTCAGAGACTCTATTGTCTTTGACCGCAAATTCTTGCTCCGCAAGATTCTTTATCCGCGAGATCTCCTGGTCTCTTTCGCCTATTTGACCGGCTAAATTCTTCACCTCATTATCTTTTGCGCTAAGCTGCGACTTCAGTTCATTGATGTTCTTTTGTGCGTTTTCCAATCTCTTAGCCAGCAGATCAGCTTTAAATTCGGCAACGGCTTTTGCCCCAAGTATTTCAATTCTAGAAGGATCATCGGATTTTGCTTTTGCACCATTGATTGGCTGTGTAGGTTGATTTGTCGTTTGTCCGTCCCTCATCTTGGCCATTGCTGCCGACAACTCGGACTTCAGTTGCTCATTCTCAGCTTTCTGTTCAGAAAGACTCGCTTTCGTAGTTTCCAGATTATTTTGAAGATCAACAATAAATTTCTGACGTTGCTCGTTTTCAATTCTTAACCTGTCCGAATCGGAGTTGGTGCATGAAAGCAAAGATCCCAGTAAACAAAAGACCGCCGCCAGTTTGATAACAGCATTCATTTTTCACCGACCCTTTTGAACAAGAAAATAATCATGAGAATTCTATATTAAGCTACTATTCCTCAAGTGGAATTATAACCCAACACGAATTCACAAGTCAAACGAAAACTCACCATCGGAGAAGATTATTCCAAAGTAAATCGATGCATTGAGCGAATTATTTAAACTAGACATTTGTGAGGCATGGCAAATACCGATTGGACTGATGCAGCGTCAACGCAGAAGACGGAAGGTTAAAGGACCCGGCACAGGCCCAGGCCCTTGGAGACATTTATCTAAACAGTGGTGGGGGAGCAGGTAAACCGGCCGGAGGGGCAGGTAAGGCCCCGGCCCTTGGTGCGAAAGGCCCAGGAACCCTGCCCAAATCAATTTGACCTGAAAATAAGGGAGTGTTGAGCTGAACTGAGCCTCCCGTCTCCGGGTCAGTTTCTACACGTGCATACGGGGTTTCAATTTCGACCGTTCGGGAATCGGGTTCAACTTTGGCATTTCGACTTTTGACCGATTTGCCCGAATCAGCTTTCTTTCCCAACACGGAACCATCTTCCGTTTTTAATTGAGAAGCACTAACCCATCCTTTTTGGGGGTCTTCCAATTGAGCCCAAATGTCTTGGGTCACTCCGGATAAGGTCACCTTATCCCCGAAAGATAGACATCCGACTTTGTCAAAGTTTCGACCGGGTCCTTTTCGAATCCGAAGACAATTATCGGGTTTATCCACACCCGTAACTACGGCTTGAATGCCGGATTCGTCCTTTTTGATCTCATTCAATCCAGTCCCTTTTTCACGAGTTTCGGCAAGATTCTTCTTAGTCACTCCTTGTTCATCTTGAGTGAGAATTTGCACAATATTCCGATCTTTTTGATCCCGAGCATAATCTAAAGCAGTTCGGCCTTTCTGATCCTTAATCTTCAAATCAGCTCCGGCACTCACCAGAAGTCTAGCCATGTCGGGTTCTCTTTCGGAAACCGCTACCATAAGTGCCGTGATGCCTGAATCGGTCCTTGCATTCAGATCAGCGCCGTTCTTTATGAGCAACCGAGCCGCATCGGGTTGCTTTTTCATTACTGCCCACATCAGAGCCGTAGCACCAACTTCATTTCGTTCATTAATGTCAATCCCACGGTCTACAAAACGTTCAATCTTATCTGTTTCACCGTTTACCACCGCCTGCATGAATTCCGAATGAAGGTTGCTCGAATCGGAGCCGCTCTTTTCGGCTGCATGAGCGGGTAAACCTCCCATAAACAAGAGTACGGCAACTGTAATTACCAGGAACTTACTATCAATTCGCATACCTTTTCTCCTATCATCAATTCGTTAAGCTCTATGTCTCAGAAGACCGGTATGAAGTTCCTTCAGTTCAAAGCGGAATCTCCCTCATTTGAATAATTTAGATTGTCAGATGGATAGAAGATGAAATTGTAGACCCTCCTGATCGATTCCGTGATCCTCCTGTAATCTCGTGTAAATTCGGATTCTTCCAGGTAGCCCAACCGGCCTGCCAGCCCACGAAGTTTGTCACCGTGCAATGGAATACGATCGATGCTCCTGTTTTCCATTAATCGAAGTTTATCTTCCAAATTGATCAGGAACAGGTATCCGGCACTCAAGACATCGTAATGACCTTGGTCCAATAAGTTTTGGTCATTCAGCATCCGAAGGGCTTCCAGGGTATTCTGAACCAAAACTTCCGGATGTGCTTTGGCATGTTTCAGAATGAGCGCTTGAACACAAAATTCTATATCGACAAGCCCCCCCTTCCCTGTCTTGAGGTCCACATAATCTCGATTCTCTTGCGCAATTTCAGCTTCCATTCTTGAGCGAAGTTTCGCTATCTCGGCCAAAGAGGCTTCAGAAAATTCAAGGTTCAAGATTGAATTCCGTATTGCCTCTGATATGACTGTGCAGGTCGTCATCGGGCCGCTTACGGGTCTTGCCCTTGTGAGTGCCTGTTTTTCCCAAAGTTGCGCACTCGTTGAATGGTAGTCTTGAAAAGACTTGATGGAGGAAACAAGAGGCCCTTTATTGCCTGACGGTCTCAATCGAGTGTCGATGGCCCAGGCGGTTCCCTCCGATGTAGGTATGTTCAAAACCGAAATGATTCTGCCCGCAAATCTGCTGAACCATTCATGAGCGGTCAGTTTCCCAATGGTCTCTACGGTGGAATCGTATATGAAGATTACATCGAGGTCCGATAAATAAGTCATTTCACGTCCACCGAGCTTCCCCATGCCTAGAATCACTAATGGTGGATTTTCATGGGAATCGATCATCCCGAACTTCTTTGCCATCTCAGCCGCTGCAATATCCACAGCACCTTCAAGACACGCTTCAGCCAGGTCGGTGATCAACTTACGAGCGGTGGTGGACTCGATTTCTCCTGCAAGATGATGAACACCAATCAGCAACATTTCTTCATTCTTAAAACGTCGCAGCACATCCAACTGCTCTTCGAGCCCATCTGAATATGTGAGCCTCTCGGTCAAGTTTGCGGACAAAGAGTCTCTTGATTTCGGAAAAGCCTCCGCTCCTTTTGCAATTAAAGAATCGATGGATTGAGGATGCCTTATCAGCAGATCCGTAAAAAACCGGCTCTCTCCAAGAATTTTGATGATGAATTTGAGGGTCGGTGGGTTTTCCAGAAGCGTGGAAAAGTACGTCGAATGGGCATAAAGGGAATCAATGTAACTGTCCAATGCGATTAAGGCGGGCCCCGGTTCAGGTAAGTTCAAGATCTCTTCCAAGAAAAAGGGCATTGCCTTTTCCAGAAGATGCACACCTTTTTCCATAGCTATTTTCTTATCATCAGGGACGAGCAGATCCTTCAACACGTTGTACGAGGTGTTCACGTCCGGAAATCCTGCTTCGCGGAGCAGCATTTTGCACGCATCTTCATCATGTATTGCGTCAATAATCTTAGAAGCCTGGATAGAGACACCCTTCGGTGCATCGTCATCAGACTGGTAAAACATTCCCGAAAAAAGATCTTCGACAATCCTCCGGTGCGAATCCAATTGCGCCATGAAATCCTGTAAATTTGCAAAACCCATCTTGTGCGCAAGGTCCTCTTGGTCTTCACGGCTCCTCGGAAGTTCATGGGTCTGCAATTGATGATTTATTTGAATCCGATGCTCTGTTTTTCTGAAAAATACATAGGCTCGTCTGAGGTTGTCCGTTGTCTGCTTATCAAGTAAACCCGCTTCCCGGAGTAAACTCAAAGCCTCCATCGTTGAAGTGGACCTCACTCTGGGAGTTCTCCCGGCGTTTATCAATTGAAGAGCTTGAACAAAGAATTCTATTTCCCTGATTCCACCCTGACCCAGTTTAATGTTGATTCCCGGTTTTCTCTTGAGCTGTATCTGAATCTTCGACTTCATGGCTCGCATTTCTTCGAGAGTGGAAAAATCCAGATGCTTTCTGAAAATAAAAGGCTCCAATTCTTGGAGAAACTCCCTGCCGAGAGAAAGATCACCGGCAATTTCTGTGGATTTCATCAATACGGCCCGTTCCCAGGTCCTGCCCCAACCCAGGTAGTAATCGAGCGCATTCATAAGAGAAGGAACCAATTCGCCCTTTTCACCTTCCGGTCGCAAACGCAGATCTATCCTGAAGACAAACCCATCTCCGGTGACCTGTGATAAGGACTTTGTTGCAGACTGAACAACCGATTCATAAAATCTTACTACAGGAATTTTTTCAGGTCCGCTGGTCAGACCCTCTTCCGGTCTCCTCAGGAATATCAAATCAACATCCGATGAGAAATTAAGCTCTCTGCCCGACAATTTTCCCATCGCGAGTGCACACAAACCAAAACCTTCATCCGGGGGACAAGGCCTGCCGTATTTTCCGGCCAATCGATCGAAGTGAAATTCAATCGAAATTTGAATCATTGCCGCCGCCAAATCCGACAGTTCGTGCATAACTTCCGCCACATCCGCAATGCCGGCCAAGTCTCTCGTTCCGATCCGTAAGTAATCGTGCTCCTTGTAAAAGCGGATTTCCCGATCAAAATCCTGAATATTCAGACACGGATTTGTTATTCGCCGAAGTTCCTGTTCTTTGTCCTTGCGAGTCTTTCGTTTTGTAAATTCCGAATCTAAAAAAAGTGTTCGGCACTGTTCCGGATGTCTCTTCATAATTCCCGTCAAAAATTTTGAACCGGAGACTGCCGCCAGAAAAGCTTCGCGAACATCGCTTTTCAGCACCATCTTGCTCACGGTCGTGTGGTCGAGCTCCAAGAGATCTTCTATAACCGCTGCTGCCGCATTGGGATTAAATGAGCGCAGCAGGGCGTCAAATAATTCGAAACGAACGTTTTCGGATAGCCCGTTCAGGAAAGTAAAAAAACGCTCGCAATTACGATTGATATAGTTTAGGAATTTTTCCAAATCTGGTTTTTGTGTGTTCATAACCGTCAACAGTGAAGAATTGGAGCTTGCCTAAAGCAAGTCTGCAAGGAACAATATAATGTGAATGGATTCAAAAAGGCTATTATTTCATCTTAATGGGTGATGATGCATATGCAAATTGAAAATAGGACAATATGAAACGTATTCTGATTGTCGGGAATCCAATAGCAGGTCGCGGTTTGGCCACAAAGCTCATGTGGAGTCTGTCCACGTTTCTCAAGAAGAAGGGTCACGATCCCGATCTCCATTTTTCAAGGCAAAGAGGCGACATCTATCGGACGGTTAAGAACATCGGAAACAAGGTAGATGTAATTGCAGTTGTAGGTGGGGACGGCACGGTCAACGAAGTGTTAAATGGCCTGGACGATCCCTCGTCTGTGCCTCTCCTCATATTACCTGCGGGCACTGCAAACATGTCCGCGAAAGAGCTCGAATTACCCCAGGACCCTATTGTTTCGGCTGATTTAATCGATTCAGGTAAGATCAGAACTTTGGACATGGGAGTAGTCAATGGTCGCCGTTTTCTGCTGCTCGTCAGCGTCGGCATTGATTCAATGGTGGTGCGCGAATTGTCACAGACCAGGAACGACATTCTCGGCTACCGAGGCTACATGGTTCCCATTCTTAAAGTGCTGCAGAATTATAAAGAACCGGACATTCAAATAACCGTAAACGATAACGAGGTAAGCGGTAAACTTGCAATTATTATGAATACGAAAAATTATGGCGGGCTCTTCACCATGAATGCCGCCAAGTCACCGGACTCAGGTTTTTTTGATGTCTGTGTGTTTAGCAGCTGTGCAGTGCCCGATTTACTCCGCTACTCAATGGCCGGGCTTGTCAGTGAGGTAGTAAAACTGCCGGATGTCAACTGCGTGTCGGGAACCGACATCAAGATTCGATCCAATGAGTTGATACCCGTCGAAGTTGATGGTGACCACTTCGGAACTACACCAATCCATGTGAGACTCGTGAATTCCTGTGTCAACATCATCGTGCCTGCCTAATCAGGCGTTCCGGCATCAATCCATTCCATTATTTCGGATATCTCGGAATCCGAAATATACGGGCCTCTTGAAGGCATGCGCCTGTATGCCCCAATATTCCTTTTCAGGATTTTGATGAGGTTTGTTTCTTCGGCCCTGCCGCAACCTACCTTTTCCGGTTCAATGAGTTTGAGGCCGTACGGAGCGCTTTCAATCAGTTGCTGTTTTGTTTCCCACCCTATGGGTCCATCGTGAACAACCTTCATTTTGGGCGCTCTTCCATTCTCTGCTTCCCATTTGCTCAGAGATCCGTCCAAAATTTCTTTAATACGCGTCCAATTCGCTGCCATGAAATTACCTCGTTTATGCTAATTCATGGGTTATCAATTGATCATCTGTGAATGCCTACTCCGACTCGTTTACAATAATCGTAAATGGCGCATTTTGAGCACAACGGCGAAATTGGTTTACAGATGTTCTGTCCCCAGGTGACGAGCAAGTCATTGTATTCCAGCCAGTACTCATGAGGCAGTATTTCCCTTAATCTCATTTCCGTGTCTTCGGGGGTTTTTGTTTGTACGTATCCTAGTCGATTGCTCATCCTGTGCACATGAGTGTCAACGCATATGCCCGGTTTCCCGAACCCCAGTGTCACGACTAAGTTTGCCGTTTTGCGGCCTACGCCTTTGAGCGTCAGCAACTCTTCCAAGTCATCAGGAACTTGCCCGCCGTATTTTTCAATTAGCGATTCGGCAACTTGATGCAGAGTCCTTGCTTTTGTTTTGTAAAATCCGACAGGATAAATGAGTTCCTCGATTTCTTCCGGCTTCAATCTGAGAATAGCCTCGGGGCTGTCGGCCTTAGCCAAAAGTTTTCTCGATGCGGCACGAGTAACCGCATCTTTAGTTCTGAGCGACAGAATAGTCGAAATGAGTACATCAAACGGGTCACGGCGTTCGTTTGCAATCTCCGTTACAATCGGGACTTCCAAGCCACGAACTTTTTCACGAAGTATTTCAACAATTTTATGTATATTAGTTGCTTGCTCTGCGCTCAATAGATCAACCCAACTCTTTTGCGTACATCCTGCAATGTCACCAATGCAATGTCTCTCGCTTTCTGCTCTCCTCTTTTGAGAATTGTCCTGATGTAATCGGGATTTGAAAGCAACTCTGCTCTTTTGGTTCGGGCATCCGTAAAAAATTCCCACAGAATTCCCACAAGTTCCTTCTTAATGTTGCCGTAAGCAGCCCCGCCTTCCACATAGAGTTTATGAACGGCTTCGACCCGGTCCTGTGGAGCAAAATGTTTGTAGATTTGAAACAGGTTGCATGTTTCAGGGTTCTTCGGTTGATCCACCGGCGTCGAATCAGTCGTTATGCTCATGACTTTTTTCTTCAATGCCTTTTCGTCCAAGAAGATTTCTATTGTGTTGTCATAAGATTTGGACATTTTTTGTCCGTCAACTCCGGGAATTACGGCCACATCATCGCTGATTTGACCTTCTGGAATGACGAATGTGTCGCCGTACATATTATTGAACTTGAAAGCTATGTCCCTTGTGACCTCGATATGTTGCTTTTGATCTTTACCCACCGGGACAACGTTCGCCTGGTAAAGCAGAATGTCTGCAGCCATTAAGACCGGGTAAGCGAAAAGGCCGTGATTTGGAGAAATTCCCTTCGCAATCTTATCTTTGTAAGAATGACATCGCTCAAGTAATCCCATCGGGGTTATACAGGTTAAAATCCAGCATAGTTCCACTACTTCAGGAACATCTGACTGTACCCAAAACACACACCTATCCGGATCCAATCCAAGCGCAAGAAAATCGGCAGCGGCTTCCAGTGTTCCTCTTGAGAGCTTCTCACCTTCCGACACGCTCGTCATGGCATGATAATTAACGATAAACACGAAAAGCTCGCTCTTATCCATATAAGATATCATCGGCTTCATCATTCCAAGATAGTTGCCGATGTGGAGTGATCCACTGGGCTGAATTCCTGATAAAACCCTCAAGCTAATGCTCCTTCCAAACTGAAATCTTAATCCCTCAGAAGATGCAGTAATTTACGATTGTGGTCAATATTGATTACGCAATAATCTTTTCAAACTTCTTACAAATTGAGATAATGGTTACGGGAGATCGATATGTCATATGAATCGGAGTTGATTCGGGCACTCGTTGGACCTTTAACGGGTTTCATCCCATTTTCATTAGCGTTTTACAAAAACCGTATGGGACTGGGGTTTGCCGCTCTCATGCTGGGACTTTTTGCCGGTAAATTCGGAGGCATGTGGGCGTCTATCGGGCTCAGCGTGCTCTTTACATTGTTTTTGATCTTCAAAGTACAGCCGAAAAATCCCGAAGAAAAGGGTTGAAAGTAATTACTTACCCCGGTCGGGGAGAATTGATCCAAAGCGAGTTATAATTTCTAGAATCCTTATTGCTCTTTAGTTGAGTCGTTTAATTAGTAAATGGGGGATCACATGACCAGAAGAGTCGAATTGCCGGGCAAAGCCGAATCCTATTGGCTTGCATCTTATCCATCCAAAACTTTTGAAACATTCGCGACGGGCTCCGTGATGGACGTAGCAGTCATTGGAGCAGGTATCGTCGGAATAACCACTGCTTTACTGCTTGCCCGAGAAGGCAAGAAGGTTGCTCTTATTGAAGGGAGAAAAGTATTGAGTGGAGTAACCGGCCACACCACGGCTAAAGTTACGTCACTTCACACGCTTATCTACGATCATTTGATAAACAAGTTTGGAATGGATGAAGCGAAGTTATACGCTGATGCCAACGAGACGGCGATTAAGCAGATTGCATTAATGGTAAATGATTACAACATCGAGTGTGATTTTTTCCGTAAACCATTTTACACCTTCGCAGAATCCTCAGAAACGCTCGACTCCGTAAAGAAGGAAGTAGAAGCGGCTCGAAAGCTGGGTTTGCCCGCGTCATTCCAACAAGAAGTTCCTTTGCCTCTCAAATCCACAGGTGCCGTCAAATTTGACAATCAGATTCAATTCCACCCGACAAAATACTTGGCGGGACTACTTGTTGAAGCCCAAAAACTCGGCGTATCAATTTTTGAAAACACTATGGCGACGGATGTTGAAGATGGTGAGCCATGCGTGATTACCACAAATCACGGTGATCTCAGGGCCAGGGACGTAGTAGTCGCCACTCATTTCCCCTTCTACGACAAACCCGGATTCTTTTTCGCTAGGCTTGAAGTAATGAGGTCGTACGTTCTCGCCGTCAGAATAGGACGGAAATTTCCAGAAGGGATGTTCATCAGTGCCGAAAGCAACGGTAAATCTTTTCGGGCTCAGGGAGATGAAGGCGGTGAGTTGATTATAATCGGTGGAGAAGATCACAAGACCGGACATGAAGACGACACCATCCACCGTTATGGCCAATTGGAAAAATACGTCCGCTCAGTTTTCGATGTACAGTCTATCGATTACCACTGGTCGACACAGGATAATTCGACTTTTGATCAAGTACCATTCATCGGCAAAATTAGTTCCGGCAGTGATCATCTCTACACTGCAACAGGTTTCGGGCAATGGGGTATGACGAGCGGTACATTATCGGGCATGCTCATCACGGATCTCATTATGGGCAGGAGAAATCCCTGGTCCGATGTCTTTTCTCCCGCCCGGATAAAGGCCACCGGAACCGGAAGCTTTTTAGCTCAGCAATTCGATGTTGCCAAAGACTTTGTCATGGGACGGTTTGGATCAAAGCCCAAGAGAAATGCTGATTCGCTTTCCGTGGACGAAGGTGCAATTATCGACATGAACGGTGAAAACGTAGCAGCGTACAAAGATGAGATGGGAAAGACTTTCAAGCTTGATCCCACATGCAAGCATATGGGTTGCCCGGTCAACTGGAACAATGCGGAAAGATCATGGGACTGCCCGTGCCATGGTTCTCGTTACCATTACAACGGCAAAGTAATTCATGGACCGGCAGTAGAAGACCTGGATCAGAAGAAATAAAGTAGGGCCGGCTAAAAACCTTTAAACAGCCGGAATTCAGGTTATACCGTAAGATTCCGGCTAAGACCCAACTTCTCCAGAACATAGTTTACCTGTTCAAAAGCGTCTCGTTTAAGACACTACCGGGGGGTCTTTCAGGAAGGGAATGCCTTGAATGCAGTTTAAGAAAGCCTCCCAGGTTTTTTGCTGTAATTCGTCTTCACTGAATTTCACTTTATTGCCCATTTTCACCATTCGGTGAAAAATATTATTACAGCAGTTTTACGTCATGTCCAATAATTTCAGACTTGAACCAGCTACACCTGTCTCTTCGCGCGTGACCATATGAGCCGGAATTCAGGATACCGTAAGATTCCGGCTTTATCAGGTTCAAAAGAGTACCAATATTCAGGTCCAAAAGCTAAATCACAGAATCAAAGCTGTTCAAGTATTTCGTCCACTTTAATGACGAGTACTCCTCTTGCCCACGGAAATTTCGTCTTTGCAAATTCGGCTAATTCACCCGAAGTAAGAACCTCACCCGTTCCTCGTACTAGACAGCCCTTTCCGGGCCCGTTCGCACCATTCACTTTCCTAGTGCCGGCAAGTAATTCAATTTTATTGTTTTTTTTCAGGTTTTCTTCGGTCTTATGATAATATCCGGCGGGTATGAGGATAGTACCATCGTCTCGGATGCCCAATGATTTGATGTATGCGCCCCAAGTGCCGACGAGATGAGCTCCGTCAACCCCGGTAGTGGCAATCGCGACCCATTGGGCATTGTCGATAACTTCCCTACAAATACCTTCAACTTTTGCCATAGTGCCTCCTTCAGACCAGTGGTTCGATTTGCGTTTATGAACTGAACGTAAACTTCCCACAACGATATGGCCGAGTTCCTGAAAGTCAACGATCCGGAGGAAATATGGTGTAAGATGGACTTGCACCGGCTTAGATTCAAAAATCCTACCGCATTTGAGTACATATCATGAGGGCAAAACTGGAGAGATCAAACGGCCAAAAAATCAGTAACCAAGTGTTTGATCGCACTGAGCTAAGACCGCTTCTAGCGGTGAAAATCAGCAACATTGTTTCTTTGTCACTTCCTCTTTGACCATATCACCGAGCTGTGTTCGGATAGAAAGACCGTTCGTGGTTCACATCAACTCTAAACAGCCCCAAGGGCCTCTTTTTCAGCACAACATTTCGATTGTAGTATACGTGCCGAGCTTTTGGGTTCACAAGGTGACCGTTTGGCTAGGTCCGAACCAATGAAGTTTTAGGCGCGACTTATAATTCCGGAGGAAAGAATGAACGGAGCACAAGCATTGTTCAAAGCACTCATTGATGCCGGTTTGGACACCTGTTTCGCCAATCCGGGCACGTCTGAGATGCAGCTCGTTTACCAGATCGGGCTAACCGAAAGAGTCAGGGCTGTTCTGTGTCTCCAGGAGAATACCGTCACCGGAGCTGCCGACGGATACGCTCGCATGGCCGCAAAACCCGCTTTTACGCTCCTGCATGTGGGTAGTGGGTTCGCGAATGGGATTGCCAATCTTCATAATGCCGGGCGAGCCAACACGATGATGGTGAATGTTGTGGGGGCAAACGCAACGTTCCATCAGCCAAGGTTTCCCGAACATGAACTCATCAACGGCAAAATCCTCGACTTGGCACGTGCTGTTTCTCATTGGGCTCATGAAGCCAAGTCGCCAAGTGACCTGGCTGTTCTCGGAGCACTGGCTTCCCGGTACGCGCGGGTAGGCTCCGGCAAAATTTGCACGATCATAGCTCCCACGGACTGCCACTGGGGTCCGGCTGTAGCTCCACCGGAAAGGTGCGGACCAATAGAGAATCCCACAGTGCCGGAGCAGACCATCAAGGAAGTTGCGGCAGTGATTTCAAACGGTAAAAAGACGGGTATCTTGCTGGGCAGTCATCTGCTGTGCGGAGCAGGGTTGGAGTTGGCGGGGCGAGTAGCCGAAAAGACAGGGGCCACTTTGTTGGGTGAGACTTTTCCCTCCCGCTTCTCTCGGGGAGAAGGTCGGGTTCCCGTACAATTGATTCCATACATTCTGGAAACGGCCGTCAAGGATCTTTCCACGTACGAGCAAATTGTCCTGGCCGGCGCCTCGTTGCCCGTTGCTACCTTCGCATACGAGGGCAAACCGGTCGTCAAGATTCCGGAATCCTGCCAAGTCATAACTTTGGCGACCGTGGAGCACAACTTGTTGGATGCTTTAGATAATCTAGCCAAAGCAGTTAATGCGCCCTCTCAGCCAACAGTCCGTCAGAATGCATCACGATTCTCCGCGCCTGAGGGCATTCTTAACGCAGAAGCAATTGGAAAAACCCTCTGCTTGTTGATGCCGGAGAATGCAATCCTGGTGGATGAAGGGGCTACCAACGCAGGCACAATCTTCCACCTCACGGAAGGAGCACGATCGCACGATTATCTCAATGCAACGTGCGGCGGTGCCATCGGCGGCGGACTCCCCCTTGCATTGGGGGCATCCATCGCCTGCCCGGAGCGAAAGGTCGTCGTACTTCAAGGGGACGGAAGTGGAATGTACACCGTTCAAGCCCTCTGGTCGATGGCACGGGAGAATGCAGATGTTGTTGTCGTCGTACTCAAGAATGACGATTATGCCATTCTGGAAGTCGAGTTGGCGCGCGTTCGTGATGGAGACGCCAACGCTAAAATGCAGTCTGTAATGAATCTTAACAATCCTACGCTCGACTGGATCAAGATCGCAGAAGGCCATGGTGTTCCGGCCGTCCGTGCAGAAACGGCTGAGGACTTTTACAAGCATTTCGAAGCGGCCCTGGGCAGCAAAGGACCCCATTTGATAGAGGCTCAGGTTGTGCAAGACATTCGATCGATGATTGAGCTTGTGCGCAAGTCGATGTAACGGCGAGTTGAGAAAGGAAAACAGAACATGAACAACAGGAGAAACGAGATCAGTAGGCGCAGGTTTCTGAAAGCTACTTCATTGGCGGCCACCGGGGGTCTGTTGTTGGGATCGAACGCACTTTCATGGGCTGCCGCAAACGAAACTGCTCCGGACGCGATCTATTTTAACGGCAAAATTGTAACGCTTGATGCCGCCGGCTCTACTGTGGGCGGCGTAGCCTGCAAAGACGGTAAAATTCTTGCCGTCGGCGCGGCCGACGAAATAAAGAAGCTTGCCGGTTCATCCACCCAGATGATCGATCTTGGCGGTAAGACCGTTGTGCCGGGATTGGTCGACGGTCATTGCCATCCAATGGAAACAATCTACCTGAAGGAAGATTGGGTAGATTGCCGATACCCCGGCACCCGGTCGGTCAAGCAAGCCCTGGAAAACATAGCCGAGTGGGCTAAGAAGACCCCGAAGGGGGCGTGGATCTACGTCGCCTGTGTTTCGGCGACGGAGAACAAGTTTCTCGAAAAGCGACTCCCAAGCAAGGCTGAGCTGGATGTCGTGGCCCCTGATAATCCCGTGCTACTTGCCAATGGCGCTCATCAGGCGGTAGTGAATTCTCAGGCTTTGCGGATGGTAGGCATCAAGAAGGGTATGGGCAAGCTCCCTCATGGCGGAACGGTAATACTCGACAAAGATGGTGAACCAACGGGATCATTGGAAGATGTACAGGCAGATATTCCGACCAATCCAAGTCTTGCCGAATTGGAACACTACTACACTAAGGGAATTCAGGAGTTTTGGAACCAGCACGGCTTCACGTCGTTGCTCGCTATAACACCGGCGGCCGCACTTCCCGTTTTGCAGAAAGTAGCTGAATCAGGCATTAAGCCAACTATTCGCTACACCACCTCAGTTTGGACATCCTCCAATGGAGCCGACATGCCGGATGATCTGAGTAAATTCCATATGCCGAAAGGAGCGGACCCGGCTTGGTACCGATTCGGAGGGATCAAGGCTTGGGTTGATGGTGAAAATGATGCTCGGACGGGTTACACGTGCGACCCATATGTCGGGCACTTCGAGAGCGATGCTCCCGGTGGCCACGGTACTCTCGTTACTCCTCAGCGGGAAGCCAATCGTTTTGCCGCTCTTGCCGACAACGCCGGTGTCATGTGCATGCTCCATTGTTCCGGGGATAAAGCTGTCACTATTGGACTCAACGCCTACGACGAATTGATCAAATCCGGACAACCAAAGGCAATCATACGTATCGAACACTTCGGGATGTTTCAGCTCACTGATCCTCAGTTAAAGCGGGCCAAGGAGATGAAGAAGAATGGCTTTCATGTGTCTACACAGCCGGTTTGGCTATTGGAGTTGGTCAAAGCGGACTATGAGAACATGGGTGCCAAGCGGGCAAGCACCGGTTTTCAGTTCCGCTCCCTGATTGACGCCGGGCTAGAGCCTACCGCCAGTACTGATATGACCGGGATATATCTTGGAAACATCAACCCATTCGAAGCTATGTATGCCATGGTCAACCGTGAATCGGACAGGGGACTCTTCATGCCTGATCAGGCCATATCGGTCACTGAAGCGCTTAAAATGTGGACCATATGGGCCGCCAAGTCCATAGGAGAGGACAATGTGAAAGGATCCATTGAGCCGGGCAAATTCGCGGATATGACAGTGCTCTCGGATGACATATTTACGATCCCGAAGAATAACCTGAAGGATGTCAAAGCTTCCAAAACCATCGTAGACGGCAAGATCGTATACGAAGCGAAGTAGTGCGACAAATGTCTTGAACGAAATCCAAAGCAGGGTTGATGTATGCCGGTCCGGATTGGATATTCATCGACTCTGACTGCGGCTTTCTTTTGCTAACCCAAAACCCTCTTCGGTTGCTCTTTGGGTATTTCTACCGATTCGCGAACAGCAATCCAGCAGCTACCCAAGCCAAAACTCTTCAATGGACTTGATGGCTTGAACATAATTATGGAAATCGAGAGGCTTTGTTATGCAGAGCTTTACACCGAGATCAGTACAAATTGTGGAATCGAAGCCGGCTGCCGACGTGGTCACAATTACCACCTTCAAATTCTCAAAATCCGGATTATCCTTAATTACCGACAAGACTTCAGCTCCGTTCTTTCTCGGGAGATTCAGATCCAAAATGACGAGATCGGGCCGTTCTACTCCGACATAGTTTCCTCTTCTAAGTAAGAAATCAACAGCGGCCTCACCGTGTTCTACAACGTGCAATCGGTGCTTCAGGGTCCATTGGCCAAGGCCCTCTTTTGTCATTATCACGTCGATTGGATTATCCTCTGCAAGCAGAACGTTGAATGTACGATTTGTGTCCACGGTTTTTCACCTACGATCAGGAATAGTAAAATAAAAAGTAGAGCCTAATTCCGGTTCAGATTCGACCCAAATTCTTCCTCCATGGAGATCAACAACCTTTTTCACGATCGCCAGTCCGATTCCAGTGCCGTGAAGAGAGTCTTTCTTTTCGAGTTGCTGAAAAATGACAAATATTTTCTCGAAATACTCGGGTTTTATTCCTATTCCGTTGTCC
>CAZTJA010000037.1:24929-26698 GCA_964613745.1 uncultured Syntrophaceae bacterium
CCATCCACCGCCAGGTCAATCAATTCATCGGAATTCCGATCAAGATGACCCCGATGCCTCGATTCGAGAATCTGAAGAGCGCCTGTTATTGTTCTCAAAGGTTCCTGCAAATCGTGCGAAGCAACATATGCAAAATGCTCAAGATCTTCATTGCTGCGCAGAAGTTCCCTGTTTCGGATTTCGAGTTCTTGTGTTCGCTCCTTGACCCGCAGTTCCAATTCTTCGTGCGCCCGCTTAAGCTGCTCTTCCGCATGCTTCCGATCCGTAATTTCCTCAACTACAACACCGAAGCCGATAATCTCGCGGAATTCATCAAATATGGGATACCAACTTTCATTCCAATATCGCAATTCCGTTGATGCCTTCGTGTAGCCGCATATTTCACGATTCACGACAGGTCTCTTCGTATTCAAAATTTCTTGGGTAATTCGTTCGGCCTCATCGGCTATTGCCGGGACCACATCCCTGACGCTATTCCCAACATGATCCGCTACGGACATTCCATTCAGAGATGCTAACGTTTCATTTATGAGAATGTAGCGTAAATCACGATCCAGATAGGTGAATCCAATGGGTGCTTCCTTCAGCAGAGTATCAAGAAGCCGGTGCTTTGAGGACAGCTCTTCAAACAACTTTTTGCGTTCCGTAATGTCAACGGATACTGCAATGGCTCCTGTTACTTCGCCGTCTTTGTCGTTGAGAGGCGCTGCAGTGATTTCTGCAAACCAACTGGTTCCGTCCGGGAGAAATAATCGATATTCATCAGGTCCGAAGCGTTTATTTTCGGCAATGGCCTTTTGAAGAGGCAGGTTGCTATCCTCGACTTCTCTTCCATTCTGAAAAAACCGAATTCGACGACCGTAGGCTTTTATATCTTTGGTTGTCTTGGAGAAATTCGCTTTTTCGTCTACCTGAAACTGATTTTGCAGAGCGGGATTTCCGTAAATCCGGTCGCAGGTAACATCATCGGAAAAGCTGATCCCAACGGGGACCGTATCCATGAGAGTCTGCAGCTTTGCATTAATTCTCTGAAGCTCCAATTCCAACATTTTACGGCCGGTAATGTCTTCTACAATTCCAACCAATCTGATCGGCCGACCGTCTTCGTAAAAGAAAGCTCCGGTGTCCGCAATCCAGTATGTTGCATTGTTCTTGAGGTTTATCACCCTGTATTCGGTTTGGTACACACCTGTGTCCGAATTGAGTGCTGACTCAACTATAGCCTTGCTGCTCGCCACATCCTCAGGGTGCAAACTCGACTGAAACGATTCGTATGTGAACTGGAACGACTCATCGACTCCCCAAATTTCCCGAATTCTCTCATCCACACTAATCAGGTTGTTAACCATGTCGTAATCGTGTACACCTAGCTTTGCCGCCGCTTTCGCAATCGTCAGTCTCTCCAAAAACTTTTGTCGTTCGGCCTCGGATTCCTTACGCTCCGTCAAATCGGTAATCATATAGAGAGTGCCGACATATAATCCCTCAGAATCATGAAGCGAGTTTGTCGCTACACCTGCCCACACTTCGGAACCGTCCATTTTTCGGAATGCTGACTCAAATCTCTCTGAAATTCCGTCCCGCAGTATGCGCCTATTCCGATCGATGGAATCCGTCGACTTTGCATCAAGGTAATCCCAGATTGATGCAATTGACGGTTCAACTCCGGAGCAGCCGAGAATTTGGGCAATTTGCCTGTTTGCATAGAGTGTGTTCCCATTGGGATCCAAAACCCAAATGCCTTCCGAGGCCGTCTCGACTATTTTCTG
>CAZTJA010000038.1:0-26675 GCA_964613745.1 uncultured Syntrophaceae bacterium
ACGAACCATTTTGTTCGCCGTCTTAACCCATTCTTCGGCAAAGTTGGATGCAAGTTGCTCGTTAAACTGCTTCATGCAGCACCTCCGGTTGGCTATGCTTTTCGATGCCTGCTTTTAACGAGTTTACTTCGCGCTCCAATGACCTCACGCGTTTTTTTAATTTGTACAAAGTCTCATATACTTCATCTAAATCCCGTTCACTCGGAATACTCATTGCCGCAAGCGAATCGGCCAAAACGGATGAAACCTTCTTTTTTGCTTCCAAGCCTCGGTGCAGAGTGTCCGCTAAGGTTCTGCAGAAGGACTCTGACCGAAACAGTTCAATGTACGTATCCTCGTTTTTTGTAATCCATAATCGGTAAAAAGCTTCAAGACTCTCGGGCGTTAATTCGGCTACATCCATGGAAGAAGCAGCTTCAATTACTCTCTCAGTGGCTTTTTTTGATGCGGTCAAGATGTGCTGATGAAGATCAGGTAGAGAATTGAGGAATCTCATTTGCGCATCAAGAGCCTTTTTTGTACGCTCTTCGTACTCTCGAGTCATGCCGATACCCGGTAATCGAAAAAGCTTACCTACCGATTGATCATATGTTTCCTGCCAAAGTTTAAAGAGCTCAAAACCGAATGGCTCGGTTTGTGATTGGAACATCTTGAACGGATCAGGCATCGCCTGCCCGGATGAGCTGAAATTGGAAAAAAAACTTGTCCACATGCGGGAGAGTTTCTCAATTTGAGTTGAATTCGGAATACCGAAGAATTCCGTCACGAGGTCTTCATAGGCTTTGTCCCATTTTGCCTTGATCTCCTTAACCACTTTGGGATCGGATGACCGATTCATCAGATCAGGCAAATCCTTGGACAGCAAGTTGGTCATTTCACGAAACTTGACTGCAAATCCCGCGGAGTCCATCATATGTGAAAAAGTCTGCGGCTTCAGCCATTCAGAAGCCAAATTTCGATAAGCATCATACATAGCAGTCGAACCGGCCGTTTTTACCGCTTCAGCCCAATTGTCTGCGGCTTTCGATACCGAGCCTAATAATTGCTCAGCAAATTCCTTCTGGATCTTTGTAAAATCGAATACATTCAAGCCAATTACTCCTTTGAATAGGTTGTTTAGTATTAATTATTGTCCGATTTTTCCAAAAGCCTTCGTTGATAATAGACTCAATTGTACTGTAACGAACAAAAATATGGAACATAACCTCCCATAAACGTAGGCCATGCAAAAGGAAAACTACCCAACATTTTACGTATTCACCGAAAAACTTAATATGTGATAAAATGGCAACTGTGTTGGGTCAATTTCTAATTGGTTGTATCCTTTAGCTGCGTTTGGACGGTGTTCAGAGTAAATGCCCAATAATGACGAATTAGCCGGCGATACACGTGAATCCGGGACACCAATTAAAGTTGTCGATGTCCTTGCCGAATTGAGACAAGGCTTCAGGACTAAGTATTTTCTACAAAAGTATAGCATCACGTTACCCGAGTTTGAAGAGTTACTCAAGCACCTCATCAGGAAGGGACTTTTCACCAAAGAAGAATTCAGGACGTGGAAACAGAGTCGCGCAAACGGCAATTCGGCAGCAAAATCCCACTCCAATACTGCAGGAACCGTTGACGAGCACGACGGCTCCAAAAATCAACAAAATGTTAAAGTTGCCGATACCGACGGGAATGATCAGAATGAACCTGAAACAGTGCACACATTCGTCATTAACGATCCTGAACGGCACAACTCATGGGCTTTGCAGCTTTTTTCCACACCTCGGGAAAAGATGAGAGGAGCCAAATTTAAGATCAACCTGCAAGGGAAGAAGTATTTGTTCCAAGTTGAGGATCTTGTCTTCAGGGGAAACGTAAGCATGCATCCGGAGGATGACGATTCGCCGGAATCGTCAAAATCCAAACGAGAAGAGGCAATGAACTTCATTGCGGTCCACGGTTGGGCAGCCTACCTTGAAAGCCGCGCCATAGCCGCAAATGTTTTGATGAAACAAAAGCCGCAGATTGTTAAGAAAGCTAGACTTGTAGTTCTCCATTGCAGAAACAACACGTATCTTGCCGCTTTGCATACACCTGTTCCAGCCATAAACTTTTACGTAGGGAATTCCATGGAAAATCTCAAATCGCGGCTGGCCAAAAGCATCGATGTAAGAACAATCAACAATTCCGAAGTTCCTCAATCGTGATATTCGGTTGGATCCGGAACACCCGCTTCCAAAAACCCTTTCCTTCGTAAAATACAACTATCGCATCTTCCGCAAGCTTTACCATTAGGCCAGGGATCGTAGCACGAGTGGGTCAATCCATAATCGATGCCCAACTCCGCACCTTTTTTGATTATTTGCGCCTTGGTCATGTGGATTAAAGGAGTATGTACCACCATTCTTAATCTGTGCTCGACGGTTTCCTTCAAAGCTAGATTTGCCATACGCTCGAAGGCTTGGATGTACTCAGGCCTACAATCCGGATACCCTGAATAATCGAGACTATTAACGCCTATAAAGATATTTGCTGCGGACAAGACCTCTGCCCAGCCCAGGGCAAACGAAAGAAAAATGGTGTTTCTCGCGGGCACATAGGTAATAGGGATTTCATCAGATGTTTCAAGATTTTCCCGGTTCTTCGGAACATCAATATTGGCCGTGAGTGCCGAGCCGCCTATTCGGTTCAAGGGCAATTCCAAAATGAGGTGGTTCTCAACTCCGAAATGCGCCGCTACCCGTTTGGCGGCGTTCATTTCAACCAAATGACGTTGATGGTAATAAAAGCTGAGGGCAAAAACGGAATATTTTTCCGACAGGGCTATCGCCAAACACGTTGTTGAATCAATTCCACCCGACAGCAAGACTACGGCCTTGCGGTTTTCTCCGTTGTAGTAATCGTTCATACATTATCCGAATCAGATGAATGCACGATTCATCCTGAAATCGCTCCGCCTCAGGTAAACCCGGCCCCTGCAGTGCAGGCATAGCAATGATCCGCGACGGCAATCGGTAGTCCGGGAACTATCATTTTTTCCAGGTCGGTTATGTAAGTCCTTTTGTTACCACTCGGCAGTCCAGCGGCCTGGTTGAAATCGCAGTCGAATAGAAATCCGTCCCAAGACACGGAGATCAAGTTTCTACACATTACGGACTCTAGAGTGCAGGGATTGAAAGATGATGCAAGCTTTGCCATGTAGTCTTCAAAATTTTCGGTTTGAACCAGCCATTTTCTATATCGGCCGAGCGGAGCATTTGCAAAGGTATACAAATGAGAAAAGCTCACATTCCATTTCTTGGAAAGGGCTTGTCGGAATTTTTCTTCCAGCTGTTCCTGATTAGCCGGCAGGAAGGCCCCCGCGGGATTGCAGACCAGATCGAGTTCAAAAACTCCCCCGGAAACTCCGTATCCCACATCATTCAATATCCTGAGTGTGTCGAGGGATTTTTCAAACGTTCCTGACCCTCTCTGGCTTTCGGCCTGCTGAAGATTTACTGCCGGCAACGAACCGACAATTACCAGGTTCATCGAACGTGCGAACTCCGCAAGCTTCCGGTATTTGTCCGCGCTCAATGTTGTCAAGTTGGAGCGTAGGATTACCCGCGGAGCCAATTCGGCAGCATGTTGCAACAGATGGATCAAAAGCGGATTCAGCTCCGGCGCGCCCCCTGTAATATCTATCACCTGAAAAGGAATTTTTTGGGCGACGCTGATGACTTCATCCATCACATCCAAAGGCATCAGTTCACTTCGATCAGGTCCCGCGTCCAGGTGACAATGTTTGCAGGTCTGATTACAGGCCAAACCTATGTTGACCTGGAGCACGGCAATGTCCTTCCGTACTAACGACAGGTCGTTTAATGCTAAATTGTTGGAGAAGGAGAGCATTTCTTCAGTTCCTGTTTACATGGAAAGTTTTTCCGCAATTTTTCTCATTTGGATTCCATGGATCAGCGAAGCTCCTCCACGTATTGCACACGCGACGTGTACCGCTTCCGTCATTTCGGCTACATTCGACCCCTTTTCGAGGCACGTTTTTGTATATGCATCAATACAATAGGGACATTGTACTGCATGTGCAACAGCAAGGGCTATCAGGCTTTTTTCACGTTCGGTAAGCTCTCCTTCTGCAAAGACGCCGGCGTAGTAACTGAAAAATTTCTCTGCAAGCTCAGGAGCATCCTTGCCTATATCTCCGAATTTCTCCAAATCTTTGGGATCATAGTAATCAGACATTTTTTCTCCAGATAATGATTTAGTCTATCTATTAGCCGTAAGCTTATTTCGCTTCAAGTTACATTCCAAGGTGGAAAGGGTTCAGATCATGTCCGTGTCGGAAATAAACATCATTGAGAGAATTGCATGGATCGATAGAAGACTACGGAATTGATGAAATGCGTTAAGAAGGGGCGGTTGTCTTCCGCCGAACTGAAAAGTATGTGAGATCTACCGGTTTGAGCAGGCTCAGAGTTTCTCGAATTGATCGCCGATTACAAATTGTTCAACAATCGAATTTAGAGAGCTGGTGAATTATCCCCAAGACCGGTTTCTTTAATAAACAGATCTTGAACCCGTCTATGATTGACTTCGGGATTGAACAACTCAAGCACACGATTTCTTCCGTTCTCAGCCATTTCCAGTGCCAACGTCCTGTTCCCGATCAAAAATCGAACCGCATTCACTATTTCACGTTCATTCTTTTCAGGTATGAGTTTGCCCGTTATTCCATCTTCGACGAGTTCCCCTATTCCCGAAATATCCGTTGCAATAACAGGGACTCTGTGCATTAAAGCTTCCATTAATACGGTAGGAATACCGTCTCTGTCTCCGGATTTGTGGATTATGCTCGGCATAATAAATAGGTCCGCAGACATGAAAAGATCCGCTATCCTATCATGCGTGACATACCCGCAAAATTCGACAAAATCGGTCAGTTGATACTTCCATGTAAGGAACTTAAGCTCTTTTTCGCGTGGCCCCGATCCCACAAATGAAAGCCGAAAATTCATTCCATCCTTCTTAAGAATTCGGCATGCTTTGAGCAAATAATCGTAACCTTTCTTTCCTACGAATCGGCCCACCGCTAGAAACTTGTAAGGTTCCTGCATTAAAACAGGTGCATCTCCCTTGGCTTTGAGGGGAACCCCATTATAGGTGAGGCGGAACTTCTCGAGCGGTTCACCTGAATATTCATGCAAGTAACGTATATTGGCCTTGGTTTCGCTCCTGACGAAAAGAGCGTCGTGAATTTTTTCTTTGAGCGCTCCATCCGGCGGATATATGTCCCAGGCCCGGGCGGTGAAACTGAAAGGAATACCGGTAAGTCTTGAGGCGATCCATGCGGCGGTAGCAGGTCCATTTGCCCATGGTGCGTGTATGTGCTCAATGCCTTCCTCGACAAATCTTCGAGCCAGACGAAAGCCGGCAGCGAATGACCACAGGTTTTCACCGCCTTTTTCCAATCCGTTCCACTTCCGAATGGGAACGGTTTTCAACAAATTTATCGTCATCCGGCGATTACGTTTCATCCAGTATGCAATTTCGGAATGTATTTCACGAGCATACTGAATGCCGAGCCGCTCGATTTGAGGCGAAACCGCCAACATTTCCGGTGAAAGTCGATCTTTTCGGGGACCATAGAGGGTGAACACTTTTAACGGAAAGCCCGCATGCCAAAGATTTACTACTTCCCTGAAAATGAAGGTCTCTGTTGGTTCGGGGAACCAGAGCAAAATGTAGGCGGTTCGGGGAGGTCTCAATTTTTTGTCCCTTCGGCCACGGTCCTCTCGATTATCTTCTTTGCAATTTTTGCTGCAGCCATTTGTCGACCGTTATCGGTCAAGTGTACGCCGTCCGGTTGATATGCTGCTTCGGTTCTGTCGCAAAGAGAGTTCCGAAGGGTAACGAAGTATGGTTTACTCTTTAGCCGCTCTTCAATACTGTTATACGGTCGAGCAAAATTATTCCGCATTGTGTCCAGTTTGGATGAGTCAACGAGAGGACTTTTTTCCGCTCGTTTCACCGACTCCGGAATTTCACAATTTTCAACGTAAATGGTCGGCTGCCACATTAATAAGAATTCAGCGTCATAGCACCCGGCAAGTTTGTTCACAAAATCGTATCTCTTTTCGGAAAGATTCACGAATTGCTCCAGAGCTTCACTTGATACCTGAATAGGAATAAAAATCTGATGGATTTTATCGTACAGTTCTCTGGTGAATGATGCATTAACGGCTGCATGAATCGGTTTGAAGATGCCGTACCAACCTGCATAATAACTTTCGATGAGTGCTTTCACCCTACGATAACCGTGGTGTCCGTACGGTGATTGGTGCTCGGCAAAGTATTTTGGATCATTTGCGCCGTCATAGAATATCACCATATCGGGCTTGTCAGGATTTTCCACCAATTGCTTGACCAAGTACTTCGTTTCCAGCAACGAATTGAATGAATTCGTCCCGAAATTAACGCACGTGTAGCGATGATCTTGATCCCATGAATTCAAATAATGAGCCACAAGACTAGGGATTGTCTTACCGTCATCTTCAGTTGAGCCACGCATTGTGCTCCCACCGAAAAACCAGATCGTTCTATTCCTTCTTGGATCAGGGGATTTTTCGTTGTTTGTGGTGGGCCTCACGCCCGAGGTTTGCAAAAAGAGCGTGTATCCGTCATAAACGGCCCTGCTCCCCTCGCGTGCATGCCCATACAGGATGTAGTTGCTGATCGTGATAGCCAAAAAACTTAGAATTTCAAGAGAGATGATCAATAAGAGGATGATCTTCAACATCCTGAAAGTAAGTTTCAATACCTGTCTCATCCACCAACCTCATTGAATGATCCGCCAGCATAGCATTTCGATGATCATTTTGGAAGAACGAGGCGGTCCCCAAGCCGAAGTCCTCTTGAACACACCGGCAGAGTTCTCCTTTGAATTCAGTGAAAATCAGCAGAGAGCTCTTTTGGTTGATAGTTTAAGAGTGAATTAAAGAGAATACGTACTAAAGGCGGTATCCACATATGTTGTATTAAGTAGGTAAGACAAATAGGGGCAGTTTCGGCTGCCCCATTCCAGATCTATTCGGCTTGCTTCCTAAGAAAAGTAGGAATGTCGAGATCTTCTTCATTGTCCAGAGCGTAATCTTCTACAACCCCAAGATGTCTATTGACCCTTTCGCGTTGTGTTCGGCGAATAAAAGAAGGAACCGTGACATCTTTGGATCTGCCCGGGATAACGGTCTTGGCCAGAGGCTTTTCGATCTGAGGTTCTTCAATGGGAAGATTCATGGGGGAATGATTTTTCACCGGTTCTTGCCTGTAATACATGTTGCACTCGGCTCTTCCGAATCCTGTTGCAATGACCGTCACATTTACGGAATCGCCCATTTCTTCATCAATCACCGCTCCGAAGATGATGTTCGCCTCTTCATGAGCCTCATTCTGAATCAAGGTAACCGCATCGTTTATTTCGGCCAATGACATGTTTGTGGAACCGGTAATGTTTATAAGAACTCCGCGTGCACCCGACATTGAAATGTCTTCCAGCAGAGGACTGTTGATCGCCGTCCTTGTGGCTTCTTCCATGCGGCCTTCTCCGGATGCCGACCCGGTACCCATGAGAGCGACGCCCTTTTCCTGCATGATGGTTTTTACATCAGCGAAATCCAAGTTGATGAGGCCGTTGACGGTGACTAAATCCGAGATGCCGCGAACACCCTGGAGAAGTACATCGTCCGCTTTTCGGAAGGCGTCCAGGAAAGATATATCTTTTTTGAGCGAGAGAAGTCTCTGATTGGGGATAATAATGAGGGTATCTACTTCGCGCCGAAGAGCTTCAATTCCCTCTTCCGCCTGCCGCATCCGCTTTTTACCCTCAAAGAGGAAGGGTTTGGTTACAACTGCAACGGTAAGGGCACCGATTTCCTGACGTGCGATTCTCGCGATGATCGGAGCAGCCCCGGTTCCGGTTCCACCGCCCAAACCTGCGGTGATGAAGACCATATCGGAACCCTCGAGAGAATCACGTATGTTGTCATAATCCTCGTTGGCGGCTATGCGTCCAACTTCGGGATCCGCTCCGGCTCCGAGACCCTTTGTCTGCTGACCACCTATCTGGAGCTTAATTTCTGCCAGGTTGTTGCTCAATGCCTGAGCATCGGTATTGGCGGACATGAATTCCACACCGCCAAGCCCCGACCTGATCATGTTATTGACGGCGTTTCCGCCTCCTCCGCCGACGCCTATAACTCGAATCACCGCATTGCGTTGAGTATCTAAATCAAAGTCCAGCATGCGGACACCTCCAAAGGAAAAATCCGGGCGACCAGGCCTCGGCAATGGCGCAGCCGGTATCGCACCCAAGAGACAATCGTTAAAATCGATGTGTTTCTAATCTATTATTACGAAAAATTCAACTACTATTTGATAAAAACCGGAGTTTTAATGCAGAATGCTATTGAACCGGCAAATAAAAGTTTTTAGGAGGGAGATAATTCGAGAGGCTCAGGAGAAACAAACATGTAACCGACACCCTGCACTGTCGTGATAATTTTGGGCTCGGAAGGATTATCTTCTATTTTCGATCTTAAATGCTGAATGTGGACATCTATTGCACGACTATCCTGATACAAATCCTTTTCGGGCCATAACAGGTCACGTATTAACGGCCGGCTCATCACCTTTCCCTGGTTTTCCGCCAGCAAAAGAACGAGCTTAAATTCTCTTAACGTCAAATTAAGACGAACCCCTTTCTTGAAAACAGCGTTTTTCTCCGTATCTATACTTAAAGAGCCGAAAACCAGGGCATTCGGCCGGTCGGATGCGGTTCGTGTTCGTCGAAGTTGCGCTTTTATCCTTGCCGCTAACTCCATATAATCAAAGGGCTTTACTACGTAATCATCGGCTCCGGATTCCAAACCGAGTATCTTGTCCGGCACGCGGTCTCTTGCGGTCAAAATAATAATGTGAGTGTCGGATTTGGTCCTAATCATCCTGCAAACCCTTATTCCATCAATGTCCGGTAAGGAGAGATCCAGGATCACTAAATCCGGTTTCTGCCGATCAAGAACGGAAAGAGCCTCCTGGCCGCCGCCGGCAGTCAGGACTGCATAACCGTCCCACTCAAGGTTGTCTTTCAATATCCTCAGAATGTCGGGATCGTCATCGACAACAAGTATGAGCGGAGAATTCATGCTCAAATTCCCGGTATTTTAAAATAAAAGGTGCTTCCATGCCCAGGGGTGCTTTCGATACCGATGTCGCCCTTGTGCGACAAAACGATCCCGCGGCAAATCGCCAAACCTATACCGGCAGATCCAACAGAGCGCAGATCTGCGCCGTTACCTATTTGGTAGAATTTTTCAAAAATGGCTTTGTGAAAGGCTGGGTCAATCCCGGGACCTTCATCTTGAACCGACACCCTGCATCCATTATTTCTCTTTTCCAAAGAAACTCTGATAATGCCCGCATCAGGGGAAAACTTGACGGCATTCGACAACAAATTCAGCATCACCTGATAAATTCTCAATTTGTCGAAAACGACTTCACACTCGTCAAATACATCTAGTGTAATTTCGACATTCTTCTTTTGTGCTTCACCTGTTAATGAATCACATGCTTCCTTAATGACTTCTCCTATGCACCCCGGTTCCAGATGCAATTCAAGTTGCCCCGATTCGATTCGTGAGTAGTCCAGGAAATCGACAACCATTTTGATCAGGTGTTCGGAATTCCTGCGGATAATATCCAAATATTGAGGATCGGAGCATGCATCCTTGCGTGCAAGAAAATCTACGGCTCCCTTGATATTGGTTAACGGGGTCCGAAGTTCATGAGATATGTCGGTTAGGAAATCCGTCTTAGCCCTATTCAATGTTTCTAGCTGTTGATTTGTTCGTTCGAGTCTCCTGTTTGCAGCGGTTAAATCCTTTGTCGCATCCACGACCTTGCGCTCAAGATCTCGGTGTTGATCGGCCAATCGTTGATCCAATTCGGAACACAGATTTTCGATTTCCCTCAATTCATCACCGGCCACATGCGACAAAGCGCCGGACGGATCTGAACTTAATTTACTAAAACCTGATTTCAGATCCCTGATGCGCCTCAAGAAAAGACGCTGGGCGGACATGTAGAGCAAACCCGTCAATGACCCACCAAAAAGTAACCCTCCGATCAAAAGAACCGCACGATTGCGACGAATTGCCTTTTCCGCCTCCGTCATGGGGATAAATAAGCTGAGACAGCCCCCTACTTCTCCCGTACGAAACCCCTGCTCCTTGTGGCATTCAATGCAACTTTTATTTACTTCAATGGGCGCCACATACCGGAGCGTAGTCCGTCCTTCAACGTCTTGCTTCTGGAAAACTCCTTCTCTGTTGCCTGACCGAAATCTACTGAGCGCAAGCTGCTCAAATTCGTCGGCCCTGTTATCAGGGTTCATGGGCTCCAAATTGGTAATGCGAAATGAAAAATCTTCCTTTGCCTGAGCCCTTTCGGATAGAATTTTTGTGAGGACGGAAGGGCTTATTTGCTTGTAAAACTCTCCTCCGTGTTCAGCCTTTGGTGCAGTATCCGCTTTTTGATTCGTTGCACTTCCCGGATTATCGAAGAGTCTTACATCCTGATCCGCAACCCATTGTCTCGTTAATGAGAGCTGCTTATGCAAGATGACCGCCTGCATCCGTACCTGATCCATAATATGTTCTTCCTGCAATCGGCTAATCCAAACGAAAAGAAGAAAAAAAATCATTCCAACAGTAACGGAAGAAATAATTAAAAACTTGGTGGATATGTTTGGACCAAGGCCGATTTTAGACTTTACGGTCATGATTGCTCTTGAATTAAAGCGGAGATGTGAGGATAGCTTAAAGAGAGTTCGGGAAACTGTCAAATTGAACCGAGACAAAATTTACATCTTCTTTACAATCTTTTACCGCAATCTTACCTGAGCTTGTGGCATCATGTCCACCATATAAGCCATTCCTTAGGGTTATAGTGCTCTAAACAAGGCACTATCAGTTCCTCTACACACAAATTTCAAAGGCAGTATGACCTTTGGTTAGCGATAATCAACGGAGAGATTGTTTCGTCGGCTCTTTTCCGGAACTTAGTTCACATGGAGTCCATTCGATTTCCTTTTTTCCGCAGACGACACAGATAATCACAGCTATAAGGGATTTAGGGAGAATAATCATGGCAAAGATCCTCTTATTACCGGTGCTCTGCATTTTTATGTTCGCCGGAAACGCGTTGTCCGCCGTGAAGGTGGATCCTAAGCTCTACGGCGCACCCGAAGGCCAGGTCTGCATCAAATGTCACGAAATAAAGACTCCGGCGCTTCACAAAATGTGGCGCGCGGGTCGCATGGGACAAGCCGGGGTAAACTGTTACGATTGTCACAGGGCGGAAAAGAAGAGCGATAAGACCCCGGGTGACCCGGATGGCTATGATCATCGGGGTTTTTGGATTGCCACCTTGGTTTCTCCCAAAGACTGCTCCCGATGTCATAAAGATCAATTCGATCAGCAGCAAAACTCGCATCATGCCAAAGGTGCCGACATTCTCAACTCTTTGGACAATTACCTCGGCACCGTAGTGGGCGGTCCTGCGGCGGTTGCTACCGGATGCCGGCAGTGTCACGGGTCAAATATCAAGGTGCTCGCGAACGGAAAGCTTGATCCTTCCACTTGGCCCAACACCGGTATCGGAAGAATAAATCCCGACGGCAGCAAGGGAAGCTGTTCAGCCTGTCATACAAGGCACCGATTTTCCATTGAGCAGGCGAGAAGACCTGATGCATGCGGGAAATGCCATTTGGGACCGGATCACCCTCAAAAAGAAGTGTACGAGGAATCCAAACACGGCATTCTCTACCAGGCATTTCGCGACAAAATGAATATGGAAAAACCGGAATGGATAGTCGGGGTTGATTATCAGGATACTGCGACCTGTGCAACGTGCCATATTTCGGCAACACCCAATCAGAAATCAAACCACGATGTCGGACAGCGGATTTCATGGACATTACGACCTCCTGTTTCTAAGAAGCTGACTCAGTGGAAAGAAAAACGCGAAAACATGCGAGATGTTTGCCGTCAATGTCACAGCGACTTCATGGTTGACGGCCATTACACGCAATACGATGAGTTGGTTGAGCTGTATAACAATAAGTTCGCAATCCCCGCCACCAAAGTTAGGCAACGTTTGATGGACATGGGGAAACTCACGAAGGCTGATTTTGATGATAAGCTGGACTGGATCTACTACGAATTGTGGCACCACGAAGGACGTAGAGGCAGACACGGCGCTGCTATGATGGGTCCCGATTATACGTGGTGGCATGGCATGTATGAAGTGGCCAAACACTTCTACGAGAAATTCCTTCCGGAAGTAGAACGGGTAATGGGAGGCAAAGATCAAGCGGCTCCCATGCTAAACGAACTGGTTTTTAGTGATCCGAGTCACAAGTGGTACAAAGAAGGAATGAGCCCTGAAGACCTGAAACGTCTGGAGCAGTTCTATCAGCAACGATACGGCGGCAAAGAGGCTAAATAGTCTTTCCGAAAGGCTGGTGCATGAAACCTATATTTTGGCTTCTTGGGCTACTGTCGGTATGCTCAATAATTGCGGGCATTTCTATAGCCCGGGGTCCTGAAATTCCTGCGGATTTCGAGGACCCAAGGAATCTCGAGCAAACCGAAGAAATGGAAGCCGGCAAGGAATTTCCTGTTCCATTGAACCCGCTCCCTAAAACGATAACGCCATGTCGGGCATGTCATGGACCCGAAAAAGATTTTCCGGTAAATTTTAATCGGAGAGAAAACTTACTTGTACATAGAAATATTCGGCTCCGTCACGGCGGGGTACGGGTATGGTGTTTAGATTGTCACCATCCGGAGAACAGGAATTACTTGCTGCCTTTGAGCGATAACAAACCCATCGATTTTGAACATTCATATCTTCTCTGTGGAAAATGTCACGGAACCAAATACAGGGATTGGCGCAACGGAATTCACGGCCGGAGAACCGGAAACTGGAACGGTGTGAAACAGTACTACTTGTGCGTAAGTTGCCATGATCCTCATTCTCCGCGTTTCAAACCTTTGGCGCCAAAGCCTCCACCAAACAAACCGTGGACGCCGATTGAAAAATCGGCAAAGCATTAAAGGATTCGGCCATGAAAAAAAAGAAATCTGAAGAGTCCAATGGTTTCGAGGCCGAAACAACCTTTACAAAAGAAAACAAAGCCGCTGATTCGGCCGGACAAGCGGAAGTGATGCCTTCAAGGAGACAATTTATAGCAGGTGCGGCTGCAGTCCTGGGAATGCTTTCCGTAAGCTCATGTTCATGGCAGGAGTTTTTTCAAAATCAATTCCAAAGAATGTCGAAAAAAGAAATTGAAGAAACACTTGAGAGACTACGTTCGGATTACAAACAGAAATACGGTAAAGAGTTTACCGTCGGGGCTGAAGGCCCCATCGACCACACACTTTTCGGATATGCTTTGGACATCCAAAGATGTATCGGCTGTCGACGCTGTGTATATGCCTGTGTAGAGGAAAACAATCAATCCAGGGACCCGCAGATTCACTATATTCGTGTTTTGCGCTTCAAAGACGGAAATATGGACTTCGAGGAATCCAACATTTACTACGATCCCGAAGAAGTTCCGGAAAAGGGTTACTACTACATGCCGGTGCAGTGCCAGCACTGTGCCAATCCACCGTGCACGAAAGTTTGTCCCGTCCGGGCGACATGGACGGAACCGGACGGCTTGGTGGTAGTGGATTATAATTGGTGCATAGGATGCCGCTATTGCATGGCCGCATGCCCGTACATGGGTAGATGGTTCAACTTTGCAGAACCCGTAATACCTAAAGAAGAAATCAACACAAACGTGCATTATTTGGGAAATCGACCGCGGATGAGAAACGTTGTGGAAAAATGCACGTTTTGTATTCAACGGGTACGAAATGGAAAATATCCGGCATGTGTGGAAGTTTGCCCCGTGGGAGCACGCAAATTCGGAAACCTACTAGATCCCAACAGCGAAATCAGCCGGATAATTCAGACCAAGAGAGTTTTTCGACTCAAAGAAGAATTAAATACACAACCGAAATTCTATTATTTCTTCTCCGTTTAGATTGAGGCCATCATGGAGCGATCCGGATTTTTGGTTCAGGCGGCAAAAAGGTTAATCACCGGTCCCCCTGTTTATTTCCTGTGGATGGGAGCCTTGACGATAGTTGCGGGAATCGGGGTTGCCGCTTACGTGCAACAACTGCAAAAGGGCCTCATTGTTACGGGAATGACCAGCTATGTTTCGTGGGGCTTCTATATCGGCAATTTCACCTTTCTCGTGGGCGTTGCAGCTGCAGCGGTACTCCTGATAATTCCTGCATATCTTTATGATTTCGGCCCGATTCGCGATATCGTGATTGTAGGTGAAGCACTCGCGGTGAGCGCTCTTTCCATGTGCCTCATGTTTGTTACCGCAGACTTAGGCAGACCGGATCGGGTATGGCATCTGATACCCGGTTTAGGAATTCTAAATCTACCTATTTCAATGCTGAGCTGGGATATAGTCGTCCTGAACGGCTACCTCTTTTTAAACCTCTTTATTCCCGGTTACATCCTTTACAAAATGTACAACGAGAAACCGGTAAACGAGAGGTTTATCTGGCCCTTTATTCTCCTTTCGATTCCATGGGCCGTCAGCATCCATACGGTCACCGCTTTCATATACAACGGATTGGCTGCGAGACCTTTCTGGAACGCTTCCATATTGGCTCCAAGATTTCTGGCATCCGCGTTCTGTTCGGGACCGGCTCTAATCATTTTGCTCTACCAAATAGTGCGACACTACACAAAATTCCATGTGAAGGATGAAGCTCTCTTCAAGATAGCTGAAATGATAGCCGTAGCAATGGCGGTCAACCTGTTTCTGCTCGGAGCTGAGTTTTTCAAAGAGCTTTATTCTGACACTCATCATCTTTCTCCTTTAAAGTATCTTTATCTCGGTCTGCATGGAAAAGGGGTTTTTGTACCTTGGATTTGGACGGCCCTTATTTTCAATATCACTGCATTCATTATTTTTCTCATTCCCAAAACCAGAAAGAACTTTGCGACGCTCAATATCGGCTGCGTGCTCATCATCATCGGAATCTGGATAGAGAAAGGAATGGGGCTTATCATCCCCGGATTCATACCCGCTCCGCTCGGTGAGGTTTGGGAATACGTTCCCACCACGCTGGAATTGATAGTGACGGCAGGCATCTGGGCCATTGGAGCCTTAATTCTCACCACCATCCTGAAAATTATCGTACCAATCGAAACCGGCGAGTTTACGAGATCCGGCAATGCTCAGGCGGCAGAGGCGAGGCAACACGCATGATACGAAGACTACTTTCAATAAGTGTCATGATTTGGCTTATCTTTGCAGCATCTTCCTTCGCCGACGCTCCTGCGGAAACAGATCAGCAAAGTCTTATGAAAGCTCTGACGGGATCCGATCCGGTATTGCAATCCGAAGCGCTGCGCAAAATAAGACGTTTGGACAAGTCCTCTGATGCATTTGTCCCTGAGATAGTCAAACTCCTGCAAAGCAATAACGAAATCGTACGACAGAATGCGCTTGAAGCTTTGGCCGATTTTGGAGCTGCGGCCAAAAGCGCGCTCCCGGAAGTTACAAAGGCCCTCTCGGACCAAGATCAGCAGGTCAGAGAAGCTGCAGCGTTGACTCTAATGAGTATGGGAGATGCCTCTGCAGCAGCAGTTCGGCCTCTCATCAAAGCTTTGGGAGATCCTAATAGGCGGGTTCGTGACGCGGCGGTGCTTTCGCTTGTAAATCTGAAAAGCGTGGCCGTACCTGATCTTCTGAGTGCTCTCAACCATCCTGACACCGGCCCTGGAGCCGCGGAGGCCCTAGGTCGTCTCGGTCCTCAAGTGATTCCGCAGCTTATTTCAATTCTCAAGAAAGACAGCGTCCCGTCTGCGGAATTTGCTTCAAAGGCATTGAGCATCATTGGCGAACCTGCAGTAGAGCAGTTATTGCCTTTATTGAAATCCGAAAACAAGAACGTCTCCGAACGCGCAAGGCGAGCCATCGTTGAGATCGGCGGTCCCGCCGTTCCGGCTCTGTTGGACGCCATTAAGAAATGAAATATTCAAAAATTCGCATCATGAACTCGAAGGAGGACTTAACATGAAAAGAGCGGCTTTGCTGCTTGTTCTTATTTTGCTGGTTTGCGGATCATGGAATCCTGCTTCGACTCAAACGAAAGATTGTCCCGATTGCCCGCCGGGCACTCAGCCCTCCAGCGTGCTGGACCCCAAGTGGCGCGAATTCAAAGCTCCACCACTTGCACCAGGAGAACTTCCCGATTGCCACAGAACACAGTTCGGCAAACAGAATTGTCAGGACTGCCATAAGAAAGAAACGCCCGCTCAGTATGCAAAATGGTTGGGTTCGCGTCACGGGATCAATAACGTCATCTGCGGAGTCTGTCACGGCGATGCAACGAACTTTCGAGCTCGTCCGGACCGCAACGTGTGTATTGGGTGTCATTCGCAACAGGTAAACAATATGCCGGCAGATGCCCTCGTCACGAACTGTTCGTTTTGTCACAAGAGCCACTGGTTCACCGTTCACAAGATCAAACAATACGAGAAGTTTTCCCCCGGTCGCGCAAACCGCTTCAATGTCCCGGGTTTCTGATAGGTCTGGAGGGCATCAATGAACATCACACGTAGAGAAATGATAAAAATGTCGGCAGCAGCATTTGCAGCCGGTGCGCTCAATATACCTTTCGCCAAAGTAGCCGGTGCTTCTGATGACGGTATTGAAGTCGACAAATGGATCAAGGGAACCTGTCGATTCTGCGGTACCGGTTGCGGAGTATATGCCGGAGTACGTGGCGGGAAAGTAGTCGGATTAAGGGGCAATCCTGCCGCTCTTACCAATTTCGGATTTCTGTGCGTCAAAGGCTTTAAAGGTTACCAGAGCATGTACCACCCGGATAGACTGCTTTATCCGATGGTAAGAAACTCCGAAGGAAAATTCGTACGTGTAACCTGGGATCAGGCTCTTGACCTGGTAGCCAATAAATTTAAGGAATTACATCAAAAATTCGGTAAAGATGCAGTCGCGTATTACGGTTCCGGCCAATGTATGACCGAAGAAAGCTACACTTTTAACAAGCTCTGGAAGGGCGGATTCCGGTCAAACCATGCGGACGGAAACCCCCGATTGTGCATGGCATCAGCCGTGGGCGGCTACATGACTACATTCGGAACCGATGAACCTGCGGGAGCATACGCGGATATTGAAAGCGCCAGAACGCTCTTTATCGTCGGTTCGAATATGTCCGAATGTCATCCGATTATCTTTCGTCGCGTTGCACGACAGAAAATGAAAGACCCTGAAAAGATCAACGTCATCGTCTGCGAACCACGTCTGACATCCACGTCCCGTATAGCCGACGTATGGCTGCCTGCGGACCCAGGTACCGATCTTGCCGTGTTCCATTGTATGGCCAGGGAGATCGTGAAGAACAACTGGACCAACAAGTTTTTTGTAGAGAATCTCTGCAGATTCACAACGGGAACGGAAGTCAAAAATTTTGATGAATATGCAAAATTCCTCGAACAATTCACGCCCGAAGCCGTTGAAAAGATAACAAGATGTCCCGCCCAAAATATAAAAGAAGCAGCCCGAAGATTCGCAACCGAAGGCCCCACCTTGAGCCTTTGGACCATGGGTCTCAATCAGCGTACTCGAGGAGTATGGGCAAACAATCTCATCCACAACCTTCATCTGATCACCGGAAACATTTGTAAAGAAGGCGCCGACTCATTCTCTTTGACAGGTCAACCGAATGCCTGCGGCGGCGTTCGGGAAACGGGTACTTTGTCACATCTCCTTCCCGGGACCCGCTTAATAGCCAATCCCGAAGCCAGAGCCCAGGTTGAAAAGTCATGGGGGATTCCAGCGGGGAGCATTGATCCTAAACCCGGTTTTCATACCATGGAGATGTTCGCAAAGCTCGGGGCTGAAAACGATGCAAATAAACCTCTTAAAGCAATGCTGGTCAGCACCACGAATCCGGCCCAATCGCTTCCGAATTGCCACAAATATCACAAGAATATGAACGATGGTTTCATGGTGGTTTTGGACATATTCCCCACTCGTACAACGCAATTAGCAGACGTAGTTCTGCCTGCGGCTTTCATCTATGAAAAAGGCGGCGTTTATGGTTGTTCGGAACGTCGCAGCCAACTTACTCAAAAGTGTGTGGAACCCCCCGGAGAAGCAAAGCCGGATCTGTGGATAGCTGCGCAACTTGCGAAAAGGATGGGGTTGGAAAAACTTATCCCATGGAATGGGAACGACATACCGGCCGCATATAAAGCAGCATGGGACGATTACAGGGAATGCGTGAAGCTCACGGAACACACTCTATACGGAATCACGTATGAGCGGCTTGCTAAATTGGAAGAAGGTCTCCAGTGGCCTTGCCCTAACGAAAAACATCCGGGTACGGTAAGAAGATACCTTAGGGGCAGCGACCCCATAATGGATATGCCCGAGATCGTTAAGGTTCCTCCACAAGCGGTAATCTATTTCTATGGGGACCTAAAACATGAAGGGAAAGCGAACGTTTTCTTACGTCCGTATCAGGGGCCGGAAGAGCCGCCCGACAAAGAATATCCCTTCTTCTTGACGACGGGCCGCGTTATTGAACATTGGCACAGCGGCACCATGACGATGAGGGTCCCGGAAATCGCTCGGTCTCAGCCGAATGCATTCGTGGAAATACATCCTGATGACGCAAAAGCGTATGGAATAAATAACGGTGATCTGGTGAAGGTGACGAGCAGGCGCGGGTTCAATATTTTGCCGGCGAGAGTCGTGAAAGTAACCATGCCGGGTATTCTGTTCGTCCCGTGGTTCGATCAGGACTGGGATCGCATGATAAACAGGGTCACGATAGATGCCTTTGATGATTTGTCTAAGCAACCTGAATTCAAGATATGCGCGGCAAAAATTCAGAAAGTCGGCGATCCCAAAGATGTTGCCGATATGATGATCATTTCGGATTTGAATGCTGCATTCCCGGACAAAGTATAAAGATTGAGATTTCTTTTATAAACGACAGGGGATTTGATGATTATCACCGGCAGTGCTCTTTTCGTTGAGCCGGGAACTCGCGACAAAGTAATAAAACAAATAAAAAAATATCCTGAGATCACCTACCACGTCTCTTCTGAGAGCGGTACTGAGCTGATCGTGAATTTCGAAACCGAAAGCCAAGCAGACCTGGAGATTTTGTGTTCCCGTTTAAGACATGAAATCCCCGAGATAATAGATATCGGTCACGTCTATGTGAATTTCGAAGAAGAAGTAGAGAAATTGGGCCGCGAGAATTGATCGACTTATGTCCGAAAACAATTTCTTTGGTTCGCTAAAAAAGCTTTTTCACTTTCAGGAAACCTCCTCGGAAAAATACAAAGAGAACAGATTAAGACCTCCGGGAGCCGTTGAAGAGTCCTTGTTCATGGCGCTCTGCATACGCTGCAACCGGTGTCTCGAAGTTTGTCCCTATCATTCGATAGTTAGGGCCGGCTTGGGGAAAACCATAGGAACACCATTTGTGTCCGTGGAAAATAAAGCATGCTACTTATGCATGGCATGCACTCGATTATGTCCCACCGGAGCCTTGGACGCGAAGGTCACGCGACCTGAGCAGGTCAACATGGGACGAGCGGTCATCGATACCACAATCTGCTACAGCCATTTATTTCTGGAACATGATGTTTTGCCGGACGCCACCGGCAAGAAAATAGGAGCGCTCTGTAATACGTGCTATAATGTTTGCCCTCTTCAGGACCGAGCAATAATACTCAAACAGAACTTGTTTCCCGTCATTACCGATAAGTGTGTTGGGTGCGGTATTTGCGTAGAAAGGTGCCCTACCCGTCCTCGACGCTCGATAAATGTAATTCCCACCGGGATGGGCAGAGTCGATGAAGCAGGCTTTTATTTCAAGAAGGCGCGTAACCGCTATGAATCCACCGAATCCGCTGCCGAAGAAAAAACCGGCCGGGTCCTGGGCGGCGAAAAACTCCTGGAAAAGAAGTACCAAATCGACAGTGGTAAGGGGGACATTAAATTCGATTTCCCCTACAGCAAACCGGGAAAACCGGAGGGTTGGGAATGATCGGCAAATGGCGAAGAGTTTTCCAATTTGCCGTCATAGTTTTCATGTTTGTGATCCCGGTCCTGAACATCTATGAGATATACCTCATAACCGGAACCTTCTATGCCCTCAATATAGGGGGACTCGGAATCGCAGATCCGGCGGTCATTCTGCAAGCCGTATTTGCAGCGGGCACATTGACTTTACCCCTATTGACTGCGGCGATCTTTCCCATTCTGATCATTCTTGTTTTGGGACGCATATGGTGCGGCTGGTTGTGCCCGTACGGCGCTATTTCTGATTTCATTGCTTTTGTACGAGGCCGCTTGCATTTTAAAGCACGTCGGTTCGACGACGTATCGCAATCTTCTTCACCGCTCAAAGCAAACCTGACACGGGTAGCTATTCTTCTTGTGGGTACTGCGGCGGCCGGAGCAATAGGAATCCCCTTGCTCAATTTCATCAGCGCACCGGGCGTGTTAAGTACCGAAGCAATGATGTTTGTGAAAGAGAGATCGGTTTCAATCGAAGTTTTCTTCTTGGTGGTCCTGGTCATCACGGAAGTTGCTTTCCTACCGCATTTTTGGTGCAAGTACTTTTGTCCTACCGGAACCTGCACGTCACTTTTAACAAACCGCCGGTCTCTCCATGTGGAACAAGCCGGAAAAGTCGCGAACGCTCCTTGTTGTAAAGAAATGGATTGCACGAAGGTGTGTCCTATGGGCCTCCAGCCATATAAAGAAAGTCGCAATTCCTTGTGCACCAATTGTGGAAGGTGCATTGATGCATGCAAGAATTCCAGACTCCAATATAAAGGCTTCGGATTTGAATAATGGTCTTGGGGATCTCTTGTAAAAAATCCCGAACATGATTAACTGTGCCGTAGCAATTCAATCTGTTGAATTGGTTTTGCATCGCACAAAAAAATACCCTCTTACTTTTTAAACGATCGGCTGGAGGAAACATTATGAGCATTTTATTATTACCTTTAAAAATCATCGGCTATGGAGCAGCCGGATTGGCTTTAGGTGCCGGATGGAAGATCGGCACATATTTGGCCGAATCGGCCATAGCCAGAGAAGATGAAATTAAACGAAGAGCTTCCGAATTGTGGGATCAGTTTCAGGAAAAGAGTAAAGAAGTTAGAATAAAGGTCCAAGACGGGGAGACCTGTTGTTGTTCCAAAACCGGTTCTGATGAAAAGCCGGTTTTGTCCTAGAATCATGGTATCGGCCCGGCCTTTTTGTAATCAGATGGGCCGGGCTGCTGAATTCGACTAGGTTGGGAGATTTGAATGGCCTTTTGGAGTACATTTGCAAAGATCCTCGTAAAGAAAGCTGCGGGTCTAGGATCCGGAACGAGTGAAGAACACAGCCCCAAACTGAAAAAATGTATTTCATGCGGCCGGCCCACGCACCCGGACTCATTGGAGAAAGGCAAGTGTTTTGTCTGTCGTTTGGATCAATGGGAACATGAATGGGAGCACAAAACCAAAGAGGAACGTCCGAAGGAAAAACCCGCGAATAGCTTGAACGAAGCCTACCGTGTTTTGGGTTGCAAGCCTTCGGATTCAGATGAACACATTAAGAAACGCTATAGACAGCTAATCAAGGAATGCCATGTAGACAGCCTGCCTAAGAATCTTCCGGATTATTTGGTCCAAGCGGCCAATCGAAGATTTCATGAAATCCAAACAGCGTATGAAAACATAGAAAATTACCGGAAATCCAAGAATTGATATTTTTTGGCCGAATGACTCGTTTATAGACATTAACATTCGAAAGTATACTCAAAAGCTCAGTTTTGGGTAATGTTGTTCGCTCAGGCTGTCTAGTGCACCCCGAAATTCAACATCGTACAATCCATAACCGCAATCAACGAGTCACCCCGCACTTGATGCGGGGTCCATGCCTTTGACGATATTTGTTTACTGCGCAAGATTGGATGAGAAAATTGGACCCATACATACGAGATACTTCCTTCTTGTAGGGGCAACCCTAGCGGTTGCCCTTCTTACCAGAGACGGCAAAACAACCTGGATTCCGGCCTTCGCCCGAAATGACTTGTGCGTAGCCCTACTTTTGTTACACGAGGGACAGAAGATAGTCGCATCTTTTAGGGCTGTGTATGACCGACCAGCGCCCATAAGGGATGCCCTACCCTGTGTTTGGATGTGTTCGTTAAGACTCACGGGCTGTGAGATATAGAGAAATGAATTCCGGCATTCATCGGACTGTTTTTTCGCGGATACGTCAATGTGTGGTCTTCACGAAGGTAGGGAATAAGTGGAGAGCTTTCCGGCTCCCCACCCTTTGGAACTATTCTTCGAGGGAATCCATAACCAATTCGATCACGGTTCTATTGGTGACGGGCAGTTTATAGTGAGCCTGAATATCGACGAGCTGCGCCAAACACATTTGGCATGAAGTCGTCACCAAAGTAGCCTCGGTTGCGGTAATCTGATCACTTTTGGCTTTGCCGAAGGCAAGCCGTTTCTGGCCCATTTCCGTATTCTGGGCAACACTGCCGCCGCCCCCACAGCATACGGCATACTCGCTGTGCGGTTCCATGTCCACATATTCTTCGCAGATGTATTTGAGCAATTCGCGGGGTGCTTCGTAGACCCCTAATTTGCGCCCGACATTGCACGGATCATGGTACGTGACTTTGCCTTCAATGGCTCCTTTTCTGAGCTTCAGCTTGCCTTCTTTCCAATACTGATATGCCAGCTCAACAATGGACAAAACCTCGAAACCCAGAGGCTCTCCGATCATTTCTTCGGCATCATGGCGGATAATTTTGAATCCATGCCCGCATTCCGTTGTAATGATGGCCTTAACTCCGAGTTTCCGTGCAGTTTCGACAGTCCGGCGGACGAGTTCCATATTGGTTTCATCGTCTCCGAGATAATAAGCCCAGTTCGAAATGTCACAAAGATTGGAGGCATAAGTCCAGTCGGCATTTACGGTTGTGAAAAATTTAAGATAGACCGAAAACATGTTGGGAGCCGACGTGTATTCCCTCGGATTCGGTATATAAAGGAAATCGGCACCTTCTTTGTCGATGGGAACGGTGAATTCATCTTCATCCAATCCGAGATCCGGAGCAGCCTCCTCTCCGAGCCATTGGAGACTGTCGACGAATTCCTCGGTATCGATCCCCACACTGTTACCGATCTCTTTTATCTTGTTGAGCCCTTCTTCCAGGCGTTTGGGCACTTTGCCCTGGATCAAGGCTAAGCCTCTAATTATGCGTATGATTGAATCGAGTTTTATGTTCTTGGGACATTCAACCATGCAGCGGCCGCACAAAGTACATGCCCATAAAAATTCGGAATCGACCAGCTGTTGAATTTTAGCGGTATCTTTGTTGAGAATTGATAATGTGATGTTGCGTGGTGTTATTCCCGGGTAAGCACTTTCGATAAAACACGTATTGTCGCATTTATTGCAAGCGAGACACTCCTGAAGCTTTTCGCCTCCACTTCTTTCGAGAATCTCAGCGGCCTTTTGATCGGATAGTAAACTCTCTGTCACTTTATACTCCAATGGTTTCCATCATTCGGGGATAACTTTTTTCTTGCCTACTTCTATGTCGTGGATGGGAATTAAAATGTCCGCAGCTTCCCTGATGCGTTTCATGCTTTCGTAGGCCTGAATTGCGTCTATGTGCACTCCAGGACAGATCACCCCGCCGCCTTGAGGAAAATTTTCAGCGTTGCAGCACAAACCTGTAATCAGGGCTACTCCCTTTTCGGTGTTCACGGCAATTGATTGTCCGCCGGGTGTATGTCCCGGCGTGAAAAGCACTTTTATACCGTCAAGAATCTCGGCATCACCCTCGACGGTCTTAATGTTAACGTCTTCGAGAACATCGGGATAATAACGATGATCAATTGGGTGCGGTTCCATGCAAAAATCCAGCTCAGCTTTTTGGACATAGACTTCCGCGTTTGTGCAGAGGGCATCATTCTCGCAGTGATCATTGTGCAGGTGAGTATGGATGATTACGTCAACGTCTTCGGGAGTCCAGCCGATGGTCTCCAAGGCGTCCTCGAAATTCATGACGGGAAAACCGATTCGCTCCTCTAAATCGTCCGGCACCACAAAATCCTCAAGACCGGTATCAACAAGGATCTTGCGATCACCGCCCATGATCGCAAATGCGTAAATAGGCAGGACAATTCTCTTACCGTAGAACCGTTGGTACGTCATAATGCCTTGGTCGGTTTCGTTAAATCCGACCGCTAACGGATGAATAGTGTAGACGGCCATTTTGATCTCCTCATCCTGGAAGTAGATTGAACAGTGCGGCTAATACACCAAAGCTTCCGCTACCAGATCCGAAACTAAAGATACCCTTAGATCCAATTCAAAATCGTCGTTGATATCCTTTAGTTGTGCATAGCACATTTCACATGCCGTTGCCACGATTTCAGCACCTGACGCTCTGATCTGATCCGCTTTGACTCTGGAAGTCATCATGCGCCACTCAGGCTCCGCACCTATGACGAGTCCGCCACCGCCGCCGCAACACCAGTTTTCTATTCTGTTGGGGATTAACTCTACAAAATCATCCGTTAGGGCCTTCAGGCAATTCCGAGGCTCTTCGTAGATACCGCCGTTTCTGGCTATCTGGCAGGGATCATGGTAAGTGATTTTTCCTTCCACCGCCGATTTATCCAGCTTGATTTTGCCTGTTTTTATGTAACGATCCATGAGTTGCAGTAGGCTGATCACTCCAAAGGATCGCTTGACCTGATGTTTGAGAAGTCGGAATGCAGTACCGCATTCACAAATGACGACTTCTTTAACCTTAAGCCGTTCGGCTTCTTTGGTAATTCTTTCGTAGATCTGCTTGGACATTGTAGGGCTGCCGAGAAAGGCCCCGAAGTTTACCGCTTCAAAGTAACTTAACGTCCAGTTAGCGCCCGCGGCATTCAGTATGCCCGCCGCCGGGAGAATCGAAGGCTTCTCCGTCATCGAGACGAAAAGATAGTCGGCACCTACTTTATCGACCGGGATAGGATCCGCCAGCTTGGCCGTTTCCGGCCATCTCTCAAAAAGGCTTTCCTTTATCTTTTCGAGTTCTTTTTGGAATTTTTCACGTGTCTGATCGAATTTTTCTTCTCTTTGGATGGCGTTTTTCGCTTTCATAGTAAGCGGTTTGGGTTCCATGTCCGCTTCTATGAGCATAGCTTTCGCAATAAGCTGGATCTGCTGAGTGTCGATTCCAAAGGGACAGTGTACCATGCACCGTCTGCATCCAGTACACGTGTAAGCGGTTTCGTACACCTTATCCATCCAGACCTGGTCCAGCTCCACGGGTTCGTTCATCCATGGAGCAACCTTGCCCGTTATAGAGTGATAATTCTCGAAGAGACGCCGTATATTCTGTGCTCTACCAACCGCACTATATCGAATATCACCGGTTGAAGCGTATGCATGACAAGCATCGATACAAGTACCGCAGCGGGAACAGTTTTCCATATATAAGCGAATGGCCTGATTTAATCTGCCGGCCAGGACGTCCAATACTGCTTTTTTTTCGTCATTTTCCATGATTAACCTCTCCTGAGCTTGTTCAGCGGCACGGCGAAAAACATGTGCATCATTTTGCTGAACGGCAGGAATATGAAAAAAAGATTCGCTAGGAGGACGTGAGTGCCGATCACGGAATAGTGTCCTCCCGCCATGTATTTTTTGGGATCTTCAAATGTTAAATGCACCAAACTACTGAGATATTGCCCAAAATCCTGCTTTGTGATCACAAATCCGCTATCGGTCCATGAATTCCCCCACGAAATAACATCACCCGTAATCATTATGCAAAACAGGAGAAAGAGTATGAGGAAATCTCCGGGAACGGAGACTTCTCGAACCGGGGCTCGGAATCGCCTAAATAGAAAATAGAGAACACAAATAGTAGCCGCCAAACCCACAAAACCATATCCGATCATGTGTGCGGATTTCTCGGAAGAAATTCTTATGGCGGGAAGGAGATCGAGATGTGCAATGACGAGCACGACGAAAACTATGTGAAACACAATCAGGAAAAACCAAAATACCGGGTTGATTTTTCTGATGGAAGGCATGGTGAAGGAATCCACCACTGCGCCCCACAAGGGCGATTTCGGCGGATCATCGGAACCTGTTCCTTCCGGAAAAATTCTCAAGGTATACGGCATTTTTGGAGCAGATAGAATGTTCTTAATTTTTATGACAATTCCCACCAAACACCAGGCCAAGGCCAAGTAGACCATGGGAACCATAACGAAGTACCAAAAAGTATCAGCCATACGTAAACTCCCTGATATATTGGATAAAGCCCAAAACTTAAAAGCCATTTCGAGAAGACAAAAAGCTGTTTCAAAAACATTCCCCGACTCTGAATGCAATTCGAGCGAAGGTCATGTTTTCCGGGCGAGAGCTACCCGGACCTGAAAATGTATCGATTTGTAATCTGGAATACGAACCCCGGAACAAGTCC
>CAZTJA010000039.1:0-1848 GCA_964613745.1 uncultured Syntrophaceae bacterium
TTTGACCTTTCAAGCCGTCGGGTAGAGTCTTGAAAAAACTGCGCCCGAGCAGCAGGCCCGTACAGGTGTTTTGTCCGATTTCAGGTATGCCGTATTTTGTAGTTACCGCCGGTACTTTGAGCATCGTGTGGCAGCGGATCGGACAACCTGAACACCCGTTTCCTCTGACCGTATAGTTCCAGGCCTTTTCTCCGAGAAAGAAAGCGGCATTGTTGGTCCGGTAAGCAATTCCATTCAGGTCGTGGGGATCGCATTTGCCCGTGTCGATGGGGAAATTTGATGCGCCCCATTGCCGACCCTTAGACGCAACCCAACGGGATGCAGGGTTGTAGTGTTCGGCCCAGGGCTGAGGGCTATTCGGGACTACGTTCTGGTTGTTGGCTCCGAGAAGTGAAAGATGGAGCTTAATGACCTTTTCCCACTCCTCCTTGTTGCCGGCTATACGCACGTAGCCGGTTCCCCTCACTCCTATGGCTTTCAGGTTCTTCGATCCCATCACTCCACCGACCCCTCCGGCCGAATGTGAATAGGAATTCATTACCACGGACATCGGTACGAGATTCTCGCCGGATTGACCTATGGCGGCAACACAGGCTTCCGGTCCAATTTCTCGGTTTATCTCCAGAGTAGCGTAGCGGATTCCCTGGCCCCAGAGATTTGCAGCATCTTTGATTTCAACTTTGTCGTTTATTATGGAAATCCATACAGGTCGGTCGGCTTTGCCTTCGACGATAACGGCATCATAACCTGCATACTTGAGTTCCGATGCAAACTGGCCACCCATGTGTCCGCTCGCCACTAAAGGTTTCGGCCAACATGTCGGCCACAAGGTGGTAATTGCCGTTCTTCCGTTGCACGGCACCCCCGTCCCTGCCAAGGGTCCTACCCCAAAAATTATCTTGTTTGCCGGATCAAACGGGTGGGTTCCAGAAGGTACTTCATCCCATATGACCTTGTAGCCTATACCGGTTCCACCCAGGAAATCTTTGTATTTCAGCGTTTCTTCTATGGATTTCAGGCCGGTGGACAAATCTATTCGAAGTATTTTACCGGTCCAGCCTCCAATATGCTTCATTCGTTCTGCTCCTCCCAGGCCCAGGTAAATACGAGTTAATCTATGGGCAGAATTATTCATCACCTTTTATGGCATTCCACGCACGCCTGAATCTTTGCAGGGCTCATGGCAGATGACGGGGCAACTCGAGGGGGAATCCGCTTCGTTAAATCTCGCCAGGAAACATAGCTCAATGCACCTGCAGGACAGGCTTCGACACACTTTGGAGTTCCGTCGCAAAGGAAACACTTCGTCGCTTTTTCGGCTTCCGAATCAAAGGAGATCATGTCCCACGGACAGGCCCTAAGGCACATTTTGCACCCTACACACTTTTTTGGATCAATCACTCGTGCGTTTGTGGGCGGTTTCACGACTATCGCGTCATTGGGGCATGCATTCGCACAGGGAACAGGGTGCGGGCATTGTTTACAGAAATCTTGAACCACAAGGCCGCTGCCGATTCCTCCAGGCCCTTGAGTTGCGTAGATTCCACTACTGAGTGGATGAATATTCCGAGTTACTTTAATCCTTGCGATGGCCGGCCAAGCTTTCCCATCGTTAAATTCGGTGCATGCAAGCTCGCACCTCTTACAACCGACGCATCTGCCGGGGTTCGCGATCACTAGACCCAATGCTTGATCCATTATTATGACCGGGATCTCCTGGGCGGCTCCTGCGCTTAGTCCGGATAAGCCGACCATGATTCCGCCCGTTAGGACCAGGAACTCACGTCTGGAAAAGGGGTTTTTCATGCCGATTGAGCTGAGCGCACTGAGGATGACTTCGTATTTGTC
>CAZTJA010000039.1:1948-26137 GCA_964613745.1 uncultured Syntrophaceae bacterium
AGGGGTTTTTCATGCCGATTGAGCTGAGCGCACTGAGGATGACTTCGTATTTGTCCTTACTGCTCATTTCTCACTCCCCTAGTGACGAGGCCGCTTTCGCGGTATTTCTAATGAATTAAGTATCATGATTAGCATTTGAACAGCGCCGCAACGCACAACACGGCTCATTTGGGATGGTCCAAACGTGCTTCTTGGCCATGGGGCGGAACGTTATTAAGAATTCAGCCGGAATTATCTTGCAAGCTCCATTATTATAAACCGAACGAGCAAAACATCCGACCCGAGAAAACGGTCGAATTACTGAATTACAAAGTAAATGATCAGTGGAGACAAAAAACTTGCGTATCATACATTAGCACCACTTCCAGCAGACCGTTAATTTATTATACTAGACGTTTAATTTGATCTCGTGCCGAGCCTAGCTGTTGGCCGATAACACCGGTTAATATTGACAAAACTGCTCATTGAATTATAATCCACCCTAGTGAGGAACATAGTTGCGTAAAAATACGGCTTTCCGCATCACCATAATTCTACTGATACTCACCGTGCCGATAGGGCAGGTATGGCTGGAGTTCGCGCATTTTTGCAAGTCGAAAAGTTGCGTCTCGAGCTTCATCATGGGAATTCCTCATCAGGCAGAATCCTGCTGCAAATATCATGGTTGCGAAAATACGCCGTCCCACTCCAATTACGATCCCGTAGATGAAGACGAAACCGGTCCCGAAGAAGGTAAGTGTTGCACGTCTTATTCCTGCCAAATACTCAATCTCAACATATGTCTTACATCGAACGATCAATTTGCAGTCGTATCCAACGACGGCATTCTGAAGTCTCATCCTGATTGGAATTCTGAACCAACCGGATTTATGCCCTCATTGTATCGTCCCCCCAGAGCACACTCCTGATCCTATAATCTCATTCACTATTTCTCATAAAAACGAACAACCGTGTCGAGGTGATTGGTCCGACTAATAATCGGATTTCATCCCAAGACGCGCCATTGTCCCAGAAGAAATCATAGGATCGAATACTGCCAATGAGCAAGCTAACCGATCTCAGGAATCTCGCCGTAAAAAAATCACCCGAGCCTGAGCCGGAATGTCACATACCACCTCCTCCGTTCAGGTGGAAGACGAGAATTCTGGTTCCTGCGTCCATCATTGCGTCTTTTCTCATCCTCCTCGGGGCGACTACGTACCATGAGATTGTGCCTGCCGTAGGGGTCTATGCCGTGCCCGCCGTAGTAAAACAGGTTTCCGGCGGAGCTTCCGGCACCGTCACCGTCCAGGCTGCAGGTTGGATTGAAGCGGAACCATATAAATCCTACGTAACGGCTCTCACCAATGGTGTCATCCGAGAAGTGCTTGTGCTGGAAGGTGATTCGGTGACAAAGGATCAAGTTGTAGCCAGATTAGTTGACGATGACGCAAAACTTGCCTTTCAGAGTGCCGAAGCTAAGGTGCATGAACTTCAAGCCTCCCTGGAATCTGCAAAAGCCGACCTCACTGCCGCTCAGTTGGAGTGGGACAATCCCATCGAAAGGCAGCGTGCTGCGGATGTAACCAAGGCTCAATTGGCGGAATCTAAGGCCCTATTGGACCAGACCGCCTCCGAACTCGCGTCCGAAGAAGCAGCCCTTGAACACATCAAATTCGATTTTGAAAAAGGGCAGGGTTTGCACTCGTCCGGAGTCATCTCCGAAGGTGAACTCATAAAGAAACGAACGGCCTACAACACCCACGTTGCGAAAATAGATGCAATACGAAAACGTCAAATTTCCGTCCGAGAACTCGTAAGCAAGTACGAAGCTGAAGCGGTTGCCGCGTCGGAGCACTTGAGGCTTCGAATTGAAGATGAGCACAAACTCAATCGGTCCCGGGCGGTGGTTCAACAAACTGAAGCGGCCCTTCGCAATGCCCAAGCTGTTCTTGCTGAAGCAAAACTGCGAATGGATCGAATGGAGATTAGAGCTCATGCCGACGGAATAATCATGAGCCGTCTTACGGAACCCGGATCAAAAGTCGTAATGACCTCCGATAATCCGGGAAGCGCTCGAATTTTGAGCATATATGATCCAAAGAGGCTTCAGGTAAGAGTTGACGTTCCGCTTTCCGAGGCCGGGAAGATCGGAGTAGGCCAACAGACCGAAGTAGTCCTGGACGTAATGCCCGATCGTACTTTTTCAGGATCCGTCACCAGAGTACTCCACGAAGCAAACATTCAAAAGAATACTCTGGAAATCAAAGCCGCAATTTTGGACCCGGATCCCCAACTTAGGCCTGAAATGCTGGCAAAAGTCCGTTTTTTGGCAAAAACCGACGTTTCAGACAAATCGGAAAAACAGAGGATCTTTGTTCCGGACACTGCTTTAAAGGGTTCCGGCCCAAACCAATCGATCTGGATTGCAACGAATTTCGACGGAAAATTCGGAAAAGCCGCTCAAAAATCAATTCAAGCGGGAAATACCAAGCGCGATGGCTGGACGGAAATTGCGTCCGGATTGCAGCCTGGTGAACTTGTGATAGTCCGATCGGGATCTGAACTGTCGGATGGCCGCAGAGTCCGTGTAAATGTCGAATGAATCCGAGTTGGTCTCGAACTCAGACAATCTCATCAACATCACTGAAATATTCCTTAGACAGGAGTTCCGATGGCTTTCATTGAATGCCGAAAACTTACAAGAACATATAAAAAAGGAAACAACACTATTACTCCTCTCCAGGATCTGGATTTGATAATTGATGAAGGATCCTTTGTCGCTTTAATGGGACCTTCGGGAAGCGGTAAGACCACTCTGCTCAACATTATTGCAGGAATCGACTCTCCCACTTCAGGATCACTGATCATAGACGGCGTCGATTTAGCGGGTCTGGCACATTCCAAACTGGCCGGCTGGAGAGCAAAAAACATCGGCTACATCTTTCAACTCTACAATCTCATTCCCGTGTTAACAGCTTACGAGAATGTCGAACTCCCTTTGCTGCTCCACAATCTTAGTTCAAAAGAGCGGCATCAAAAGGTCTGTTATGCCCTTGAATTGGCCGGTATAGCCGATAGGCATGATCATTTTCCAAACCAGCTCAGTGGAGGTCAAGAACAGCGTGTCGCCATTGCGCGAGCAATTGTGACCGACCCCAGGATTATAGTTGCAGATGAGCCAACGGGGGATCTTGATCGAGTTTCGGCCGCTGAGATCTTATCGCTTCTTCAGCAAATAAACCTGGAACTTGGAAGGACACTTATCATGGTTACTCACGATCCCAAAACCACTGAGTACGCCCAGAGAACCCTTCACCTCGACAAAGGCAAGTTCCTGGAACTTGAAGTGAAGCAGGGTCGCAGTCGTTCTTTGCACGTTTGAGGTTAGACAATGATCAGCATTTTCAAACCAGCGATTAAGTACGTCCTCAGAAGAAGAGTACGGAGCGCACTCACGATAGGCGGCGTGGCTGTTGCGATGTTCCTGTTTTATTCGGTTCAAGCAATGTATCAGGGAGTTCGCGACGCAACACAGGAAACAGCCGGAGACACGAAACTGATCGTGTATCGTATGGACCGCTATTGCCCTTTCTCCAGCACTTTGCCCCAGGATTATGAAACCAAAATAGCCAAGGTACCCGGCGTCAAGTCGGTCCTACCCGTGAAAATAGTCGTAAATAACTGCCGCACGGCCCTTGATATTGTCACCTTCAAAGGAGTTCCCCCGGACACGCTTGCGCATAACATGATCGGAAACATCAAGCTCAAAGAGGGATCTACGGATGCGTGGAAAGCAAGGAGTGATTCCGCCATCATAGGGCCGAGGCTTGCGTCCAAAAGGGGCCTCAAAATAGGTGATAGCCTTGCAGTCAGCAATATCACAATCAACGTGGCGGGAATTCTCGATTCAACTGAACCCCAGGATCAGAACGTCGCGTACACTCATATAGATTTCCTCCAGCGATCTTCGGATAACAAAGTCGGCATTGTCACACAATTCAACGTAACGGTGAATGACCCGGCGCAACTCAATTCGGTTGCAAAGGCCATAGATGAGACTTTCCGTTATTCACAGGATCCGACTTCCACATGGTCCGAGAAAGCATTCACCGCTCGAGCCGCTAACGACATCATCGAACTCGTCAAATTTGCCCGATGGCTCGGTTGGGGTTGCATTGCCGGAGTTTTCGCCCTGGTTTTTAATGCCATCGTGCTGTCCGTGAGGGATCGCGTCCGAGATTATGCCGTCATGCAGACCCTTGGATACGATCGGCGCCTCATTATAGGTTTAGTTATTACGGAAAGCGTTTTGCTTAGTCTTGCAGGCGGGCTGATCGGTCTTGGGGCGGGCATAATACTCACGAATTTGGGCAGCTTTTCAATAACCGTCGAAGGTGAAAGCATTCACGTCCACGCCGGCATTGCGTCCGCACTTTTCGGAATAGTGCTGTGCACCGTAATCGGAATTTTGGCCGGACTCGTGCCCGCTTTGAATGCTTCGAGGCGAAACATCGCCCAGTGCTTTAGAGCGGTTTAGGGGGTGCGCTTGCAATTATTACCTTTAGATTACAGCGTTCGCAATTTAGCCCGATCAAAGTCTCGTCTCGTATTAACCGTCTCCGCAACAGCTCTCGTGGTCATCTTGGTCATCACTGCGTCTGCTTTCGTAAGGGGCATGTCTGAGTCACTCGTTGTCGGAACCGAAAATTCCAACGTGATCCTGCTCGCGAGCGGCAGCGAAGAGAGTCTTGAGCGCAGTCAAATCGCCTCAAATTCGGGATCTCTCGTTTCCGCTAGTGTATCGGGAATAAAATCAAAGTTGGGTACATCCTATGTTTCACCGGAAGTGCATGTCGCTCTGATGGTCAGATCCGAACGCGACAGCCCCGACGAAATGAGAGCGCTCATCAGAGGGATTTCACCCGAGGCATTTCTCGTATATCCGAGGGTTCAGATAATCGAAGGTCGCGCTCCGGTTCCCGGAAAAAATGAGCTTATTCTCGGGAGTTTGGCAGCCGAGATGATGGGTGTTCCCGATGATAAGCTGGGTATCGGGAAAGCTATCTGGTTCGATAATCGAGCCTGGAGCATTGTTGGGAAATTCAAGGCCAAAGGTACTGTTATGGATGCCGAAATCTGGACCCCATACACTGATCTCCAGGTCGCCGGAAAAAGAGATACTCTTTCCTGCGTAGTGGTGACGCTTGATGGAACCGACTTTGCTGATTTGGATGCCTTCACCAAACAACGCCTTGATCTTGAACTGACCGCCATTCCCGAAACGGAATATTTTGCGTCCATAATGAAATTTTACAAACCCGTTCACATGATGGTCTGGAGTACGGCTCTGCTCATAGCACTTGCCGGCCTGCTCGGTGGAGCCAATACCATGTATGCCGCTTTTGCCACACGTGTTCGTGAAATCGGCACTCTGGAATCTCTCGGCTTTACCCGGGGAGCCATCGTAATCAGTTTACTCCAGGAAAGCTTGCTAACTGCGGCGGCGGGAACCCTGATCGCCTCGGTGCTTGGCTTATTGCTCATAAACGGGATAGCCGTTCGTTTCTCAATGGGCGTATTTGAACTTGTGGTGGATCACAGAGTTATTTTAACCGGCTTGCTGGCCGGTCTGGTAATTGGAATCATAGGAGCGCTTCCTCCTGCGTGGAGATGTTTGCGACTTCCCATACCCGAAGCTTTAAAAGCAGGATAAATAGGAGAGGTAAAGAAATGAGATTTTGGAGCACAGTGTTATCGCTTGGAGTGTTTAATCAGAAATCTTTGGTTTCAACCGCATTGGTTTTTTCCTTGATTCTTTCGGCCGGATTCGCTCAGGCCCAGGCCAAAGCCGGTCTGCCCGGTGATCTCTTTGTCTCCGCAGCCCCTCAGGGGGCGGTGGAAGTAGCAGAGGCGAGAAAGTCTGCCTCCGAAGGTAAACCGATCACTCTGCACGGCAAAATAGGAGGAATTCATTCTCCCTTTGCGGACAAATTTGCCATTTTTGTGCTTTCGGACATGAAGCTGGAACAGTGTGCCGACGGTTGCACGGCACCATGCGTTCCCAAGGAAGTCATTCTGGCCAATATTGCAACTATTCAGGTTGTGGGTTCCGACGGTAAGCCCTTGAGGGTTTCCATGAAGGGCGTGAACGGCCTAAACGCTCAGACCGAAGTGACCGTCCAGGGTACCGTAGCAAAACGAGATGCCAACATGATGATCGTGAACGCCAAGAATATTCACGTAAACGGGAATAAATAGTTACTGGTCATGGGAATAGCCGGTGAACTGCAACTCCGGCTTTCCCTTGCTTTTCAGTAAATCGACAACTTCACAAGAGTAAATTTCGTCGAATCGGATCCGAAACCTCTTCTCCAGGCGAAATCATGGTTTCAGGAAAAAAAGTTCGGACGAATAATCACTTATTAGCATTCTCCAGAGCGGCCCATTCTCTCTTTTGTAATTCGGTATTGATGGCGAAAGCAGTCTCTACCCCTTCCGCAGCTGCGACGATGGCCAACTGGACGGACTCGGCTGCATCCCCGATGACGTACATTCCTTCCCGGACCTTCTGGAACTTCCCGGTCTTTACTACTCCCCCTTTTTCGTACAAGCCAAATTTCTGAGACAATGCCGACTTTTGAAATTGTTCAGGGTAAAAGAATAAAACTCTACGAGCGACTGGAGCGGATTCGTGGAAGTGTATGAGTTCCAATTTGCCTTCCGTTCCTTCCAGCCGGACGATTTTTTCCGGTTTGTAGATGATGTTATGGATTTCAAGACGTCTAATGTCCTGTTCCGGCAATTCCTCTCCATCAGTGCACAAGATGAGATCTTTGCTCCATGTCTTCAGCTCCAGAGCAAACTCTACACCTACTTCTCCTTTTCCATAAACCGCAATCGGCAGATCTCTCGATTCCCATCCGTCGCAGTATGGGCAGTGAAAAACACTTCGTCCATACATTTCGTGGATTCCCGGCAATTCCGGTAGAGCATCAACCAGACCCGTTGCAATTACAAGAATCTTGCCTGAGTATTCTTCACCGGATTCGAGGAGCACGGAAAATCCTTCGACTGTCTCATCAGCATCCATCACCGTCCCGGATATGCATTCCACTGATGGATATGATTTTAACTGATCTCTAGCGATTTTCCGCAATTCGAGGGGATGTGTTCCGTCGCGGCTCAAAAAACCATTGAGGGAATGAGACGCGGCATTTCTGGGAGATCCGTTGTCAATTACGAGCAGTTTTCTCCTGCATCTGCCGAGAACAAGAGCACAACTCATTCCTGCAATGCCCCCGCCTACAATTATGATTTCGTACATGTAGTAATTCCATATCCTTCGTACTAATTAGCGGTCCTGCTAATTCTATGAGCCCTGCAACAAGAACAATGTTCCTGCGCGTCCTTCGTCATTGCGGGTCACGACAATTGCTTACCGAATATTCCATGGAGCCAATGCTGATCTATGCCGGCGCCCTTGCACCGGCCCTGACGCCTCGCGATTCGCATCTTCTCAGGTGTAAAAAAACCCGACATGAAGATTTGAACCTTTTACAAATGGAATTCAGGAAGTCTGACTACTAGGAAGACAAACCAGTTGTGAAGCGCTTCGGAGCCATTTTTAAAATTGGCATAGTGGATGCAAATACCTGTCCCACAGAGAAACATAAGTCGTAAGACTTTGAATAAACTGAGGAGGTTTTTCGTAATGTTTAATTACCGTTACCTCTGGCCCGCTTTCGCAGCTCTTATCACCATGTTCTTACCTGATTTGGTTATGGCTGCAGGCGGCAAAGCGGAAATGCTTATCGTTGTGGCGGACTCACGAATGGTAGAGTCCAACATTGCCAAATGGTGGGTAGCGCTCTACAACTCTGACCCCTTCATGTTCGGATTGTGGGCCACCATATTCACAGGCCTGATGGGAGTAACATTAGGCTTCATCACCGACCGACTCATGGCTCTGACGGGCCTCGATCTAACATCCAGAAAAATCGTGGAACACTAATCCCTTAAATGACCTGAGGAGGATGCACTCATGGAATGGATGTACATGTATATGCCGATCGCAGGCCTCAACATTTTCTGGCCGGGATTGGTGTTAATCGGATTTTCAGTCGGCTGTATCGGAGGATTCTTCGGCATGGGTGGGGCCTGGATGGTTACCCCCGGTTTGAACATCCTCGGTTTTCCAATGGCTTTCGCAATCGGAACCGATATTGCTCACATTGCCGGTAAATCGATGGTGTCGACCTTCCGACATTCAAAATTTGGAAACGTGGATTACAAACTCGGCCTTATCATGATCATAGGAACCGTCGTCGGTATAGAAGTCGGTGCCCAGTTGGTTATGTGGCTGGAAAGATTGGGCAAAGTTGGACCGGTAGTGCGATGGGTTTACGTCGTAGTACTCTTCCTCATTGCTTTGATGGTCTTTTCCGACTACTGGAAGGCCACCAGGAAGAAAAAGGCCGGTATTGTCGATGAACACGGAGCTGTAGGCTTCACCTGGTACAAAACACTCCACAAAATCAAAATACCTCCAATGATGACTTTCCATGTCGCCGGAATCCACTGCTCAATGTGGCTGCCCATCATGGTGAGCTTCCTGACTGGTATCTTGGCGGGTTTCCTCGGCATCGGCGGTGGTCTGATTCGTATGCCCGCCCTCGTTTACCTCATCGGCTGTCCTACTCACATTGCGGTGGGAACGGACCTCTTTGAAGTTATGATTTCAGGTCTTTATGGAACATTCACCTACGGTATGAAAGGCCGTATCGAAATCTGGGCCGTGTTCGTCATGCTGTTAGGCGCTGCCATAGGTGCTCAGATTGGTACCGTTGCAACCAAATACGCCAAAGGCTATGGAATCCGAATCGCTTTCGGTCTCGCAGTAGTCGCCTGTATGATTTCCGTAATCCTCAAGCAGTTCAAGATTGAATTAGCCGCTACCATCCTGATCTTAGGAGCAGTTGGATCCATCTGTATCTACATTTGCGGAATCATGTTCAAGGGTGCCGCACAAGAGTTGCGGGAAAAGAAAGCAGCTGAAAAATTGGCCGCATAAGACGAGCCAGGCACAGCAAAGGGGAATCACCGAATGAAAACTAGACTTCTTATACTCTCGACGGCTTTCCTTCTCCTTATAGGATTCTGCCTGCCTGCTGCAGCTGCCGATGCTGTGGCCCAGGGCAAGACGGTCAACTTCGATAAAGACAAAAAAGCTCTCATAATTGACGAGTTCGACACGAACTTCGGCCCCGAAAACAGATTCGGAAAACCTACAGGCAAACAACTAACTTTTAATCTTTCAAACGCACTCATGGGCATAACACCGGTCCCAGGCGACATCGTGAGAATCGCATATGATGTCAAGGGTAACGAAAACGTGGCAGTTCGTGTCATGAACGTGAGCAAGACCGACATCATGAGAAAGTAATTGTTACCGCAAGGATTCCCGGAGCGCTCCTTCTCCGGGACTGGATCACTATAAACCCATTCATCACAACTTTTTACCTGACAAGAGGTGCTCGGAGAAGCACCTTTTGTTTTTCCTGTCGGCTGCAGGAGGCCTTGGTTCACGGGCAATCTGGCATCATTGGGAATTGCATGCTAATTAATCATGCATGAATAAAGGTTCAAAAAAAATTGTCATTGACGCCCGGTGCATAGCGGATGAAATTGACGGCATTGGTCGGTACTCAATCAATTTAATCACCAAACTTGTCACAATAGATTCCCGCCATAGATATGAAATCCTGATCCAGAAGGATCTCGATGAACGCGTCAGGCAACAGCTACCTGCAGGACCAAAATACCGCGAAATATCGTTCCGACATATTCATCCTTACACGTTGTTAAAGCTCGGCCCGATAGTAAAGAACCTGAATCCTGACCTGTTCCACAGCATGCATATGATGCAGCCGCTTAATCTGAATGCCCCGAGCATAATGACCATTCACGATACCATGTGGTTTAAGAACAGTTCGTATCAAGCGGGTCCCAAGGTGATAAGGTCATTACTCGGCAAACTCTACTTCCGTTCATCAGTTAAAATGGGAGTTGCCAAAGCTGCCGCAATTGTAACTATTTCCGATGACGCCCGACGGGATTTGCTTGAACTCTGGCCTATACTGGCGGCCAAAACCCAAAGAATCTACTGCGGAATTGACGAGAAGTTTTACCAGGCTGCAAACAATGCAAAGCAACCTAACTTGCCGGAAAACCTGGGACTTACACCTCAACAATTTTTTCTACACATCACAAATGCAAAACCTTACAAAAATACACCGAGAGTAATTGAAGCTTTTTCGAAAAACACAGGTGAAATAGCCGAAGATCTTGTGATAGTCGGTCCCGAGAGTGTGTTCTCTTCGGAGGTAAAAGCACGAACGGAATCATCTGAAACTACCCACCGAGTCAAGTTTCTCGGCAGCGTCACCGATGACATATTGATTTCATTGTTGACGAATGCACGAGCATTGATTTTCCCTTCTCTATTCGAAGGATTCGGTTTGCCTGCAGTTGAAGCGATGGCCGCAGGATGTCCCGTATTGACTTCTCATAGAGGCTCCTTGGCCGAAGTTGTTGCAGATGCCGCTTACATTGTTGATCCGGAAGATGTCGACGAAATTGCGCACGGCATGAAGGAACTCTCACAGGATGGTGCTTTAAGGGAGCGTCTCAGAAATTCGGGCATGCAGAGGGCGAAGCTGTTTGATTGGAGAGAAGCGGCTTTACAAATTTTGCAGTTATACGAAAAACTTATCAAATGACTGCAATACGCCGGCCAAGGATTATTCAAAATACATCCGAATTCCAAGAATTTGACAAACCCTCATCTTTGAAATATATCACTTCTGTTCAACGATCGCACAACACCGGCAGCTGAGAATCAAGAGCGAACTTACATGAAAGTAACATTCCTAAACCCCCCGTTTAAATCTGAATTCGGTCGATTCAGCCGAGCGCAGAGATCCCCGGCCATAACGAAGGGGGGAACGTTCTATTATCCCGTTTGGCTGTGTTATGCGGCTGGAGTCCTGGAAGATGACGGATTTGAAGTCCAGCTCATTGATGCCCCGGCCGCACAAATGGGAATGGAAGAAGTAGAATCAAAAATTAAAGAATTTTCCCCCGCTTTGCTGGTTATTGATACATCAACCCCAAGCATCAAGAACGATGTCGAAATTGGCGACAGACTTAAGCGATCGGTACAATCCTACACCGTTCTCGTCGGAACGCATCCCAGCGCATTGCCCGAAAAAACACTCTCTGATTCCAATTACATAGATGCAGTCACTATCCGAGAATACGAGTACACGCTGCGAGATCTTGCCGCGGAACTTCGAGATTATGGGGCACAGATTTCTGAATCCAGGCTCAGCGCAATAGCTGGTTTGTGTTTCAGATATGAAAATCGGATTATACGAAATGCCGAACGTGAACCGATCGGCAATCTCGATGATCTTCCCTTCGTTTCGAGAATTTACAAGAAGCACCTTAATGTAAAAGATTATTTTTATACGATTGCCCAGTATCCACAGGTGGCAATATTTTCCGCCAGAGGCTGCCCCAATCGCTGCGTTTATTGTGTCTATCCTCAAGTTATGCACGGAACCGTTTACCGGAGAAGATCCGTGGAAAACGTCATCGAGGAATTCAAATTCATCGAAAACGAAATGCCGTTTGTAAGAGAAGTTTTCATAGAAGATGATAGTTTCACCCTGAGCAAGAGGCGGGTAGCCGAATTCGCAGAGATGTACAAACGCGAGGGATTAAAGATCTCCTGGATTGCCAATTCCAGGGCCGATATTGACTACGAAACTCTAAGACTTCTGAAATCGTGCAACTGTCGACTCCTCTGCGTTGGATATGAAAGCGGTGATCAGAAAATTCTTGACCAAATGCGCAAAAATTTGAGAGTGGAGAAGGCCAAGCAATTTGTCAAAGATGCACGAAGAGCGGGCATTCTTGTTCATGGTTGTTTCATAGTAGGAAATCCGGGAGAGACTGCGGAATCACTCGCTTTAACTTTGCAGTACGCAAAGGATCTCACCCCCGATACGGCTCAGTTTTTTCCCATAATGGTATACCCCGGTACGGAAGCTTATCGGTGGGCTCAAGAAAACGGGTACCTACTCACGGAAGACTACTCACAATGGAACACTTCGGACGGGCTGCACAATTGTCTTGTCAGCCGGCCCGGCCTATCAAACAAGGATCTAGTGAATTTTTGCGATAAGGCTCGCAAAGAATTCTATTTGAGACCCAGATATTTCTTCTATCGGTTAGCTCGCCTAGTTAGGCATCCGATAGAGGATGGACCTCGCATGCTCAAATCTATGAAGCAATTCAGTAAATTTCTCGTGAGAGGAACCTATGACCGGTCAAATTGAGTTAAATTCCTTTTACCGATGAAACCTGAAATTTCAGTCATAGTTCCCACCTATAACGGTGCAAGTCGTATTTCGTCCTGTTTGGAATCAATTCTAAATCAAAATACATCAAGGATTTACGAGATCATTGTAGTTGATGACGGCTCAACGGATGACACTGCACATGTTGTTTCAACGTTCCCGGAAATACGACTCTTTCTGCGACAAAATAGGGGGCCTGCCGCCGCTCGTAATTTCGGAGTTAGTCAGGCTCTGGGAAATATCATCGTCTTCACTGATGATGATTGTATCCCGCTTCCTGATTGGCTGGAAAGTTTAGTTCAACCTTTGGATGATTCACGAGTGACAGGCTGCAAAGGTGCCTATTTGTCGAAACAATCTGAAGTTATCGCTCAGTTTGTCCAAATAGAGTACGAAGAGAAGTACGAAATACTTGCCGGCATGAAGGAAACGAATTTAATCGATACCTATTCCGCCGCATTCCGCAAGTCCGCTTTCTCGGAAGTTGGGGGATTCGACGAATCTTTCCCAAATGCCTCAGTAGAAGATCGTGACCTTTCCATTAAACTAGCCCAGGCGGGGCACAAACTTGTTTTCGTTCCAACGGCGTTGGTCTACCACACACATGCCGCCGGCCAGTGGGTCTATTTTAAAAAAAAGTTCAAGAACGGCTTTTGGGGCATGACTTGCCTCATGAAATATCCGAAAATGGCCGTGAACACGAGCGATACGCCCAAAGAGCAACGCTTCCAAATACTTTTGGTTGCCGCTTTTTCTCTTGCATCTGTTTTAGCGCTCTTTCATTTCCCTATAGGTTTGGCCCTGCTGGGCGTTTTCACATTAGCATTTCTTGTCAGCACAGGGCCATTGGTCACAAAAGCATGGAATTCATCGATTAAACTGGCTATGGCAACTCCGTATTTCTTATTCCTGCGGGCTTCCGCTCTGCTGCTGGGGCTCTTTTCGGGGCTCGTCCGCTACGTCGTTGATTCAAAATTTTTGCAAAAGACACCACTTCCATGATAAAATGGCACAAAATTACTTAAAATCTCCCTATATTTCTGATCGAGGAGAGTTAAGCGGAAAGTAAGAAAAATTACACGCACTGCATGTAGGTTATTCTTACTGAATCGCGGACCAAGAGGGGGAAGGGGCGCAAGAGGTTGCAGCAATCACAAAAGAAAGCGGCATCTAAAAGCGAAAACCTTAATACCGGTTCAATATTATATACCAACGGTTCCAGCGAAAATACCTTCAGGAGTAAATCCGATCTATTTGATAGAGTATGGCGTTTTCGCGGCGTGGTGATGTGTTTCGCTGATTTCTTCATTATTCTGGGAACCTTCCTGACAGCTTTCTATTTCCGATTCGAACTGGATGTTTTTGAAACTCTGGCATTGGCCGAAACTCCGCCGTTCATCGGCTACCTTAAAGCCGGCACCATTCTGAGCATCTTCTGGACCGCCAATCTCTGGAGAGCCGGCGGTTATGGAACCCGATTTAATCAATTACAGAATTTCTCATTGGAATTTAGGTCGGTGCTCTTTACGGGGTTCATCTCGTTATCGGCTCTTATGATCATTTCATTCATGTATCGTCCTTTACTGCTCTCACGAATCGTGTACGTTTCATCTTACGTTTTGGCCGGAACTTTTCTGCTCCTTTATAGATTCGCTGTACGCATCATTAAGAATAAGTTAACCGAGAAAGGTATTGTTGGTTCAAGAACATTGGTTTTGTGCGGCGAATCTGATCTATCCCGCTGCGCCGATGTTGTTAAACGTATAGGTCTGAAGAAAAATGAAATAGTTGGGTACGCAATTTGCGAATCCGATGATTACCAGCTCTGCACGATAACTCCTTTTGTAAATCGTTTAAACTATGACACTGACCTCAATGGAGGTATTGAGGGCCTTTATTCGGCGGCAAGATTCGACCGAGTTCTCGTTATGGATGATGATCTGGTCTTCGGAAAAAAAGACCGGGAAAATATGGTGCTCGTCTCTTTTCTAAATTACTGCGAAGAAAAGAAAATCGCCATCTACTACACTCCGTATCAATCCGACATTCTCGTGAGAAAAGATGAAGTGGGCAGCTATCTCGGGGTTCCGATAATGAGGCTTCGGGATTCCGCAATTCATCCTGTTTACACTATCATAAAACGTGGAATGGACATCGGGATAGCCCTGATCGTTTTATTGCTGGGGCTCCCGTTTTGGTTGATTATCGCGGCTTTAATTAAGCTGACGAGCAAAGGCCCTGTTTTCTATGTTCAGGAGCGAGCGGGTCTCTATGGGCGGCCATTCCGCATGTACAAATTTCGATCAATGATCGATAATGCCGATCAACAATTAAAAAAGCTTGTTGATTTTGATCGACTTTCCGAGCCGGTATTCAACATCCGCAAAGACCCACGAATCACCCGGATCGGTGCCTTTTTACGAAGAACAAGCCTTGATGAAATCCCTCAGTTGCTGAACGTCTTAGCCGGCCAAATGACCATAGTAGGACCCCGACCGGAACGAGTTGAGTTGGTGGAAAAATACAATGCGTGGCAAAGACGTCGCCTCAAGTCAAAGCCCGGGATTACCGGGTACCAGCAGGTCGTCAGCCGTGGTGATCCATCCTTGGCCAAGCGAATAGAGTATGACCTGTTCTATTTGAAATACCAGGGCTTATGGATGGATTGCGTAATTATGATGCGGACATTCTGGGTAATTATTAGAGGCGATGGCTTTAAATGATCCTAGTCCAGTAAATTCACCGAGTATGATCGTTTCACACTGGATAAGGATTGTTTATGATTTCTGATTCCCAGCTTACCCTCACAACGCGCAGAATTGCATTCATTTTATTTCTATTGACATGCATTCATCTCGCATTCTTGACGCCCAATCCATCTTTGCTGATAGGAGAGAGATCGAAGCTTTTTTCGGGAATTATCTGCTTCCTGTCTTTGCTCGCAACCTTTTCACTCGCCCTCATCACCAAGACAAATCTGAATACGAAAGAATTGGTGGTTTCAGGCATTCTGATCGTCCTCGTTGTAATGAGCGGATTGTTCAGCAGCACCCCTTTGTCTTCTTCCGCCCGGGGATTCGTAATATTAACGTCGGCTCTGGGTGGGTACTGGGGAGCCCGAATCCTGTTGGGCAGTCAAGAGTCCCGTAGTTTCTTCATAAAGCTCAGTTCAGCACTTCTGATTTGTTTGATGGTCCTCTCGCTCATTGGGTATTACAAATTCGGAAAGATCTATCAGTTATTCGATGTGCATTGGCATTCGGCTGCAGACAAAATATTGGTTTTCTCTTATTCACCCCTTTGGCTCCTTTCCGGCCCCGAAAGCATATCCGTCTTTGTTGGGGGCACGCTTCTCGTAATGACGTATGTAGCTCTTATGTTTATGGCCCGGGTCGCGGAAATGGAGTCTCTCATCGGAATTACCGTGATTCTAGGCTTTTTGGGAGTTTGTCTTACCCGGTGGAAGCCTAAAGTTTTCATAGCCATCTTAGCCGGTTTACTGTTGTTGTCCTCAGTGGCCGCGTATCGATTGAATGTTCAGTCGCCGCATCTTGCAAAAAGCCATATCTCAATCGCTTACCGAATTGAGAATGTATACTTTTCATGGCATATGGCAACTTCTCATCCGTTGCTAGGAATAGGTTTGTGGGCACCCCGAAACTCTTTTCTGAAAGACTACGAAATCAACTACCCCCATTTGAACAAAAAACAATTTGTGGATTGGGTTGAAGAACTCAGAACCTCCGAGAACAACTTTCTGACATTCCTCGTCGATCTCGGTTTTCCATTCTCAATCATCTACATTTCTTGCATCGTGTATTTGCTTTTCAAGCTGCTTTGGACCATTGTGCGATCCGATCCCGTTCGATCGGGCAGAGCACTCGCGGTCTTCCTCCCATTGGTCGGCGCAATTCTGCATTTTCAGGTTTTCGATGGGTTATTCCATCCGCAGAACAGTTGGTTTTTCCACGTACTGCTTGGAATGATACCGGGCTTGGCGTATGCCGAAGAAAAAGAAGAAATTACAAATTGGAAACCAATTGTGATCCAAAGCGGGTTGGCCATCATATGTACGGCAGTGGGTCTAATAATTGGGTGGTCGCTTGGGCGACATTGATTTCATTTCTCCCACTTAGACCAATCACTTTCCATTGAACCGGGAGAAGAAACCCATTCCGGCAATGCCTCTGGGCAGTAGAATAATCGTGACAATCATCACGGCCCCGTATAGGCTCAATTGAAAATACGGCAACTGCGTCCAGATACCTTCCTGAATAATGGTCAAGAAAACTATACCGAGCAGCGGACCGATAGTCGTCCCGGAACCGCCCAACATAGCCATTACTATAGGACCTAATGATTGTTCGAGCCCGAAAGCGGATGATGGACTGATATAAGCACTGTGCCCTATGTAGATTCCTCCGGCTAGAGAAGCGAACCAACCGCTCAAAAGCATGGATTTCATCTTAGCTCGATTTATCGGCACACCGGATACTTGAGCGGTTTCCTCATCTTCTCTAATGCTCAGGAGTCCCATTCCGAATTTTGTGTTTGGAATGTAAACGTGAGTTAGGAGTGAGGCGCAGGCGACGAGTACTGCAAAATAGTAGAGAGCATCCTGGTGCGATACGAGAATCGATAGACCGGCGTTGCCTCCAGTCAAATGAGTCAGATTATTGGCGCACACTCCGCAGAGTCCAAGTACACCAAAGGCACACAGCGAAAAGTATGGACCATTGAGACGAACGGCCACGAGACCAAGGAATAAGGACGTAAAACCCGTAGCTAATGACGCCAGGATAATGCCCGGAATCAAATCAAAGCCATGATTTACCAGAATGGCGGTGCAGTAGGCTCCTGACCCGAAGAATGCCCCATGACCCAGGTTGATATAACCCATGAGACCGCCCACGATTTCGTAGCTCAGGATGAGAATGATGTTCATAAAGAGAATGATCAGAAGCGACCGAACGTAGGAATCCTGAAAAGTGTACGTTGAAATGCTTAGTGTTGCAAAAAGGAAAACAAAAAGCCGCCCCATCAATTTTGTTCCGGTAGAAGACCTTGAGGTTTACAAAGGAGCACAGCAATAAATAATAATAAGGCAATTGCAGGGGACCATTGAGGGCCAATTAAAGCTGAAGTCAAAGTTTCGGCGATGCCGAGCAAAATCCCGCCTGAGACTGAACCGGCCATACTACCGATCCCGCCAAGTATCACCACACAGAGACACTTCATCGTGAGTGCAATCCCGCTGCCTGGATTGACCGTGAACATGATCAGATAAAGTGCTCCGGCTATACCCGCCATAGCCGCTCCGAATCCGAAAGTGATTGCGAATACACGACTCTTTGATACCCCATAAAGCCATGCGGCATCCGGCATTTGCACTACTGATCGGATCGCCAGCCCCATCCACGATTTCCGAAGAAGGAGGGTTGAAATGCCGGCCGGTACTAAGAGCATAATCAATACAATCAAGCGAGTTCCCGATATGTTTATCCCAGAAACTTCAAACGAAGGAAGAAAAAGGCGTAAAGAAATCAGGGGATTTGCCATTGTCGTTGTTGCCAAGTCCTGCACAATAAGTGCTGTTCCAAGAGTCACAATAATGGAAGCCATTAACCCGGATTTGCTGTGGATTTCAGTGAAGGAACATATGAAGGAACAGAAAATCCATCCTACCGCAAACAGGCAAAGGGCTGTAATGAAAATGTAAACCGGCACGGGCAAATCAAAATGAGTCTTGATCGTGAATGCCACCAGCGCACCCAAGAAGAGCAGGGTTCCGTGAGCCAGATTCATTATTCGCAAAACACCAAAAATTAGCGATAACCCAAAAGCAGCCAGTCCGTAAATTCCGCCCAAAAGGATTCCCGCTGCGATAATTTGTACGAAGTCCATAAACCGGCTTTCAATTATTTGTCGGGTGGTCTGGGATACAGAAATTTTCCGGCGGCAACTTCCTTCGGCCAGACGACAACATATTTCCCACCCTGAATTTGAGATGGATACGTATTGAGAGTTCCATAACCGTTTTCGGAAAATTCGGCTGGACCCAAGACCGTCTCAAGCTTCAAATTCCTGATACTATTCATAATCGAAGCCGGATCGAGGCCGGCCGCATCCTGCAGCGACCGTTCGGCTATTTGAAAAGCAGCTATATAAGCCGGTGCCCAAGGATAAATAGGCTCTGCAACGCCTGAATCGGTTAGCAGCGTTCGTATGAACTGAGCATCGCCGGTTTTCATACCTTCGATCCAGTAAGAATTGCCTACCACATTTTCGGCTGTTTCTCCTAATGCTTCACGAAATGGACCACCATGATGAGTGCAGTGAATAGCCTTTGGACTGAATCCGAATTCCTGCATCTGCTTGAGGAAATTGATAGCAAACGGAATATTGGATGAAACAAACATTATGTCGGGATTCTTTTCTCTGAGTTTAAGCAAAACGGTTGTGAAATCCAGCATGTCCGGAGGACATATGTCCGAACTCAATACTGAAATAGAACCTTCTTCAGCTGTCTTTTTTGCGCCTTCAAAAACCCCAACCGGATGGAGAGTGTCTTCAACGACAAACGACACGCTCTTCGCATCAGTCTCACGGCTGATCATGTCCCAGTACCTGTTGGTATATCGAGATCCAAGATCAAGTATACCCACCGTCCATTTGTAACCTCGAGAATAGATCTTAGGTGAATTGGCACAAATGGCGATAAATGGAATTCCGCGGGATTCAGCCACGGAGGAAACGGCCAAAGTCAATGGGCTGCTGTAAGGCCCTAAAAACAGATGCACCTTATCGACGGTTGCCATTCTTTCGTAGTGGCGTTTGGCAGTGGCTTCATCACTACGATCGTCGTAAATAAACAATCTCACCGGCAGTTTCTTGCCGGATTGCTTCAATTCAATGCCGCCGCCCTTATTGACCGACGAAGCCCATGCCTCGAAAAGTCTTCTAAAAGGACCCACTTCAGTGGCAAAATGACCGCTCTGGGAAAGGGTTGCTCCTATTCGGATCTCATCGACGGCCCTGTCGTCGGCTGAAGCGGATAAAAGTATGCATGAACTTAATACAACCATTAAACTGCATACGAAAAGACGGTAAGAGGAAAATACTGTATTAGTTGGGAAAAGCCCTAACACCGGTTTGCTCCAATTTCTTTAGCAAAACTATGCTGAAATCCGGGACAAAGTTACAGAAGCGACAAAGTTGTGTCAATATTTGGATCGTCAGATCAAGACCTGGAGATATTGGATTTACACGAAAAAGTTTGTTGTTTGCAGCTTTACAAAGGTGTATGTAACTTCCATTCATCATGAACCCAAAGCACATGAATTACCACCTGCCCAATGAATATCCACGCCATTCTCAATCTTCCCCTTAAAGGCACAAAAAAGAATTCCAAGATCTGAAGCCGCTTAATAGGGATGTGGCAAATGAAAACGTTCATCTTAGTTTTATTTAACTTATGCGTTTTGGCTTTCTTTATTTATTTACTCCGCCGTCCCGGATCGCTTTCTTATTACGCCGGCGGAAGAATATGGCTAACATGGCTCGCTGTAGCCGTTATCACATTGATGGACGAACTGACTTCGGTTTTTTATGCGCCGGCTGAAGCTCATCGGTTCATCGGTCCGAGTGCGATTATCTTCATAGCTTTCACCTCTTTGTTTGTTCATTACATGACCACAAGACTCGTCGAGATAGGCGAAATCCTGGAGCATCACAAAATCTACGGAGGCGGCGTTTACTCTTTCTCATATCTTGTACTCGGTCCAACGGCATCATTCATAGCAGTCTCTTCTATAATGGTAGATTACATTCTCACCGCCTGCATATCTTCCGTAAGCGCGGTAGAAAACTCACTTGCATTTCTAGGACTGCCTATTCACACGAAAATAGTCATTGCGACGACGATCATCTGGGCTGTTGCAGGACTAAATATACTCGGAATTCGAGAGAACGCTCGGTTTACTTTCGTGATTTTTATATTCGCAGCCGTCATTTTTCTAAATCTGATCATCGGTGGGGTGTTTTCCCTCGATCAGGCAGGAATAGACCGATTGAAAGAATCCTTTGATCACGCCTCAGATCGACTCAGCACAGGATCTCTTTTTCATGGATATGGAATTTTTATAGCGTCAATAGCGAGTTGCGTACTCGCATATTCCGGAGTGGAATCAGTTTTGCAAACGGCAGGTCTTGTGCGTTCGTGGAAGGATATAGGCAAAGCTTACGTATTCCTAGCAGCGACCGTGGGGCTTGTCACCCCTATAATAGCAGCTTTAGCATTATCCGCTCCCATCAATTTTGCGGAGCATGAAGGCGATTTGATAACCCATTATGCATCAATGGTTAATGGTGTGCCTTTCGGTATAGCAGTAGCCATTTTGGCAAGTTTAACTCTCATTATGGCGGTTAACACCGCTTTTGTCGCTTCAAGCGAACTGCTTGAAAGGGTTGCTGAACGCTATGGTTTTTTGTGGATCACTGCGGTGAACAAAGCCGGCTCCCTTTACCGAATCCACATTATGAATGCGGCCTTCTTTTCCGGGGTAATTCTTTTGACCAGCGGCAGTCAGATGATTCTTGCGGACATGTATGCCATCGGACTTGTAGCAAGTTTCTGCATTAATATGGGCTCGCTGCTCATCTATCGTTACTTCATGGGTACGAAGGAGATTATACATTTCAGCACTAGTAGACTCATGACGTTGATTATTTGGGCCATATTCGTGAGTTGTCTCCTCTTTCTAGCCTGGATGAAACCACACGGAACGGAACTCTGGGCATCGGTAACGGCAATTGTTTTGGTATCCGGTCTACTCATTGCTCAAAAAAAGGCCCCCGAAATCAAGGTCATTGCCGAAACCGACACGCAGATGGATGTGATCACTTATTTTGCTGAAAATACCGAGCCCACAATTAACATATTCTTCAGACGACCTAGGGAAGAAGCTCTTTCGACTCCCCGGGCCAATGAAGTTTATATAACCTTCTTCAACCCGAGACATGGTATTCCACCCAGATTGGCACAGAATCATTTCAGGCTGGTAACTGTACGCAGAACCATTTATCAGCATATGATAGCAATCCTAAAAATAATGGAATATGAGTTTCCCGACCTGCAGGTGCACGTTCACTTTGGATGGCCCTTGTCCTCGTGGTTAGACAGAATTGCAGTAGGAGTGATGGTCTTTAATATGATGAAGCTCCCGAAAATGTTCAGCAACTTTATTTTCAACATCAATTATCCGGGCAAAATGTACGAATCAAAAAAGACGAAATAACCGAGCTTCACTGAATTGAGACTTTTTCCAAACTTTCGAATCAAAGCATTGAAAGCCTTCAGTTGATGTTTTATTGTTCATCCGCAGGTTTTTGAAAGCAGTTTCATTGGAAAGATAGAGCAATGCCTGAACGTCTAAAGAGATTTCTCAAAAACAGATGGTATGTGATCCTGATCCTGATCGTCGCAATGATAATAATTTACCGATTCAGGTTCATGCCCGTGGCGGTTTCCGCATTCAAAGTGGAATCGGGGCCGGTAATCGCCGAAGTCCTTGGGACCGGCAACTTGGACGCCCGCTATCAAAATACCGTGAGCGCCAAAATCCAGGGTCGAATTGTAGAACTTACCGTCGATCAAAATGATCCTGTAAAAGAAGGTCAGTTACTGGTCCAACTGGATGATCAGGAATTGAAAAAGTCCGCGGGCATTGCTCAGGCCGGTCTCGACGCCGCTAGAGCAACGGTGGAAAGGGTCAACGCAGAACAGGCACGAGCAAAAGCCGTCTACGAACAGGCTCAACGAGATTACAACCGGTACACCGCTCTACTTGAATCCAAGAGTATTTCAGTTTCGGATGTTGACAAGAGCAGAGAAAAGCTTGCCACAGCAGAGGCCGATTTAACCAGAGCCGCTGCAGCAATCATTGAAGCAGAAAAGCAAGTCATCACCGCAGAACAGAAAGTCCTCTTCGAACAGGCCAGACTCGCCGATACGAGAATTTTGAGTCCCTTCAACGGTCTTGTTGTCCGACGAGACAGACAGGTAGGGGACATCGTTGTTCCGGGCTCAACTATTATGCAATTGATTTCTACCTCGGAAATCTGGATTTCAGCGTGGGTGGACGAATCCGCAATGGCGGAACTTAAAGAAGGTGCCCCGGCACGGATTGTGTTTCGATCCGAGCCTCAGAAAGAGTATCCGGGGAAAATAGCCCGCCTCGGTCGGCAGGTTGATCGCGAATCGCGTGAATTCCTGGTGGATGTTCTCATAAAAGAGTTGCCGCAGAATTGGGCGATAGGTCAAAGAGCGGAAGTGTACATCGAAACCGGCCGAAAAGATAACGTCCTGAGCATTCCTGTTTCATCGGTCCTGCACAGAAACGGAAAACCTCACGTTTATTTAATTGAGGGAGGAAAGGCGATACTTCGCACGTTTCAACCTGGAATTCGCGGCATGGATAAAGTCGAAGTTCAAAAAGGATTGACCGCAGGCGATCTCATCATAAAAAATCCGGAAGTTCCGGGTCTTGTGAACGGGAAAAGAGTTTCAGTGAAATGAATCTTGCCGTTAGAGACATTCGTCACAATCTTGTGAGATTCGGTCTGACAACTCTTGGGATCGGTTTGTTGCTCATGATTGTGATGGGCATGGGCGGAATCTATAGAGGCCTTATTGAAGATGCCACTCTTTTGGTAAATCGAATAGGCGCTGATCTATGGGTGGTCCAGGCAGGAACCAGAGGCCCCTTCGCAGAAATCTCCAGGTTACCGTTAACATTGGAAGATAGGATAAAAGCCGTACCTGGAGTCGCCGGTTCGCGTGCATTTGTTTCGCATACCATACAGAGGGAGCATGAAGGAAAACCCCTGAGAATAGTTGTCCAGGGATTGGCTTGGCCCGAAGATAAAGGCGACTGGCTCCCAATAGTGGCGGGAAGACCTCTTCGAGCAGCTCATTACGAAATGGTAGCGGACCGAATTCTGGGTTTAGGCGTAGGCGAAAAGGTAGTCCTCGGTAAAGATACTTACACGGTCGTAGGTCTTACCGCCGGGATGATAGGACAATCAGGAGACGGACTGGCCTTCTTCACGGCAAGGGATGCACTGAATATTCAATTCGACCTTCGGGGAGAGGCCGTTCGCCTGGAAAAAGCCGCTCGACGGGCAAGAGTGGCACAGAGTTTCGACACCACGAACCCATTTCTAACGGAAAAATCCCAGGGTGAATCTGCAAGCCTACCGGGAATTCCACGACCTATGATAAGCGCCGTATTGGCGTCAGTAAGACCGGGAACGGATGCGGAGTCGGTGAAAAGAATCATTTCCGGCTGGCCGGATGTAACTGTGTATTCTACTGAAGAGCAAAAAGAGTTGCTTCTCAAAGGAACAGTGGATCGGGCCAGACGTCAACTCGGACTTTTTAGGGCATTGCTCATAATCATTTCAGCGATAATTATGGCCCTGATCATCTATACCTTAACACTCGATAAGGTCCACGATATAGCTATGCTGAAATTAATGGGCGCACGGAATCGTGTGATTCTGTCCTTGATTCTTCAGCAGGCTCTCATTCTAGGCTTCTTCGGCTACATACTGGCCTATTACATCGGAACCTGGATTTTTCCAAATTTCCCCAGACGGGTAATCGTAGTGCAAGAGGATCTCATCTCATTGGGCGGCATAGTACTTGTCATCTCGGTTGTTTCAAGTCTCTTAGGCATTTGGAAAGCCATGAAGGTCCAACCCAACGAGGTGCTCTCATGACCCT
>CAZTJA010000040.1:0-25502 GCA_964613745.1 uncultured Syntrophaceae bacterium
CCCATACTCGCGTACCACTCGTGGCGTAATCGACATTAAAGTAATCGTTTGTCGAGGTATAACCTCGTCTTGAAGGATAGAAGCCCCAGCCGATTCTAAGAGGGCCGTAATTCGCGAACAACGAAAAGTTCTCGCTTGATCTGTTCTCGGCGCCATTCCAACCAAGTCCCATGCCGAAAATAGATGGTCTTTTACCGAGAGTGATTATTCCCCATGGGAGTTCCGCGGTCATCCACAAGGTATTCCAGTAACCGGGTGAAAACGATCTTTGTATACCGTCATAGCGGTAGTTCAAATACTCTGAAGCGACCAAGTCACCGGCTGCATAGTAAGTAGCGCCACTTGGGGAAACATTGGAATATGCTGCCCACTCCCCGATATAGTATGTTCCACGAATTCGAATAGCCGGATTGACTCTCAGATCCATGTTTGTGAGCATGTACATGGTATTCCAGGAGCCGTCAGCCCCAGTAACCAGACCGTTTTGGGTAGACTTCACGCCTGCTTGAAAACCGAGCCAAGCATTAAGAGATGCATAACGACCTGCAACTGCGTCCGCAAATGTGGCTCCAGTTCCCCTGTCCACATCGTATGGCCCGAAGAAGCCTTGCCGGCCCGTTTGGGTCCTGTATTCATATTCCCACGTGAATGTGCCGTCCATGCTGAATTCCCACGCCCAGCCCGGTGAGGCGAGCATAAGGAGGCTCAGCGACAGTAAGGCAGTCCGTAACCAAACCCTATTCTTGACCATGTATTATTCCTCCTAGAAAAACAGGACGGAAACACCCGTCCAAATTAAATTCTTCCACCATGCCTACAATACGCCGAAATGGGGGAGCGTATATGTCAGCATAGCCATCGACCTTCGATAAGGAATTAGCATGAATCCTACGCCGGAATGTCAAATATGTCAAGATTAAAAGTGGAGTTAAACAGGACGGGAGCGTTTTGGAAGGAGGGCGCTGCACGACCGAAAAAGGAAATGATCTCAGGACAATTTTGTACATTTTCCCGATCCGAGTCACTTTGCTAACAAATATCTAACGAATGGTTCTTCACCTCGATCCGTGTTTAGCTCATTGCAATCCGCGGTCCCGCATCGGAATAATGCACTTGACCGACTTGGAGCCGGAGTTTGGCTATTACTAAGTCAATTCATTAAACCCGTGGGAGTCAGGCAGACTGACGATTGCATTCTGCAGCCATAACCAAGAAGGATTCAGTAAGAGCGGCCGTTCTAGAGGCATGGGGCTTAGCGGGTCACTACACGCAATCATTTATTCCGACCATGCTCCTGACTCTACAAATCGTGCTTTCTCTTCAATGAGGGCACGCTGTTCGGCTCGGTAATCCCGCAGTTTTTTCTGAAGTGCCGGATCATACGTGGCAAGCATCTCAATTGCAAAGAGTGCAGCATTGCGGGCACCCGCCGTTCCGATCCCCATGCTTGCCACAGGAACTCCGCCGGGCATTTGAACCGTAGATAGTAAAGCATCAAGGCCGGAAAGCGAGGACGATCCCATTGGGACACCTATAATGGGTAAAACAGTGTAGGCAGCAAGAAAACCGGCCAAATGTGCGGCCATGCCGGCTCCGGCGATGATGACCTTCCACTCCTCCTGTTCGGCCCTTCTCGCAATTTCAACCACTTTGTCGGGCGTGCGATGTGCACTTGCAACGGTCATGTAGTAGGGAACGCCAAATTGTTTCAGTAGTTGAGCGGCTTTGCTCATAACCTCCAAATCGGAGTCGCTCCCCATCAATATTCCAACTTTGATTTTGTCCGAAATGCCTCGATCGGCTTTATCCATAGTTATCTTTCCTCTATTCCGGTTTCGTATTGAGGTATCGGGTAATTGCGCCGTCATACTCGTGAGTGAGCCGATAAACCTTTTTCGCCAAGTTAAAGTTCGTCGCTTCGGAAACAGATCCACCCGACTGCTTCATTTCCCGAAGTATCAGGTCGTAATCATTGGGATCGGTAATTACGGTAACAAAGGGATAGTTTTTTGCGGCTGCTCTCAGCAAGGTCGGACCGCCAATATCAATGTTCTCGATGGCTTCCTGCAGCGTGCAACCTGGTTTTTCCACTGTCTTTTCAAAAGCGTAAAGATTCACTACTACCATATCTATGGGCTTAATTCCGTTGGATTCCATGGCCTTGATGTGCTCCGGATTTGAACGGATAGCGAGGATTCCTCCGTGAATTTTGGGATGCAGCGTTTTAACTCTCCCGTCCATCATCTCCGGAAAACCGGTAAAATCCGAAACCTCTCTGATCTTAACTCCACCGTCCGCCAGAATTTTTGCAGTTCCACCAGTGGACAATATTTCTACCCCGAAACCGGATAATTCACGTGCAAATTCTTGAATACCTGATTTATCGGTAAGGCTGATGAGCGCTCGACTAATCTTTGACATAAGCTAAACCTCTACGGATTATTGTTGCACAACTTTTTTGCCGGACTTCTGCTGTGTTTTCGGAGGAAGCTTCGACAACTCGGCAATTGCTAGTTTACCGTAATCACCGTCAGGATCAGATCGCAGAACCGAATCGAATTTCTTGGCAGCCGCATCCGATTTGCCCATTTTCATGAGGACCGATCCGGTGAGGTACTGAGCCGCCGTGTAGTTGGGATCAATTTCGACGGCTTTTTTTAACGATTCCAGCGCACCGGAATAATCATTTTGAATATCCATGACCACGGCCATTCGATAGAAACCATCCTTAAAGGATGGATCCGTAGCAACGGTCTTCTTGTAATACTCTAGAGCTTTTCCGTAATTATTCTTTTGTTCGTAGCAGTACGCAAGGTTATAGAGAGGATTCGGCGTCTCGTCTTTCATGCCTACCGCTTTTTCATAATACTCGATGGCCTTGTCTATATCCTTCTTATTATAATGGGCAACTCCGATATTGTACAGAGCTTTTTCGGGGGTAGCGTAATGGGGATCTTTTAGACTGGCTTCGAACTCCTGAATGGCTTCATCATATTGCCCTTTGGCCAGCAGAGCCGTACCTTTGTTATTTCTTGCTTCCGTGAGCTTCGGCTCAATTTGCAAGGCACGATTATACTGTTCGATTGCTTTGTCGTATAAACCTTTTTGCTGATATGCCAATCCGAGAGCATGCTCAACATCCGGGTTATTAGCCTGCATACTCTGGGCGGTGGACAATTCCTTGATCGCCTGCGGCGTTTTGCCTTCGCTGAGGTGATTTATTCCTACAGAATAATGGAATTGGGCTGTTTTTTCTTGTGTGGTATTTGATGTGGTCTGTTGCGGTACGCAGGCACTTAATCCGGCCGTGAGCAAGAGCAAACCTACAAAAATGGTTCGCGTCATGGCAGTCGCCTCCTTCATAATCGTCCACCCATCGGGTGAAACCCGTTGTCAGCGACATACCAATCTAAGAAAACAAATAAAAAGAGTCACCGAAGGCTGCCTTGCAATTCACCCCGACTGACCGGGTCCACCTGCAGTAAACTCAAAATTCACAGCTCGATCACAAAGAAGTGATCTTATAAGCTCACGAAGAAATCGTTCCGAGTCGTCTTCCGATTTACGAACGGCAGCATACGGCAGCTCATCCACCTGAAGAGGCTCAAACGCGCTCAATTGACCCAGATATATTTCCCATCTTCCGTCCGAGGGCTGATGCTTTTTGAAGCGCCTCTCGGATAGGCGTTGCTGAATTGTTTGTTCCGATGCAACACAATGGATTATCAGAAATCGGGCCGAATGATGTTGAGCCAGTCTTTTCGCCTCATCCCGCCATGATTTTTTACTGAATGAGGCATCCAGCAGGACTGATCTGCCGCTCCGGAGAGTCTCCTGCGCGTTCCTAAACATAGAACGATAGGTCTTCTCCGTCGCATTCGACGTATAGATCCCTTCTCCGAACTTGTCAAGGCGATGTTCGCCGGGATCTATACCGAATTGTTCCTTTCTCACAACATCGGATTGGATAAGTTGAGCTCCATATCGAGAGCTGAACTGCCGCGCGAACCAGCTCTTTCCCGAACCCGTGAATCCACACGTAATTATCAGAGCAACGGGAGGTTCGGATTCCAAATAGCACAAGGATAACCCAAAATAGTCCGACGCTTTGGACATGCTCTCCAATTGAGCTTGAGGCTCTACTTCAGGTTCATCTATTACAAAGGATGTAACTTTGCCGCGGACAAAGGCTCGGTATGACTTATAGAAACGGACGCATTTTTCAAAATCGGGATCTCCGGAGATTTCCGCGTATGTTGAAGAAACGCGATCACCGAAAGCCGGGAAGCCACGATAATCGAAGTCCATTAACAGGAATGCAAGATCGGCAGCCGTGTCACCGTATCTAAATCGCTCATTGAATTCAATGCAGTCGATCAGCATGATGTCATCGTTGACGACTACGTGCTCAAGGTGTAAATCCCCGTGACAATCCCGTATGTGACCATTGGCCGACCGAGACTGAAAAAGTGCTTCGTGACTGCTGAGATAATCGAAGGATTTTTTCTTCAACCCATCATAAACACGTTGAGAAATTGTGCGTCCTACAAATTTTTCCGTCTGGTCAAAATTCTCGATCAGATTTTGTCGAATCGTTTCAATGGAACCATAGGTTGCTATCCCTGGACCATTTGGGGCTTGGGAATGAAACTGAGCTATCTTCTTTGCTATCCTATCAAGTAGATTCATCCCAATCTTTTGTGTGCTTAACCTGTTGATGAGTATGTTCTCTGCGGGTATTCTGCGCATCAGAACGGCGGTATCAATAAGTGTACCTTTGCCTAATAGATTTATGCCTTTGAATCCATCGAAGATCCCAACTACACCTAAATAAATTCCCGAAGAAAACCTCGAATTGAGTAGAACTTCTTGTTCGCAGTAATGGCGACGTTTTTGAAATGTAGTAAAATCGAGAAAGCCGAAATTCAGCGGCTTCTTAACTTTGTAGACCAGATTTCCTGCGATGAATACTACCGAAATATGAGTTTGTATTACGATGACGTTATGGGGCTTGTGTGGGAAAAAGTTCGGATCGGACATTGCTTCGATCAAGCGTTCCAATCCTAAAGGCATGTAATCACCTCGAACTGGAGGCAAGCTGGCCGCATGCTGCGAGAATATCCGTCCCCCGAGATTTTCTTATGATTGTGGTCAATGATTTTGACATAAGAATCTCTTGGAATCGAGCTACCCGATCAGGTGACGGAGTTTTGAATTCAGCACAGCCATGGTCATTAAATGGTATTAGGTTAACCTTCGCCTTTATAGGATTCAGCAATCGCACCAATTCCCGTGCGTCATGATCTGAGTCATTGAAATCCCTAATCATCACGTATTCTATTGTAATGCGCATCCCACGAGGCAATGGGTATTCCCGCAATGCCTGCATGAGTTCCGCAATTGGGTATTTCTTATTTACCGGCATTATTTTATCGCGTTGTTGATCACTTACCGCATTGAGACTAACGGCCAACTTCACTTTGCTTCTTTTGCCTAATTCCTTTATTTGCGGGACGAGCCCTGCAGTTGAAACGGTGATGTGCCGCCAGGAAATCTTAGGTCCGTTCGGATTGGTCAGGATCTGAACTGCCTTGATGACCTCGTCAATATTAGCGGTAGGCTCGCCCATACCCATAAAAACGATGTTCGTAATTTTGGCCTGGGGACGAAGTCTACGGACAGCGAGCAATTGCCCCACTATTTCACCTGCTCGGAGATTCCTCAAAAATCCCATGGAAGAAGTTCGACAAATCCGGCAACCCATAGCGCAGCCGACCTGAGAAGACACACACAAAGTATCGTGATCTTCTCCGGGTATGTATACCGTTTCAATTTCCTTCCGGTCGAACAATCCGAAGAGAAACTTTGTGGTGCCGTCTTTGGCTCGGGTTTCGGTAATAAGCAACGGGTCGAAAATACGGCTCCGCTCGCTTAATTGTCTTCGGAATTCCTTGGAAAGATTTGTCATATCATCGAATGATAAGGCTAAGCCCTGATGCACCCATTTCATTATTTGGGCGGCTCTGTATTTTTCCTTACCTAGGTCTGCGACAAATTTCTCCAATTCATCAGGAAGCATCCCGATCAAATCGGGCAGTTCCGATATGATGTTTTTCGAATCGCTGATTGACACTTCTTCCACATTCAATTTTCGTTGGAATCCTAAACTGATTAAATTAGGAGCAATTTCCTGCTATCATCAAAAGAATATCCGTAAAAATCAGAATACTTCAATTCCGCTGAAAAAATAACCGATCTCAAAAGCGGCACTCTCCGGTGAATCGGAACCGTGAACTATGTTATTCTGCTTGCTGTCGGCCCACTTTTTGCGAATAGTGCCTTCAGCTGCTTCCACCGGGTCCGTAGCTCCCATAATTTCACGATTCCGCTGGATTGCGTTGTCACCTTCAAGCACCATGAGAACCACCGGACCTGAAATCATGAAGTCCACGAGTTCAGGAAAAAACGGCCGCTCCTTGTGAACATAGTAGAATCCCTCGGCCTCTTGTTTGCTGAGTTTCTTCATTTTAACTGCGGCAATCCGCAAACCTTTATCCTGAAAAGTTTTGATAACTTCTCCAATGAGATTTTTCTGAACACCGTCCGGCTTTATTATGGACAGAGTTTTTTCCATTGCATGCTCCCAAATCTAAATTGATATTTCATTCGGTTCGATTGTAACGCCAAACATTTTTTTTTAATATGAGGCATCAATGTTGTAAAGATCTTTCACTTTGCAAGGGAGCACAAGTATGAAATCGATATGTTCGATGCTGATGATATTCTTATTATTTTGCCTCGTCCTTACGGCCGGTAATGTCGCCGCGCAAAACGAGATCAAACTCCCGGCTCCCCAGCTTACGGGAAAGCTTTCCGTAGAACAGGCTTTAATTAAAAAGAAGTCTTACCGATCATTCTCAGGCAAACCGATCACGTTTGCGGAAGTCGGACAAATGCTCTGGGCGGCTGGAGGTAATGTTCCGGATTCGGTCACCGGAGCAACCCAGAAAGTGATCCCCTCAGCAGGTGGTCTTTATCCTCTTGAATTCTATTTGCTTGTCGGCAAGGATTTGATTTCCGAAATTCCTGCAGGTATTTATCGCTTCAATCCCGGCGGTAATTCCCTGCAATTGTTATCTGCTGGAGATTCGAGGAATCTTTTGGCCCATGCGGCCTTTCAACCCTGGATCGGCCAAGCGCCGGCAATTATAGTAATAGGAGCGGAATTCCAGCGTACGACGGTGAGGTACGCGAACCGCGGAGTGAACTATGTTTACATGGAAGCCGGCAATTCGAATCAGAATCTCTATTTGCAGGCGGAATCTCTCGGGTTGCGCATAGGGACCGTCGGAGCATTCAATGATGCGCAAGTTTCAGCAGTATTAAAATTGCCTCAAAACATCACGCCGCTGCTCATCATTCCATTTGGCAGATGAAAATGCGGGCTCTTGGAATTGCTCATAGGTGAGCCTTTATAGTTGCGATTATCCTTGACACAATAGCTGAACATAGCTAATCTGCACCGATACAATCTTGTTTTCCCTACGTTTATTTCAGTTACTTTACCTAAGGAGGTAGGTGGATGGAATGGGTTGTGTTTGTTGCCCTGATTTGTGGGGCATTAGGGGTGGCCTACAGTCTTATAACGGCAGGTTGGGTTTTTAAGCAGGACGCCGGTAATCAGCGCATGCAGGAGATTTCCGGATATGTCGCCGAAGGCGCGATGGCTTATCTGACTCGCCAGTACAAAGTCGTCGTGGTAATCGCGGCCATTCTTTTCGTGGTTCTTTGGGCCGGTCTAGGAGCAATGCCTGCATTTGGATTTGTAATCGGCTTGGTCGGTTCGGGTCTCGCCGGCTTCCTAGGCATGAAAGTTTCCGTTAATGCTAACGTTCGCGTCGCAGCCGCTGCAAGCAAGAGTTTGCCGGACGCGATGGACGTTGCTTTCAGAGGCGGTTCCGTTACGGGTATCGTTGTTACTGGTTTGGCTCTCTTGGGAGTCGCCGGTTTTTACCTCGTAGCCTACAGATCAAATCCTGATCCTCACGCAATTTTCAGCGCACTCGTGGGTTTGGGTTTTGGTAGCTCACTCATGAGCGTGTTCGCTCGTGTGGGTGGTGGTATTTACACAAAGGCAGCGGACGTCGGCGCCGACTTAGTTGGTAAAGTAGAAGCCGATCTTCCCGAAGACGACCCCAGAAACGCAGGCGTCATCGCCGATAACGTCGGTGACAACGTTGGTGACTGCGCGGGTATGGCTGCCGACCTTTATGAAACCTACACAGTTACAATCGTTGCCGCAATGCTTCTCGGCAGCACCATTTACGGCTTGGGTTCCGCAGCTTTCTTTATGCCGCTCCTCATCGGAGGCGTGGCTATAGTGGCTTCCATTGTTGGAACCTTTGCAGTTCGTCTGAGCAAGACCGTTCCCGAAAAAGATCTCTACATCATGGGCGCCCTTTATAAGGGTATGGCGGTTTCCGGCGTATTAGCCGCGATCGCCTTCTACTTTGTTGCGGAATGGCTCCCCTTAGGTGCTCCGCTCAAAGGTGAAGCCTACATTATCTCCACCATGAAGATTTTCTACATGGCGGTAATCGGTCTAGTTTTAACCGGCTTGATCGTTGTCATCACAGAGTATTTCACCGGCATGTACGGTCCGGTTAAATACGTCGCCAACGCCAGCACCACAGGTCATGGAACCAACATCATCGCCGGTCTCGCAATCAGCATGATCTCGACGGTTCTTCCTGTTATCGTGCTCGCTATTGCAATCGCTATGGCATATGCATTGGGTGGTGGATACGTAAATTCCGGAACCGGTCTTTATGGAATAGCCATCGTCGTCGTTTCAATGTTGTCAATGACGGGTATCGTCGTCGCCATCGACTCTTATGGTCCCATCACCGACAACGCCGGTGGTATCGCTGAAATGGCGGAACTGCCCGAAGAAGTTCGCGATCGTACAGATCCTCTGGATGCAGTCGGTAACACCACAAAGGCCGTTACCAAAGGTTATGCCATCGGTTCAGCCGCTCTTGCAGCACTGGTCCTTTTCGCCGAGTACACCAGAGCCATCGAAGAGTTGAGCGGCGCCCCGTTGTCCTTCGACCTTTCCGATCCTAAGATCCTGATCGGACTCCTCATTGGTGGAATCATTCCTTACTTCTTTGCCGCTCTTTGTATGTTGGCGGTTGGTAAGGCAGCCGGCTCCATCGTTGATGAAGTCCGCAGACAGTTCCGCGAGATTCCGGGACTCAAAGAAGGTCTTCCCGGTGTCAAGGCTGAATACGGCAAATGCGTTGACTTGGTTACCGCAGCCGCTCAGCGTGAAATGATCATTCCCTCTATACTGCCGGTCGTGATCCCCATCGCAGTTGCTTTCTTCCCGGGATTGGGCAAGGAAGCTCTTGGTGGAGCACTCATCGGAAGTATCGTTGTCGGTCTCTTCCTGGCTATCGCAATGACAACAGGTGGAGCAACTTGGGACAACGCCAAGAAGTACATCGAAGAAGGTAACCTCGGCGGCAAAGGCAGTGATGCCCACAAAGCGGCCGTAACGGGCGACACCGTAGGCGACCCCTACAAAGATACCGCCGGTCCTGCATTGAACCCGGTCATCAAGGTCGTCAACATGGTCGCGCTTCTCTTGGTTCCTTACATCATCAAATAAGATTTTCGATTATGCGTCGGTCCATTGGACCGACATTCAATCCCGTATACCGTGCTCCGGCACGGTTTTTTTTTGCCTTTTTGCGCCTGAATTCTTACCTGTTGGGTAATCGCATCGCCTCTTTTTACGACTCAGGGGCATCAAGTCAGGCAAGGCCCTGGGATTTGCGGGGCTTTCATGAGTGCGGCGGCTTGTCCGAAAAGTGCTGAAGACATTACCGCTCCCATGGCGAGTCTCAATCGTTCATCGTGGAAATCCAGGAGTATGAAGGCTCGTTAAACAGCCCGAATATGCAAAAACATGAGCATGATGAAAATTGCAGGTTTGCAAGGGGATTCGGAAAGTGTAAATTCCTGGGTATTACAAATGGTGCAAATCGAAAGCGTAAATAATGCTGCGATTTCCCGAAAAGACCAGAAATTGTCCAAGCCTATTTGTCAGCATTACCAACGACCTGATACCCTGATTCTTAAAATCACTAATTTCAAAATCGTTCACAACACCTTGCATTTTGATGGTCTTCCACGTTTCAGTAATTTTGTGATCAGCCCATCGCAATGCTTGAATCACAGCACCGCCTTCTGCGTGTTTTATGAGCAGCAATTCGCCTAGACCGGGAATATTGGATTCATTGATCAACAGGCGGCCGGGAAGAATTACCTCTTTAACCTCATTGGGCCACTGAATCCGAATCTTCTTTTCCAGGCCGTAGCTACCTTCGGAAACCGACAGCAAGCGATTCTCCTGATCAAAGATCATCAACCTCCGATTCTGGTTCAGAATTGCTCGGACTGGTTCGGACTGCCCCAGTTTTCCGCTATCGTAGCTCAGCAAAAGCGTATCGGGCGGTAGTGCAATGGTTCCGGTCTCTTCGAGTTTGCCGTCCCGAAAATCGTATGTCTCCATTCGGCCTGAGAACATTTCAGGGGTATTCGTAATTTGTCCCAGGATCTTTTGGTGATTTCTGTCCTCCGGGGAACGGACTACCTTAAGAATACGATTCTGAAAGGTGCTGATTTTCTTGAGACTTCTCCCTTTGTACGTGAGGATTCCAGAGTCGACACCTTTCGGGGTCTGATACCAGACAATCAGTTCGGCAACTCCGTCATTATCCAGGTCTTTTACCTCGGCTCCAAGATAAACGGCGGGGGAATCCGATATTTGAGCCAGTTGAACCAAACTGCCGTTTTCAAATCTGCTGATGGTAACCGTATTGTCGTCAACTAGAACCGTCTCATTCTTGCCGTCGCCATCAAGATCTCCGATGTCGAGGCCTATCAGGTTCGAATTGATCTCAGGGCTTCTCCAAGGAGCAAGGTTTCGCCCCGGATCGAGAGCCGTTTGAAGTCGATTGATAGACATAAGCTCACCGGGGGAGGATATCTCGGCGCGATAGAACGGGAGGCGTGGTGTTCCGTGCAATCTTCTGGAAACCGCCGATACAAAGAGTTGGAGCAGCCCTGACAATTCATGAATGTTGTTGACCTGGTGGTCGGATGCAACGGTGGCCTTTCCGGATTTCAAGTCCCACATGGTGGCCTTCATTCTAAAGCGACCTTCCTCTTGGGAGATGAAACCGAAAATCACAATATCGGAGCCTGCGTTTACTGCTTTCTCGATCGCATCGGAATCGGTTCTTACCTTTGGCGACTGAGAGAGCACCTGCTCCGTTGCAGATGGAGCAACTACCTGGTAATTAGGCCCCGCCCCTTCAAGAGCGGCGCGAATAACTTTATCCAAATGATCCTTGAATGATTGCAGCTCACGGTTCGGATTATCCGGTAAGTTGAAGGGCAAGATGAGGACATTGCGATCTGGCGCATTTTCGGCAAGGCTCACAGAACAGATCAATGCCGAAATGAAGAGAACGATTGTGATTGATTTAGCGGCATTCGACTGGATGCCGTGAGCCATTTTCTATCCTTCTTTGTATCAAAAAAAAACCAACTGTCTTTGCAGTTGGCGTAGGAGGAATAGATTCTTATTTTCTTGTCCTCTTCTTAAGCAATGACTATGCCATCTCGCTCGGTTCTCCAATAAAGCGCTCTGACTGAGGAGTTGGGGCGATACTCTGCCAAATGGAATCCATCAGAATACAGGCCCAATTTGTTCAAATTTTTATACAGAGGAGGTTGAGATTGCCTAACCGACTGTATTTTCTTCTTATTTGTCGCCGTGCAAAAAAGAGGCAGGCTGCCGAATTTTTGAACATCAGCGAATTCCCAATTGGGACGCGAATGCCTTCATTATATAACTGAAGTTCTTCTGGACAGCGGCCCTACCCTGCACTGCAGGCCCGTGTCCCGGCACAATCAGTTCCAAAGGGAGTTTCGCTATTTTAGCGATACTGGTTATAAGAGCCTTCGCGTCCCCGCCGGGAAGATCCGTACGTCCTACGCTCTGGGAAAATACGGTATCACCCGAAAAAAGAACTTTGTAACGCGGCCAGTACAGACAAAGCCCTCCCGGTGTATGTCCAGGCGTGCTGAGCACTTCAAATTCGTGCTTGCCCACTTGTAAATCGCCGTCCCGCAAGTAGAAATCCACCCGATAATCAGGAAACTGGTTTCCTTGGGCGGCATACGCGGGTCGGCAGGTCTCTTCCAAATATTTTTCTTCAACCAGTGACAACCCAATTTTCACACTGTTTTTGAATTTAGAAACTCCTTCCAGGTGATCCGGATGTGAATGTGTACAAATGATTACTTCTACACTTTCCGGATTTGCGCCGTCCTCTCTCATTTTGGAGAAAAGTTCTTCGAGTCGGTGAGCATGTCCGGGATCGATCAACAAAGGGGTTTTTCCGTCTATGAATACACTGTTGCAGTTATTTTCTCTTGGGTCGTTCCAGAAATAAAGATAGAGATTGTCTGCTACACGCATGAATAATCACCGAACACTTTCTTTTTTCAATGCACACTCTTTGCATATTTTGCGACCACTAATTTCAGACATTTTTTCGATGATAGTGGCTTCGCCGCACCTTTTACATTCGGCGGTATGCACAATTTGGGCTGTAGGAGGCTCGTCAAGTTCTAGAAAATCTATTTGGAACAGCATTTCAGGATCCACGGCCAAAATCTCACGTATCGTCTCAGCTTTCAGGAATTCCAAACGCTCACGATCATCCTTTGTTCCAGATCCTGTATCGATCAATGTTTTTAACTTGTGGCGTTCCTCTCTGTAGGGTACAGGGCCTCGAAATGACAACCTGAGACACTCGCCGGATTTGCGATTGTAGAACGTATAAACTTGCTTGCCCCAATCCTTAAATATAAAATTCCCCTTACCGAAGGTGCATCCCGTCACGACCTGAATTGCATCGACGGCACAAGAATCGTTCTCCACTATCGCCACCAACTCCTCGTCTGCCGCTCGCGAAGCATTGAGCTTGCGAATTGCGAGTTTGGCTGCTGCATATCCGATTGCGAGTCCGGCACATAAGTGACCGTGGAAACGGATACATTCCTGAAAATCAGCCGAATAATTGTTGCTTGTCATGTGAAGATTGTATCAACCGGGATGGAGTGCATCAATACAGGAACCGCCCGGTCGGGGTTCCCATCCCTGAATCAATTCCGTGAAATGTTTCAATATTCGCGCTGTTGCTCCCCATATGTTATGCTCCTTATATCGATACGAAATTACTTCAACAGGCATGCCTTGAAAAATCCAAGTGTCTTCGGACCTTAACGACTCATCGAAAAATACTTCCAGAGGAACCGTTATAAGACCGGCGATTTCACGAGCAGAGGTTTTAAAATCGTAAGGATACGGTATCAATCCAACATAGGGCACAACGAGAAATTTAGTTGCCACAGTGTAAAAATCATCCAATTCACCCAGTAGTTTCACATCAGAAGGGTGAACCCCGATTTCTTCAGAGGTTTCCCTTAAAGCGCATGCACAAAAATCGGCATCAGTGGGATCGAACTTGCCTCCCGGGAAACTTATTTCACCACGATGATGTTCAACAAAATCAGATCTCTTCGTCAACAAAACGTGATACTTGCCGTGATGAAAAAAGAGCGGAACCAAAACCGCCGCCGTGATGAGCCCTTCCGGAGACAGCCTGGATTTTGACCTCGACTGCAGCATACTAAAGACTTCTTGTTCAAAGCAATGTGATTCCCACAAATTCATTTGGGGAAAATACCCCATTCATTACTCCTTGTCAGCTCTTGCGTATTGTGTGACGTCAGTCGAATAATCGCAATTCCCAGTCCAACTCCCATAGCAATATACTGCCGTCGACAGAAGCGCTCAAAACAAACCGACTGTTCGGTGAGAAATCCACTGCAGAAACATCTCTACTGTGTCCCTTGAATTCTCGTTCGCAAGACTCGGATTCCAAATTCCATATTCGGACAATAGCATCTACCCCGCCGGCACAGATAAATTTTCCATCCGGACTGAACACCATTGTTTTGATTCCGGACGGTGAACATTCCAATGTCTTCAGGCAAGCACCCGTTCGTGTATTCCAAATTTTGATAACGCCGTCAGCTGAAGCACTGGCGAATATTTCTCGTCCTGGAGCGGTCCTTACACACAGAACTTTGTCTTTATGTCCTCGCAGATCGCGTAGAAGTCGACCGTTGGAGATGTCCCACATCTTGACCGACGCGTCGTTGCCTGCAGAAATTATGTAATGTTTCTCATCGGCGAAATCAATTGACGTTATCTTGTCATCATGACCCTTGATGGTGCGTATTAAACTTCCATCAGAGTTGTTCCATATTCTTATTGTTGTATCCCATGAACCGGAAACAATCAGTTTTCCACACGGAGAGTATAAGACAGTGCCGACACTCATGGAATGACCCTTGAGTGTGTTCGTGTTTCTGCCGGTATTGAGATCCCAAATACGGACTGACTTGTCGTCACTCCCTGATATGGCTTCCCGCCCATTCGCGGAAATCTTTACGCTGGAGACAACATTGGAATGCCCTTCGAGAGTCCTGATGCACTTACCGGCCTTCGTACTCCATAGCCGAACCATGTGATCCGCATGCGCAGACAGAAAGTAAATTGCGGACGGTGAAAACTGAACATCAAGTATTCCGGACTGACCAACAATGGCCGACTTTTTCCATCCTTCACGCAGACCAACCCGTTCTCCGTGCTCTTTGAGTAAATATATAACATCCAATGTTGAATCTGAGCGTTCATAGCCCGTAAGCTTTTGTGACTCCCGTAGCATCGCGTACGCTATATTGTAATTGCCCGACTTAAGCTCCCTTTTCGCTTCTTCCAACATGGAATTATACTGTCGATCCGATTTCATCTGTTTCGTAATAGGACGAATTTTCGCGAGCATCATTGTCGGTGAAACCGGTTTCCCGTAAACGGGCCGGGATTGCAGTGCCATATCTTTTCCGCCGATCCATAGGTAATCACCATCACGAGAGAAGGTCATGGACTGAACTTCAGTTTCCGGATCAAACTGTCTGATGATGGATCCTGCTTTGTAATCCCAGAGCTTTATTCCAGTTTTTGGATCCCATAGAGCGACCAATGGTAGTCTTGGATTCAAAACTGCTTCTAAAGGAATTTCATTTAGGTTGTTCAATATTGCCGTTGGAAGTGGCGACGTCATCTCCCAGACTGCACTGGTTTTGTCTCGACCGCAGGTTAGGAAACGAGAACCAACGTGGTCAGACCTTAAAATTGTGATTAATTCCTGATGAAATTTTTCGAACATTGTCGGTGGAGCGGTAATCGGAAAAACTACCTTTAGGAGCTTATCGAGTCCGGAAAAAACCACTCCGATCTTCCCGTCCCGAAAGAAAATTTCGGCTTGTTTATGAGCTTGTATTTTCGTGATTTGGGGAGATTTGAAGGACCTGTCCCACAATCTAATGGACCCATTCTGATGCACAGTGACTATATTCTTTCCGTCCGGGGTGAATTTAAATGCTGATAGACTTGTTTCCTGACCGGCAGGTGTTTGCAGATACTTTCCCGAATTCAAATCCAAAATCTTGAGGGGAGAAGAAGCTCCGGTGCCAACGAGGAGTGCAAGATTACCTTCGGGTGAAAGTTGTACCCGCCCGGGTGCTTCCCCAATTACGTTCACTACCTTGAGTTTGTCGCCTGAAACTGAATCCCAGACTATGAGATTTCGATCCCTTCCGGCGGAAACCAGTTCATCATTGTAAGGCGATGCCTCCAAAGAGGTGATCCAACCGCTGTGTCCATTTAGCACTCGTTTTTCCGAAGAATCGCTAAAATCGAAATCGTGCGCTATTTCGTTCAAAGTGCGATTACGCAACTCGGAATCGGTAGGCAACCCTGAGACAACCGATTCAGCCTCTTTATTTTGTCCGTTATGCATCAAGGCGCATACCAAGCGGCCTCTAGCTTCGTCATCCACGGGAAAATGATCAAGGTACAGCCGCAAGGGCTCAATAGCTTCGGCCTTTTTACCTTGGCCAATTAGAGCGGTTCCATATACCTTTAACCATGATTCGGCGGCATCCGCCGTATTCAAGGCAATTGCCGCTGCATTCGCTGCACCCTTGGAATCACCAAAGGCCAAAAGACATGTGCTCAGTAGGTAAGATCCACGGCCGACGTATTCTTTTGCTTTTGCGACCTCCTCCAATCTGATCAGCAAGTCCTGATCGGGGCTGCCGCTTCTCATCATTCGAATCAATCCCGCATTGTATACTGCTTCGGGATGATGTGGGTCGAGTTTCAATGCTTCCAGCAGAACGGATTCAGCCTCTTGCTCATGATTTAAGTCCATCAAAGAGACAGCTCTGTTGTTAAGAGCGTCGGCTATTAACTTCACTTCATCCGGCTCTTCTCGGGTATATTTTCGTTTAAATAGATGTTGATAGATCTGTTCAATTTCTTTGCGAATCCGTGAGAATGACTGATACCGATCCTGAGGGTGTTTTCTTAAACACCGTAGGATGAGTTCCTCAATTTCATGGGGTATGTCTTTTCGGAAAATCGAGAGGCTCGGGGGAGCTTGTTTGACATGTGCAAGAGCTAATTTATCTCTCTTTTCGCCGGGTTGAATCACGAACGGCTTTCTTCCACAGCAGATCTCAAAGAACATTATTCCAAAAGCGTATATGTCAGCCTGCGGCCCTACCTCCGCATGTGGGATCCACATTTCCGGAGCCATATATCCGGGTGTTCCCATGCCCGCTGCAGTGACGCTGTCTTTGCCGGTCATTTTGCTCGGATCAGCAGGTATTTCTATGGTTGAATCTGCGGATTTTCGTTTTGTAAGGCCGAAATCCGTGACCTTGAGGATACCTTCCTTGGTCATCATGCAATTTGCCGGCTTCACGTCACGATGCACTAAGCCTTTTCTATGGGCATGCTGAAGTCCATCGGCCACTTGGACCATAAGATCCAATAACAATTCCCAACTGATCTTTTTTCTACGAGAGAGCCATTCATTCAGCCCACCGCCGTCCACATATTCGATGAAAATTCTTGGACTATCCTGGATGCTCCTGACGTAATAACAAGCCGCTACATTCGGATGAAAACCTATTTCGATCCATGTCTCGGCTTCCTTAACGAACAAAGCACGGTCTTCTTCATTAGCTCTCAATTTCTTTAGAAGAGACTTAACAGCCATCATCGTGTTCCATCTTCGATGACGCACGATATAGACTGCACCCATACCGCCCTGTTTTACGTCTTTTACCTCGTATAAATTTTCGACGACATCGCCAATCTTCCATTCGGTCTCGAGAATCTTCATTTTCCGACGCGGAGCGGTTCTTGCGGAAGGAGTTTCCATAGCTTCAACCGGATTCGTGATTACCGAAAAGCCCATTGACCTGATCAGATTGACGAGTTCTTCAAGCCGAGGATGATGTTCCGTCACGATTACAATGCTTTTCCCAACGGACAGCTTTTCTCGAATTCTTTCCGGAGTAAGTTTGGTTATTCGTGCCAAACGTTCTATGCTGCTGGAAGTGCTGTCCACGGCAGCCGGGCTGGGAATAATTTTGATTGCAATTCTTCCGGACGTCATTTCCTCACGTCATCTTAACGAAGGAGAGCGTGATTTTTTCTTCTCTCGGATTAATCTTTTCGATTTTGGCGGTTACTCGATCATAAGCGGACAAGGAGAGATTGGAAGGCACATGCAAAGCCGCGTTGAAGCCAAATTCCAGTATTTGCACTAAATAGAATCGAGGAAATCTTTGAAGAACGATGGTATCGAACGTTTCATGTCGCTTCTTTTCAAAAAATTTCAGGAGAAAATATTTTTGACGCTCTCTTTCCATGAATGCTGCTCGATCCAACTTTGCGGAAATTTCGTCAAGTATTGACTCCAGCTCGGCTCGACTGAGTGCCGGAGCACCAGTACGTAAGAATGATTTAATTTGTCTTTGAAATAATAAATCAGGGTAGCGCCTCAAAGGTGAGGTCCCCGTTGTGTATGCCTCAAGTCCCAAAGTCGAATGTGGAGCAGGCGTGGTACTCAGGTCACCTCTTGAGAGCACCTTTTTTGATCGATAAGAGACAATCGGGTCATATTCTTCCGGTAGCTCGACTTTCTCCAGTGGCGGAGGTTGGCTCCGGAATAGCCCCGCAATATGGTTTTCCTTGAGATATTTCGCAAACAAACTATTGGCGAAGATCATCAGCTCAGATACGAGAATTTGGGAAGGGGATTCACGATCTCGTACGTTGACTTCGATTTCCCCGTCCTGCTGAACGTGAACCGACAACTCCGGATCCTTAAAGATTAGAGCTCCGGATCTTAAACGTGCCGATCTCAACTCAGACGCAATCGAGAACATTAACGATTCTTTAGTTCCAGATTGAATTCTCTCATCAGCAGTTTCGTAAGAAATTCTTTCGGTTAACTTAATCAGAGCTTCCGTTACTCTATAATCTCTGATCTTCTTGTCCGGTCCGAAGCTCACGAGTAGGCTGATTACGGGATTAATCTGATCAACGGATAGACTGGCGGCTCTTTCCGATAAGACCGGCGGGATCATTGGTATGAGCAACTCGGGAAAATAGATAGAAGTGGCTCGCTTTCGTATCGCATGATCGAGAACGGAATCAAATTCTACGAAATGAGCAACATCAGTAATGTGTATCCCAAGAACAATGTCCGAACCGTTTCGCTCAATGGAAAGAGCATCATCAACATCCCGCGTAAAAGGGGAATCAATTGCCACGAGTTTGAGGTGAGTTAGATCCTCTACATCGCCCGGTAAAGGCTTTGAAGCGGACTTTTCAGCTTCAGAAAGGATTATCGGAGAGAACGAAATCGGAACATCTTCGGCTCTAAGAGTGATATTCTCATCGGGAGACCAGAGCCCCAATTTTACGAGGATCTTGAATGGATCCCATGTCGGCAGCAGTCCGGAGTTTGACAGAATGTCCTTGATTTGCTTGTTGGCCATCCATTCTTTGCCCTGAAAGGCGGCTTCTTCAAGCAAATTAAGGAGTCCTTCCGGACAAAGATCCAGGCTTAGGTCTCCGCCCTCTTTAATTCTCGATAGAAAGTCCGATGAACGTGCAACGAATCTTTCTCGCTCGCGTTCTCTTTCTCTTTGCAGCAATCCCTGCTGGACTGCTTCCGGTGAAGACACTTCAATTTTGTCGGGATGGAATCGGAAATAGAGGCGGTCTTCGAATATTGCTCGGATAAGAGAAGCGGTAGCATCCGAATCGTTATTATTTCCGAAAAAAAGCTCACTCAAATCCGAAATACTGATTTCATCAGTTTCGAGTCCGACAATTTCCCACAGTTCCTGAAGATCTATGCGGTTCTTGAGGTCTTCACGACGAAGATATATCGCCTTCAAATGATCTATCTGATCATCTCTAGAAGTTATACTTCCAATTTCGGGGTAACGAGTAATCGTCAAAGTGCGGTTCTGGGATATTTTTGCCTCACGCCCCTGTTCGGTGAGAACCCTTATCTTTTTTTCATCAAGATCTAAGACCAATCCGCAACCAATTTTCCTACTATCGTAGAAATCAATGATGTCGTGCTTCTGAAGGGTCATTTAAGGATTTTATCCGTTCATGTTATTCTTGTGAACTTTTTCTTGCACCTAAACGGCAAACGGTCCATGGGTCACGAGTGACTGCCTGGAAGCACGTCTTGAAACGGATGCTATTCAGGCAAGCATTCGACGCCCCGGTTTCGGGCAGAAATCCGGGTAGTGGATCAATGTACAAATCACTAGTGGTTTAGCCAATTTTTTATAGTAACAGGGAGGTTATAAACAGGCCAGAGTTTTTTTCCGTACATTCAAAGGACGGCGGAGGAAAATTACAGCTTGATGAGTAAGTCTTAACTCAGACGAGTCAAAGAATACATGGTAAATAATTGTAAACGCATATTTCTAATTGCCATTCAAGTTTACAGAAGTATAAGATAATAGTTCTTGAAGTTTGTTGGCATTCCTTTTGAGGTACAAGTGCGTCGGAGAATAGTAGAAATATTTGATGAATCAAACCGGATAAGAGAACTTTTTATTGCTTCAGAGCTTGATAAATTGATTTCCATCATAGACGAACTCGCCTCGGTAATCGGCAACAATAACAAGATTTTATTTATGGGCAATGGAGGGTCTGCGGCAGACGCTCAACATCTCGCGGGAGAGTTCGTAAATCGTTTTCTCAGGGACCGCCCTCCTTTACCTGCTATGGCATTAACGGTCGATTCTTCGGTCTTAACCGCAATAGCAAACGATTTTGGATATGAATTTATTTTTGAGAAACAAGTTAGAGCGTTAGGATCTCCGGGGGATGCCATAGTTGGCATCAGTACTTCGGGTAACTCCGTAAATGTAAACCGCGGGTTGGAAGCGGCCGCTGCAAAGGGAATGATAACCATTGGTTTGGGCGGCCCCTCCCACAGCCAAATGGAACAATATTGCAAGCATTACCTCCCGATCGAAGGCGGCATAACACCTCGGATTCAGGAATTACACATACTAATTGGTCACATTATCGTGGAACAGATCGACGAATTACTGTTCGGAACAAAGTAGGTGCATTTAGATTTAGACCCGAGTGAAACGACGACTCAAGAGGGATTAGTGAAATCAAGAAAAGTGTGCAGATTTTGCGATACTCGTTTGAAATCCGAGGTTCTTGAGAGACACGCTTATCATCTGAACAGGACGGTCTTATGAGCGAAAAACTGCCTCCTAGGGGAACTGCCGTACTCACGGCAGAAGTTCAAATCCCTTTCAAGTATGTGGTCATTCATGGGACTGACCCTTCAAGACGATCTGCGGAGCAAAAGAGTTTCACAAAAACACTCAATCTTATGGGTCTAACGTTCGATTCACCTCGAATGGAAGTCGATGGATTTCATCTATCCTTCACGGAATCCGCTTATGGTCGAAATGCGTTGGAGATGGTGCTGGATTTAGGTAAGAGATTTGGCTCGATAGAACTTTTGGGCCAGGTTGATTGGTACGAGAGAAGGAACACATTGACAAGTCATTCTTTCATTGTAGGTGTTGGATTCATTGATGTACAAGCGGATGCCCTGGACCTGCTGCGTGATTTCCTTTATCAAGTGCGCACAGGGCCATCTGAATTGAGGAGGTAAAATGCAGGACGAGTATTTGGGTTTCCATACCGGAAAGGTAGTTGTCGAAATACTCAAGCTCCTCAAACAGAAGGGTTTGTTTGAGGAACGAGAGATTCTGGATCTCCTGTGGGAAGCTAAAGATCCAGTTTTTCCTTGGAGTAAACAGGACATTAAAGAATTAATAAAACTGTAATGCAATTCGTTCTTTTTTTGATCAGGTTTTTTGCTGATCCAAATTCTAATACAGGAAGTAAATTATGACGGATCTCAAGGAGAAACTCAGGCTATCAGTCGCTGATCTTACGTGGAGCTTATCCCCGGAACAGGTTATCGACACCACCGCCAATATTGAACCTCAAGAAGCGATCATCGGTCAGGATAGAGCAGTAAAGGCTATTCGTCGAGGATTAGCCATGAAGAGTCATGGCTATAATGTCTATGTGGCCGGAATCAATGGTACGGGTCGGACGGCAACGGTCACGAAATTGCTTGAAGAAATTAACGTTGACGGCCCTATTCCCGACGACCTCTGTTACGTAAACAATTTCAAAAACCCGGATCAACCGCGTCTTGTAACGCTCAAGGCAGGCGAGGGGTCCGTTTTCAAGCAACAAATGGCCGATCTGATATCGACTCTAAAGAAGAAAGTCCCTGCCATTTTTGAAAGTGAAGAGTTTCAGACCGCTCGAAATGAAATTGTAAATAGACACATGGGCGCTCAAAAGGCGTTGTTCAAGAATTTTGAAAATAAGGTGTCATCCGAAAATTTTATGATGGTTCAGCTTCAGGTTGGTCCTTTCACGAGGCCCGATTTAGCTCCCGTTATCGTCGGAAATCCGATGAAGATCGAGCAGCTGGAGTCACTAGTCGAAGAAGGTAAATTTTCCGCGGACGAACTCCAGAAAATCAAAACGAAATATAAAGAACTCTCCCAGGAAATGGAAAAAATATTCAAGGCTGCTCGGGATATTGAGAAGACAATTCAGGAAGATCTCGAAAAACTGGCTAAGGACTGGATTACTCCCATGCTTAAGGATCTGTTGCAGCCTGTCATTGAGCGACATGATTCCGAGTCCATAAAGGCCTATATAGATGAAGTAGAAAATGACGTTATGACTCACCTGGAACGATTCCGCCCCAGGATAGTTCCCGGTCCCGGCGGAGCTGAGGGAGCACCCGCACCCATGCTGATGCCTCCGGACCCCACTCTGCTGCGCGATTACGAGGTGAATGTAATCGTCGATAATTCAGAGACGAAAAAAAGGCCTGTGGTCATCGAGAACACTCCTACTTTCAGAAATCTGTTTGGGACAATTGAAAGAGTAATGGACCGTCAGGGTTTTTGGGTGTCCGATTATCTTCAAATTAAGGCAGGCAGTTTCCTTAAGGCTAATGGCGGATATCTTGTGCTGAACGCCAGAGATGCGCTCATGGAAACCGGTGTTTGGCCGGTTTTAAAACGGAGCCTCAGGAACAATTCAGTTGAAATCCAAACGGACCCGTTTAGCTTTCTATTCACTTCCTCGCTGAAACCCGAAAAGATTCCAATTGAAATCAAAGTGATCATGATCGGAGATCCGGAAATTTATGATCTTCTCCATTGGTATGACGAAGATTACCGGAAAATCTTCAAGATTAAAGCCGACTTCGATTCAAGCATGCCGAACAACCCTGAAAATGTGAACAAACTGGCAGGCTATTTAAGCAAACTTTGTTCTGAGGAAAACCTTCTGCCGTGCAACCAATCAGCTCTCGAAGAGATTACGAAACTAGCGATTAGATGGGCGGGAAGAAAGAAAAAGCTTACCGCTCAATTTGAACGTGTCTCAGATCTCGTTCGTGAAGCCGATTTGATAGCCCGACAAGACAATGCTTCAGAAATTTCCGGCATTCACGTAATCACCGCTCACGCGGACCGTGTTGAGCGAGTCAGCATGTTTGAGGACAAAATCCAGGAATATATTGAAGACAATATCGTAATGATAGACACCAGCGGTTCGAGGGTTGGACAGATAAATGGTTTGAGTGTCTATTCTCTTCCGGAATTTTCCTTCGGTAAACCTTCCCGTATTACCGTGAAAACAAGTATGGGCAAATCCGGGATCATTAGTATAGAACGCGAGGCCGAACTTTCAGGACATACCTATAATAAAGGAGTGCTGATTCTATCAGGTTTCTTGAGGGACAGATTCGCACAAGACAAACCTTTAAATCTTACCGCCAGCATCACCTTCGAGCAATCCTATTCCGGTATTGATGGGGACTCGGCTTCATCGACGGAGCTTTATGCGCTCATGAGTTCTTTGGCCAACATTCCCATCAATCAGTCAATAGCCGTCACTGGGAGCGTAAATCAGCATGGTGAAGTCCAGGCCATAGGAGGAGTAAATCAGAAGATTGAAGGCTTTTTCAAGGTCTGTAAAGCTCACGGCCTGACCGGAAATCAAGGAGTAATGATCCCCAAGGCCAACATTGGAGATCTGGTGCTGGATCACGAAGTAATTGCCAGGGTTAACGAAAACCAGTTCCACATTTGGGCGGTGGAACATATAGATCAGGGTATCGAAATCCTGACGGGAGTTTCCGCAGGCGAGAAGAATGATGAAGGCGAATATCCTGAAGGAACAGTCAACTATCTGGTAAATGAGAGACTCGATTCTCTATGCAGAGGCATGAAAGAATACGAGTCAGATTCGGACGATTCCGGTAAAGAAAAAGATGATGATGACGGACCGGAAAAAGCCCCTGACATAGAAGTTAAGTCTCTGTAGCCAACTTTCCCCTTCAAAAAGCACAATCAAGCGCGATTGTTCATCGCGCTTGATTTCTCCATCTCATTCCGGCTCAAATTTACCGCTCTCCCGCTGTTCATTAATGTTGTGAAAAGTCTTTGCTGATAATGGCACTTTCTCCCAATTGTCAAGATTTCCAAGCCTTTTTTTCTTCAGATTCAGGCGCAAAATGAAACCTTTTGACCGTGTGGGCATCAAAATGGGTGGACGTAATTCTCGGTAAAAACAGTCCGGAGGCATTTATGAGCTATCCTATCGAAACAGATGGACTACGTATTTATCTTTCCCAAATAGAACATTATCCGGTGCTTTCCAGAGAAAAAGAAACGGATTTGGCAATCAAATATAGGGATCAACAAGACGAGGAAGCCGGACAAATCTTGATTACTTCAAACCTTCGGTTCGTCATAAAGGTTGCACTTGGATATAAGAACTATGGGGTCAAATTAATGGATCTTATCCAAGAGGGAAACATCGGACTTATGAAGGCGGTTCAAAGATTCGATCCCGATAAAGGTTATCGGTTAATTTCATACGCCATCTGGTGGATTAAAGCCTATATTCAGAATTTCATAATTCGATCGTGGTCACTGGTTAAAATTGGAACGACTCAAGCGCAGCGAAAGCTATTCTATAGAGTGGCTGATCTTCCTGAAGCTCGAGATCCAGATAATCATTCGGACAACGTGGCCAAACTGGCGGACAGGATTCATGTTACCGAAGATGAAGTCATTGATATGGCGGCTAGGCTGAAAGCACATGATTTGTCTTTGGATGATTTGATTGGAGACAGATCAAGAGATTCCTTTGCGGATACATTGAGGGACAATTCTCCTGATCAGGAAGAGGCTCTTTCGGGTTATCAAGAACAGATGGGGTTAAAGAGTTGGGCTTCGGGCGCTTTGGAGATTTTGAATCCTAGAGAAAAATATATCATTGAACAGAGAATATTGTCTGAAGAGCCGGTAACGCTGAAAGAATTGGGGAAACATTTTGGGATTACCCGTGAACGGGCTCGCCAAATAGAAAGAGCGGCCCTGGAGAAATTAAAAGGTAATTACTTGCGGTCCCAGCTTGCAGCATAAAAACGTAAAAGAGCCGGCTGAATGGGCGTCGAAAGGCGCCTTAATACTGTACGATAGACTAAAATGGTGAAGTAGGGTCCTTAGGCATTTCGTATTTATCAATTTGAGGCTGAAAAGGACCGGGCTTGTTGTCTTTTGTAACGAACTTGCCGTCCAACAGCGATGCACATGATGAGAGTAGTGGGACTATGACGAATATAAGTAGCAGTTTTTTCAAAATAAACCATAAAAAAGGGTGCGTATAGCACCCCATTTTTTTCGGATAGTGTTCACCTGATTCGGTGATAACCCTACGACGTTTTTCAATATCCATCAACCGAGATTATCTATATGGGATCTCTAGTTCATTAGGATTTTACTATGTCTCTCAGGGCCTTTGCCGCCGTAAATTTCGGGGCGTTTGT
>CAZTJA010000041.1:0-8116 GCA_964613745.1 uncultured Syntrophaceae bacterium
TTCGGAGCCATGGACTTACACCTCCCACTTCATTCCAGCTTAACTTCTAACAAAAATAGCTGACGGGAGGCGAGAAATAAAGTCCTTTTTTGCTGTTCTACTCGTAAATTGAAATATTTCATGAGCCATGATAACGAGGGTCTCATTAACCAGTATAAAAACAACTTGCAAACAACAACTATCATTATATTTAATTGAAATAATCTCTATTCTTATGGTCAACAATTTTAAAAAAAGAGGAAAATCGAAGGACTGAGATCCGAAAAGTTACTCTCCAGACTTCTTAAACGAGCTAAACTATTCTGGTCTCGGTATGTTACAGGCGATTGATTACATGCATTGTCAATCCAGCCTTAATACCCAAATCCTGCGAAATAGTAAAACAGATTCAAGACAATGACCTGCGGATGTGTTATGAAATTTCTGTAGTACGCGGTGATCTATCTCGCTTTAATCAACAAAGTCGATTGAGTCCGAAGAACATGGTCCGGGATAGGAGGCGAAATGCCCAAACCTGAGATTTTTCTGATCGGGGGTTTTCTGGGAGCAGGCAAAACGACCTTCCTCCAAAATATACTTTCATCAAAAATTCATCTGCCTTCCACAGCCATTCTGGTGAATGAATTTGGTAAAATTTCAGTGGATGGACTGCTACTAAAATCTAGAGGCACCCAGTTGATCGAATTACAAAGTGGGTGTATATGCTGTTCAATGAAGGGAGAATTTATTCAGAGCCTTCGAGAGGTTCTGCACAATTTCAATGTAACCCAATGCTTTGTAGAAACAACAGGAATAGCCGACACTACAGAGATAGTGGATCTGCTACGCCAATCAACCGTATTGGAAAAAGCGGTTCTGAAAAGAGTCATCTGCGTTCTAGATGCAGATTTATGGCAGGAGAGAGAAATTTTTGGAACTACATTTTTCAACCAGATTAAAGCGGCGGACTTAATTCTTCTCAACAAAATCGATCTCGTCGAAAAAGAACAAATCGGCCTCTTCATGGAGGATCTTCGTGAAATCAATGCCGAGGCTATGATTGTACCGACCCATCTTTGTGCCATTGATCACGGTATCTTGAGTGATGACAAATACTTGGATCTCGAGGAGTTTCAATCTCTCAAAGTTACCGTCCCGCAAGGAGAGAAAAAGACAGAGCTAAATTTTTCAACCTTTCTTTTTGAGGAGTCGGATCCTTTGTCTGAAACTTGTTTCAAAACTTTTCTCGACAGAATTCCTCGAAACCTCTTTCGCATCAAAGGTGTAGTGAAATTTGAGGATAAGATTCTTATGCTGAATCATGTTGGAGGGAAGAGCTATTGGTCAACCATTCAGAACCAAACGAAAACGAAGTTGGTTTTCATAGGTTGGGACGTACAACCCACAAATATTTTGGAAGATGTTAAAAAATGTGTTTCTGAGGATCAATAACCAAATCAGTTAGTTCCACATAACCGTTTCAGCTATTACATGTATCTCGAAGGCGGCTCGTGCCGACTCAGTTTCAAGAGAGCCTCATTGTGGGAAGCACAGCTTTTTGATGATATCAAATGCTATTTCATAAGTCCGAGAGTATTGCCCTTCTACAACGGCTATTCTTCTGGGATTAAATTCTACTAAATCCATGCCTACCAGCTGGACTCCATTGTCCAAAAGCTGTCTCATACATCCAATAATTTTGAAGATCTGAGTCTCGTTCAAGCCCTGATGATTCAAATATCGGACTCCTTCAACAGCATTCCGGGCGCCAATATCCATATCAATTGAGACATACACGTAAGGGGTTTTGATTCGGTTGATCAAATTCTTCAGAACAGCCGGTCCCATGGAAAGATCCTTTTTCGTCAGAAGCTTTGCACCCTGCCTTTTGAGAGATGTATAGCAGTCGACGTAGCTCTTTATCCTACTGTCTTTGACCCGAAAAGCGTTTTTCGGGGGATAATCGCTAATACCAATTATATATAGATTTTGAGGTTTGATTGTTTTTTCTTCCACGAGAAAATAAATAAAGGAACTTGCATTATAAGAATCCGGACGGTTCTGCAGAAAGGGATCGTGGCGGTCGTGTACGGAACGGGGGTTTGTTTCCATGTCATAGTTGATAGCCCCTGACATGACCGATGATGGTAATCCGTCCATGTGGCTGTCCAAAACCACAAACGATATATCGTCAGGTTTGTACGATGATACCAGGGAGCTTAGGATTCCTCCGGTTAGTGAATGATCGACTCCAATGAAACATGGTATGTTGGGAAAGACAAAGTCTGAAACAAACTTGCCCAATGCTTGAGCAAAATCTAGGCAACCGTTCTGATCAATAAAATATATGAAATTTTGTAAGTTTACATCCTTTAATGCGCCAGGGGGAGGCACAGGACTCAGCCATGGGGGTACTTCCATTGAACCCTTTTCTTCCCACAAACTGGGGTCCAGATTTTTGTGCACCAGTCGCATAACCTCTAAATAAGGATCATCAGGATGAATTGTCCCACTGAGACGGAGTTTCTCCTGGATTGATTCATCTCTCTCATCCGGGTCCAGTGGGCAGCCAAAAAAGACGGGGTGTTTTACTTGTGCTGGGTTATTCACTCTAATTGTGCTTTACAAGGGGTGTTCCAATTCCTCCTACTTTCGGAGGAACTGGAAATATGGGATGGGTTTACTTAGCAAGAAAATTATCTCTCGCCTTCTTTAACTGAAGTATGTTTTCGAGGGGTGATCGAGGGGCAATTCCGCAGCCGGGTGTAAGGAAATTTGTGCCATTTTGAAGTGCTGCAGTTGCCTCTTGATAACATTCCTCTGGTTTCCCCATGAACAGAGTCGTTGCTGTTGCTACATTTCCGAATACTTTAACGCCTCTGGGGTTCGCAATCTCAACGGCTTTTTTCAAATCTGCTTTTTCTTCAATACTTATTCCGGCAACTCCGGAATCGCACATCAGGGATATGATGGAATCCGTGTTGCCGCAGATGTGGAGAACAATAGGTCCTTTTGCCTTTTCCACAACATCCTTGAGAGTAGGCAAAACGTATTTTGCCCAAATTTTACCGCTCATGACTGCCGGCCCTGAAGTCGGTTCAGCCAATACATAATAATCGACGCCGTTTTCAAAGGCAAAATTTATGGCGGCGATAGCGGCTTCCTTTGTGACCTCCAGGACCTTGAAAACGTCATCAGGTTTCTTGAAAGTCCATCTCATAAATTGCTCGACGCCGACCAAGTTTGCTGCTGCAGTGAAAGGACCTTCGGTTTCTCCAAATATTGCGATTTCGTCCCCGATTTTTTCCTTGAGCATTTTGAGATGCTCTTTATACATGGGGAAACGTCCCCTCTGCAGAAAATCCGAAGGATAATCCAGGCCATCGAGACTTTCTGCAAAAGGGTGTGCTTTAATGTAGAATTGGCGATCGATTTCAGGTTCGCCGAGCGAGCATCCGAGAACTTCGCTTAGAGCCGTGATATCCCAGCCCATAGCTTTTATCCATTCGAATCCCGCATACCGGTGACCGGCTATGGAAAGTTCGGTCATCGCTAAAGCGTCGGTATCGGCTTGGGGTCGTGCATAGCCGCACTTCTCCATCAATTCTACCATTCCATAAGTAGTTGTACACCCGTAAAGCGGTTCTCCGGACTTGCTGCCCGTGAGCGCATTCATAAATTTATTTTTTAAAGTCATTACTGGAATCTCCGATCATCGTCAGAAAAAGGTATGCAGTAACAGGTCCGAAGGACATGAGAGAGATTTTCCGCTCAATCTAATCTCAAAGTTCCTTCGATCCCTGTTACCTGCGGCAAAATATGGAATTGGTCTTCATTAAGCCGCTTTTTTCTGCAGGACCTTTGTGTCTTCAGTGAAGAACATTGCTATCGCACCGATGACCAGTGCTATTATACAAGCTATAAAAGATGCTTGGTAAGCTTCAACAGGGAATTTGTCTCCCACTTTGCCGTACCAATCCAACACCATACCCATTATGGCCTGGAATAGAGCTCCACCGACAAAGTACCAAATGTTGAGCATGCCGTTGGCTGTAGCGATAAAACTGTGCGGCTGTCCTTCTGCGATGTGGGCGTAATTTGGAACGTATGCACCGGAGAAGAAGCCCATGATGAACAGTAGAGGATAAAACATTCCGACGGGGATTAGGCCCGGCCACAGTGCTAATGGTATCCAAGTCAATGCATAAATAATTATTCCAAAAAATGATGCGTTTCTACGTGACTTAAGAATTCTATCGGAAATATAGCCGAACGCAAAACAACCGACGGCCATTCCGATGGGCCACAGCATCAGTATGTTGGCAGCCTGTTGTTTGGGCAGTCCATATGTCTGCTGTAGGAATGGAATACACCAAAGGCCTTGGAAGCCCATGACTGTTCCGTAAATTACAAAGGCATACAGTGCTATCAGCCAGTAATTCTTCATGCGAAAGAGTCTCTTCACATTTTCACCGAACGTTACCGGTTTTGCACTCTGGACCGAATAGTAGTCGACACCGTCTATCTCGGAGACAGTGGGTAGGTTCTTATCACTCGGCTTGTTGCGGAGAATGATAAAGTTTAAGATGGCCACTATGGCCATAAATGCCCCAAGCCAGTAAAAAGATGCTCTCCACCCTACAAGGCCCACGAGAAAGGCTAGCGGGGCGGCAGCCAAAACAGCTCCTGCGTTACCTACGGTAAGCATTACTCCGGTGAGCGTTGCGAATTCCTTCGGTCTAAACCAGTTGGCCAAAATTCTCATGCAAGGAATCCATACTACCGCTACACCGACTCCCATTAGAAAACGGCCGAAAATTATCCATCCGAATGTGTGGGCTATTCCAAAAAGAGCGGTTCCAATTGCTGCTATGATGAAGAAAATCGTGACGGAAATTCTGGGGCCCATGCGGTCGGACAAGATTCCTGATGGAATCTGCATTGCAGCATAGGGATAAAAATACATTGACGACAAAATACCAAGGCTGGTCGCCGTTAATCCGAACTCTTTCATGAGTTCGGGTGCTATGACCGCAGGTGCCACGCGATCAAAATAGACAAAAATATATGTCAGAAGTAGCATTCCATAACAGATCCATCTATATCTGAGCATCTGCTGCGCTAATTCTGAAAATTGGACACTCCCCTGAACACTCTCAGTTGCCGTCCGAGCAGTTGATTGACTCATGTATCACCTTTCTTTATCGGATAGAAACATGAACGGAATAGATCTCCCAAGAAGCCGACATGGCGGCTATAAAACTCTCCTCTTCTTTTATTCCTAATAGAACCCCTACCATATTCTCAAATAATCTTCTCAAGCCTTGCTGATAATGAAGTCAGCAAAAAGATAAAACACGGGTGTAAAAGCCCACCCACCAAATAGAAAGCTCAGTCAAATCGATAAAATCTCCTTTCCTGCATAATTGAACATTTTCTCCTTTCTTTATGCGTAAATTTTGTTGAAGAGGGGCCGTGTGTAAGGACCCCGTCTTCAAAGCAGGAACGTTAGTCAGAGGAGTTATGGGCCAAAACTTTGTCGACCAGTTCAGTCAAATCGTGCACTTTGATTTGATTTCCAACCACCTTTGCCCCTTCGTTGAGGTTGTAGTGACAGAATGGACAAATTGACACAATCTTATCAGCTCCTGTTTCCATACCTTCCTGAACTCGCAGCCCTGCGTTTTTGACCGCCCACTCACCAAACCCGGTCATTACGCCTCCACCACCGCCGCAGCAAAATGAATTCGCTCTATTTCTTTTCATTTCAACCAATTCAAGGCCCGGTATGGCTTTCAGTAGCTCCCTGGGTTGCTCGTATAGGCACTCACTCTGATCCACATCCAAGTAGGCTCCCGGCCAGAGTTCTTTACCTTCTTGATCGATGATGAATCTGTTAAGATGTCTCCCGGTGTGACACGGATCATGGTAAGTAACTTTCCAGGGAAGTTCCCCTTTGAACTTAAGTTTGCCCTCTTTGAACAACCTGTTGAGATAATCCGCCGTATGGATAACCTCAATTCCTTGCATCACCTCATCGTACTGAGAAGCCAGAGAGTAATCCTTCTTGATCGCTCTGTAGCATCCTGCACATGAGCTGATGATCGTATTTACTCCCCGTTCGTCATGTAACCACTTAAAAGTTTCGAGGTTCTTTGATGCGACTCGCTTAAATTCTTCAGAGTCTCCAACACGCATGGCCGTTGAACCGCAACAGATTTCGTTTTCACCCAAAATTCCAAAATCCATTCCAATTTTCTGGAATATTGAGGCCGTTGCAGTAGGGACCGCCCTCGCAGCAGTATTAAATGCTCCGGTGCAACCTACGAAAAGCAATGCAGGAGCAGGTTCCTTGTTAATGTCTTTGATTGGTTTACCGGCTTTTTTAAATGGACGTGTCCAGTCGGTCCTTACACGTCTGGGTCCCTGGTATGGATTATTGTAGTTCTTCATGGATTGAAGCAGGTTTTTGTGCAAAGGCATTGGCCCTACGCCGTCTTCGACTGCTTTGCGCCGCATGGCTTCCATGATTTCGGGAATAAAAGGTTTATGATCAAGTTGACACTGGTTCTGGCAACCAGCACAAATTGTGCACTTGTAGATTGCTTCCAATAATTCCTCATCCCAGGGAAGCTCACCGCTCAAAATACCTCTAGCGAAAGCTATTTTGCCCTTGGAAGCCGTCATTCCTTCAAATCCGAATTCTGTACCCGCCGGACAGATTTCACCAAATGTTGGAGGCGGGCCGTAGTCATATGCTATTTTACAAGTGCCGCAGGCAGTGCATCGCCAGATTTTATCCTCTAACTCTTTCAAGTCCGCAATTTTCCAGTCCATTGTTCCTCACAATTTCACTTATTTCTCGTCATATGCCTAGTTTGCCGGGATTCATTATGTCGTTTGGGTCTAGAAATTTCTTCATCCTCCGTAAGAGGTCGAGATATCCGGGATCGGCTCTCCTAATAATCTCAGCAGCAAAATCCAGAGGCGGTTTATATGGAATACCTCCCGCATCCAGATCCACCTTGAGGCATTCAACAATTGCGTGTCTGGCGTTTTCGGTTTCTTCGGGATTCTGCTTATTAAATGGAATCATAGCTCGCAACATTCCGTAATGAACTCCGCGATACATGCTCATGCGGACCGACGGTGAAAGATTATGGTCAATGAGGATTTCTTTCCATTTGTTGTAAACGGGTGCCCAGACTTTGGCAGGCGTGAAAGTGCCTGGCCAGGAGATGCCGGCGCCTCCTTGTTTGCAGTAATTCTTGGTTGATCCAACTACTTGACTTGGTAGCTGAGTTCGTCCTTTCAAAGCTTCTTCCGGGTAAACCGTCTGCTTGATTGAGGTATTCTTTTTCTTTTCAGATTCAAGAACGGTTTCCCAAATTTCGGTTCTAGCTTCTCTCTCTTTTTCGGTCCAAGAAGTTGTTGTGGCAAAACTGAACCATTCCGCAGCACCGTCGGGCTTGGGCTTATATGGGTAAGGAATTGGTACTTGAGCGAGCCACCAAGATACGGCGGTGAGATCGTCACATATTTCATAGTTGCTGAGGTTGAACATGTAGGAATACATGTCCTCCACATTATCGCATGAGACGGTAAACACTTTAAGGAGAGGAGGAATAGGATGTACACTGATTCCGATCTTCGTCACAACTCCGGTCGATCCGAGCCAACCTTTGAAAAGACCGTCCAATTGAGGCAACGGTAAGCAGCTGTGCCAGGCATCTTCTCGAATAGCGCAGGACCCAACTCGTACCAACTCACCTGTCGGCAGCACGATTTCCATGCTTGTAATTTCTTGGCTGTTCAGACCGTATCTTGCGTTGAGGCCTCCTATTCCGTGAGAAACTGCGCAAGACAACACTGATGCTGAAGGCGGTCCCACGGGCCATCCGAATCTTAGCTTGTGCTTGTAAAGTGCATCAGCCAGTTTTGCATGAGATACACCCGGCTCGATAACCGCCACGTGAGATTCAGGATCAATCTGGAGGATCCTGTTCATCTTCTTCAGATCGAGAAGAATCCCACCCCGTTCAGGGATCGTGAGTCCTCCGATATTGGTGCCGGCAGTGTAAGGTACTACCGGGATTTTTTCTCTGTTAGCGAACTTCATAAGTTGCTGAACTTGTTC
>CAZTJA010000041.1:8216-21408 GCA_964613745.1 uncultured Syntrophaceae bacterium
GTACTACCGGGATTTTTTCTCTGTTAGCGAACTTCATAAGTTGCTGAACTTGTTCGACCGTTTCAGTCATGACGACGAAATCCGGCATCTTAGGTTTGACGAAACTAAGATCATAAGAATAGGCATAACGAATGTGCCTAGCCGCCGTGCAGTTTGACTCACCTACTATTCTTCTCAACTCGCCAAGAACTGCGTCAACCTTGCCGGCATTACTTACCGGAAAAACTTGTTCTGATTGCGTTGTGCTCAACTCAGGCATCTGGCCTCCTTCTGAGGACGAAAGAATCAGCCATTACCAAGTACAAATTACCGAATCGCTGATTCTTTCCAGCAGCTAATTGTTTATTATTCAGTACGACCTATTCGCCTAATCCGATCAGTGCTTTCACTTGTCAGTGGGCAGAGAAGTTATGGTACCGTCCCAAGTATCTACCTTTGTTGAAACTTCCCCTCCTTCTTTGAACCATGTTGATGTGACGTTCTTTTGTTCTGTATAAAAACGAACACCATCTTTGCCCATCACATGAAGATCTCCAAAAAATGAATTCTTGTGCCCTGTAAAGCCGAAAATTCCAACGGGTACAGGTATTCCAACATTGATGCCGACCATTCCGGCATGTGTGCGATATGCGAAATCTCTGGCGTAAAAGCCGTTCTGAGTGTAGATTACGGATCCATTGGCGAATTCGCTGGCATTCATTATAGCCAGGCCCTCTTCGTAGTCTTTTACTCTTTTCACGCACAGCACAGGCCCAAAAATCTCTTGGTCTCCACAGGACATACCCGGTTTAACGTGATCCAAAATCGTGGGTCCCACAAAAAAGCCATTCTTGCACTCAGCGGGAACTTCGGGATTACGTCCGTCCAGAGACAATTCGGCTCCTTCTTGAATACCTTTCTCGATCCAGTCAGTCACGAAACGTAAATGTCCCGGATTCACTACAGGACCTAACTCTGTGGCTTTGTCGTACGCCGCTCCGATCCTTCTTTGAATTGCGAGTTCCTTGATTGCAGCGACCAATTCATCTGCAATAGCTTCTTCTACGCAAATCACGGGGAGGGCCATGCAACGCTCGCCTGCGCAACCGCAAAATGCGTTGATAATTCCGTTAGCTGTGCGATCGAGTTTGCAGTCCCGCAAAACCAGGGCGTGGTTCTTGGCTTCAGTGAGAGCCTGGACGCGTTTACCGTTAGCTGCTGCAGTTGCATATATGTGTCTCCCGACTTTCGTCGAGCCTACAAAGGATACTCCTACTATGTCCGGATGCCTTAGAAGGATTTCGGCCTCGTTTCTTCCGGCCGTTACAATGTTTAGAACACCTTTGGGCAATCCCGCTTCATACCAGAGTTCAAGAATTCTCATGGCGGATTGGGGAACAAAACTGGCAGCTTTAAGAACCATTGTGTTGCCGGTTGCTATGCAAATAGGAGCCATCCAACCATGCGGGATCATTGCAGGAAAATTCCAGGGAGGAATGCCGGCGAATACGCCCAATGGGTGATTATAGAGAACCGTGTCGTACCCGGTGGACACATTCATGACGGATTCGCCTTTGATCAAATGGGGAATTCCGCATGCAAATTCCACGACTTCACTTACCTTCAAAATGTCACCCATGGACTCAGTCCAGGATTTACCTTCTTCTTTACACAGCAGGTACGTGAGTTCCTCGAGATGTTGGTCCAGAAGTGCTTTCATTCGGAAGAGCACCTGAACCCGCTTATTGGGGGGAGTGTGTGCCCAGGCCGGAAATGCAGCTTTTGCAGAAGCAATTGCAGCCTCAACCTCGGACCTCGTACATTGAGGGGCTTGAGCAATCACTTCTCCGGTCGAAGGATTGTAACAATCCATGTAATTTGTAGTTGCCGACTCAAACCATTCGCCGTCTACACAATATTTGAGTCTGGCAGGTCCTGCATCTAGATTAAGACAGTAGTTCACGTTTTTCAGAGCGGATTCCATAGGATGCATTTAGTTCTCCTTACGATTCTGTTGTATTGAACAAAATGTTTGGTTTTGCCGGTTTATTGAAATACGGTACAAACTTCCAGCGATTACCCGATTGCCCGCATCCGGTATTTTCTTCAGTCAGCCTTATTGTTGTAGAATGATCGCAGCTGCAGCTTAGTGAACTGGAATTTATCCGGTTCTTAACTCTTGTCCATTCGTGTTATTAAATCAGGTTCATTGTCGAGTTGTACTAGGTAAACCCTGCCGTTACCTACATGCTTGAGAAGGAGTCCCGTATTTTCGAGTGAACTTTGTGCAAACTGGGTCAAGGGAAGCTTGTCGGTTGATTGGAAGTCTGCCGATTCGGTGATTGTTGACGGAGTTTCGGAATTTCGTATCCGGCAAAAATCAGGTGCCTGAAATGGAGCCGTGCCTGCTAAATTAGCCAGAAAACAGCCGACTCGAATTACGTGGGAAGCCATTTCCTTTTCGACGCCTACAACATCCCTGTTTCTAAAGCACTCTAATATTCGGAAATGGTCGTCTTCTACTTCATCGTAGAAGTCGGACCCTGGATTCAATTTGATTTTAAGGTCGGCAAGCAGACTTTCAATAAAATCCATAAGAAGAATCAGGAGGGGGTTTTCCGAAAAGCGGGCTATGTAATAGTGAAAACCAATTCCTCTCTGGTCCTTATTCGATGGACCGCTTACCTCCTCGTTTGTCATAGATTCCAGAATTCGGATATCTTGTTCCGTGATCTTTGATATTGCGAGCTGCGCTAATCGAGGTTCGAGAAAGTAACGAAGGGCGGTTATGTCACCAATGGAAACGTTTTTGAAATGAAGAAAATTGGTGAGACTGTGAACAGTCGTGTTCATGTTTACTTCTGCTGCGAATATGCCTCCTCCCGTACCCTTTCTGGTCTCGATGAGTCCCATTCCTTCGAGTACCCTGAGTGCTTCGCGCATGCTTGCTTTGCTCACCTGGAACTGGTCAATAAGCTCTCTTTCCGAGGCCAATCTGTCGCCCGGTTTGTATTCGCCGGTTAGGATTGCGTCTCGAATCTGTTCAATCACGTAGTGAGATACTTTGTGGCCTTTTTGAGTAGGTTTAAACACTATGGGGTTCACCTCCGGAGAACCACAACATATTGCTCGTTCCAAACATTTTCCAGGTTGCGTCCATTAGAGAGCAGCCCGCATGGTGAAACCGATTACCGCATCTCCGGAAGTAGCATGGCCATCTTAAATGATGGGAGATTTAATATCGGGATCCAATAGGGCTATCGTCTTATAAAATACCTATTTTTTTATGTCAAGCACAATAATGGTAATATTATGATAATTTGTGGTGTATCTAAATGATCACTATAATGTTCTTATATCTCAATTGGTTCCTAGATAAGCGGGTTTCATTAAGCCATCGGTTCAGCAGTCTGAACGGGATAATAGTCAAATAATTTCTTCTAAGAGCCTAACGTTATGATATTTGACTTGACAGGGTTGCACATTACGGAGTAGGTTGCCTTCTTATATCGATTCAATCCTTTCATTTTGATTAAGCACCACTTTTTGAAGCTTTACATAGGTTATATTGATCGCTGCGCAGTCTTCGGCCGTGAATCGGACCGACTGTTTGCTCATCAAAAACGTCACAGCACTCAAAATGTTCAGAAAACCCACTCAGTGGCTGAACAGGGCTTGAGAGAGCTCTCTCTGAAAGGAGAACTGTAAATGAGAATTCAAGTTGACGCCCTCAAATGTATTGGGTGTATGGCTTGTGAGATGGCGTGTGGTTACCATCGTGATGATGCCTTTGCCCTACTCTCAGCCTGCATAGTTCTGTATCGTGCCCGAGAGAAGAAGGATTATTTCGGCGTAGTTATCAAGGAAGAAGAAAGCCTAACAATAGCTCGACCGGAAGGATTGGAAATTAAAAGGATTGGAGTGGCTGAAGAACCGGGAGCGACAGGTGAAAAAAAGGAAGCGGATGCATCGGCCAAACCCATGCTTCTTCGAGAGCCTTGTGACAAGTGTAGTGAAATGTCCTATGGGCCCATGTGCGTAAAAATATGCCCCGTGAACGCCGTCTCTTTAGCGGAAGGAGAAGAGTAATCATGGAATACTTGTCCTCGAACAAAATTTTACTAGTGGACTTGTCCACCGGCGACACAAATGAAACGGAAATTGATGATACTCTCGTGAGTGGGGCCATTGGCGGAGCGGGGATTACGACTCATTTGTACAAGAAATATGAGGGAAAAGATCCAATAGTAATAGGAGCCGGGTTACTTACGGGAACCCTCTTCCCGGGATCCGCATTGTCTGTAATTTCCGCGAAAAGCCCGAGAACCGGTTCATTGGCGCACGCACCAATAACTTTGAAGGCGGGCATGGAATTTAAGTACACGGGATTCGATTATCTCGTAATCGTCGGTAGGTCGGAAGAACCGGTATTTTTATGGCTGCATGATGGGATAGCCGATATTGAAAACGCTTCCGAGCTTTGGGGAAAAGATGTTTGGACCTCTACTGATCTAATTAGAAAGAATATGGGGGACGATCTCGTTCAAACCCTTGTCATAGGTCCATCTGGTGAGCAAGGATCCGAGTTGGCTCAAGTGTGCGTTAACTATTGGGCTAACGGAGATTGCTGGGGATTCGGCCAAGTTTTCGGCTCGAAAAATCTCAAAGGGATTGCCCTGAGAGGCATGGGTTTGCTCGAAATATCTGATCCTGAAGAATTTGTGGATCGTTGTTTTGATACGTTTGATGCGATAAAAGAGACCAAATTGTCCGAAAAACGAGGGGTTGAAGACATACTTGTGTCGATGGGGGAAAGCGACGCATGCGAGTGGCTTGCACCCGTATTGCATCGTCACAGTGCTTGTTACAACACTCCATTTGCAAGCAATTCCTTTGTTTATCTCAACGAAAATCCGAAAGAAACTAAAGAGCCCGTGGAACCGGAACCGGGTTTCATGATTACTGATGTGAACGCATTACTGACACTGAAAAAATCTGGTTTTTCCGCAAAAGACGCCGCATCGATTCTAAGAAGTTGCGCAAGGCAAGGGTTGGATCCGGAGGCCGTGAGCAAAGTCATCGCCGAATCGGGAGAGAAAGATCTCAGCAAAATCGAAGAAAATTTATCGGAAATGAAGGGCTCCGGCTCGAATCCGGAAACTTCGAAATTTAGTACATGGGCACCGATGCAGCCCATTCTGGGGGACTTTGGTCAGTTTTCGGGATCGGCACATGATTGGTGGACTAGAAGGCAGGCTTTAGCTTATATATTCGGGATTCACCCCATCTTTGCAATTATCTGTCCCGAAATCTCGGAAGAACTTTTATTGGAAATGTCCGCAAAAGGTGCCGGACTCGAGTTGTCGCAAGAAACTCTGGACCGGGCTATTCATGAGATCCGAAATTAGCTTTTTCTGAAAAGACTCCTTTGCCTGAAGTCTTCATTCGTCGAGAGAGAAAAGTGCTCGATAATATTCCGTGCACTCCAAGAAACAGAAAATCAGTCCGTCAGGTTAAAGACAATTATGGTGAAACCGACCCGATAATTGCCTGCCGGTCTGATTCCTATTCACCTGCGATCGGCGTATATGCCGGCACCGGCACGTCTCACTCTTGGCTTTGGTTTGTGGAAATTCTGGATAGGATGTCGTTCCGCAATATTACTTTTTTGACTGAAGATGAAATTAAAAAAGGCGATCTTACGGATTTGGATGTGTTCGCCATGTCCGGTGGAGACACTATAACGATTGCCGAGAAAATAGGGCAGGATGGCGCCGCCGCTCTGGAGAAATTTATTAGGAGCGGAGGGTTATATTTGGGATCCTGCGCAGGAGCATATCTTCCTCTGAAATCCTCTAAACGGTATCTCGACAGGTTCAATTTTGTTGACGTAAAAATAGCCAATCTATCGAAAACGGCCCCAAGTTCTTTGCTTCCGGACAAAAAGAGTTCAACGGAATATGGTTGTGATTTCGTATATCACTCAGTACGAGAAGACGTTTTCTTAAGAACCACCGGAACGGAACCTTTCTCCGGAAGCAAGCTTTTTCGAGCACCGCTGTATGGCGGGCCGTCGATGTTGGATTCCAAGAATTCTGAAGTATTGGCTTATTATGAATGCTTCACCGAAAAAACATTGTTCTTGGTTGACGAGTCTCTGGCCGAAAAAACTCTTCTCGGGAGAGTGGCCGCTGTTAGATCGCAAATGGGAAAGGGAAAGCTTTATCTCTTCGGGCCCCATTTCGAGCATCCTCTGTTTTTGCAAGCAAACAATTATATAGCGAAGACTATCTTTTGGGAAAAGCCGAACGGCACCAATCCGACGCTCTCTATTTCAGATCTTTTTATCGAAGGTACCCAAAAGGAGAAATTTGTGCGGGATCTTAAACGTCAGATCAGCAATTCAAGGATTGTTGCAGTCGGTTTGGAAGAATCACCCGTCGAATGGACGATAGGCTGCAAGATATATCGCCCGGAAAAGATTCGAGTGTTCTTGGACGCCATTTGGAAACGCATAAAGATTATGGAAAAATTTCATAAAATCGCTATTTCTTCAGTGTCAGTCGAAGAGACCGTGCAACTTGCAACGAGGGTTACACATTTTCTCAGGCAAATAAAAATATATTTGGACAATCAGCTGGACACCTCGGATTTGGCCGAGAATCTTTTCGATTCGTTGCGTAAACTAACTATTGGATTTCTCCAGGTCTATTTTCCATCTTTCAAAATAAATCCTGAATACGATTCATGTGTCGTTCGGAAATGAGCTGCTTTTCGCACAAACCCGGTAATATACAGGAGTCAATGGTGGATCGTTTACCATCATATTACTTGCAGGTTGGTTCAGAAATTCGGAATCAACCTTCTTATGTATTAAGTGTATTGCTCATTACGGCTTACCTTATGCTTGCCCTGACTGTTCAGCCCGCATTTTCGTTTTCACCGGCATTATCCTCTTGGTTCGTAGACATGGAACGATTTGCCAATTCGTCTCATCGATCCATCAAATGTGAACGATGCCATTCTGAGTTCACCGTTCAAGGAAAAATTCATCCTAATCGAGAAGATCCTAAAGCCATAAACAGAGATCCCGTCAGGACATATGATTACAAACGTTGCGCTTCTTGCCATCCAGAGGGTTATGAGCGCTACTTAAAAGGGGAGCATGCAAAAGCTCTCGTCAAAGAACGAGAACTCAAGGCTTCAGAGGGAAAAGAACCGGAGAAAATGGCGCCGACCTGTGGAAGCTGCCATTCTTCACATTATTCTCAGTCAAGGCGTTCAAGGGTCCAATTAGGCACGGAGATGGTGGAAATCTGCGGTAATTGTCACAAACCCCAGAAGGCGGGTTATCTAGCGAATCTGCACGGCAGAATGGGAGTCTTTTTGGGGAAAGAAGCCTCGGCATACTGCACAGACTGCCACGGAGCGCATACTTGCCAATCTTTAAAGGATAGAGAAAAGGCATTGGAGGCCTGCAGAAGGTGTCATAGAGATGCCAATTTGCAGTTTGCCGGCATAGTGATTCACGGGAATCCTGATGATGTTTCAAAAAAAGAACCTGAAAAACAGAAGGCCGTCTTTATTACCTCAACCGTAAAGCACATTGGGCAGATTGTGGGTGTAATCGTGCTTGGATTCTTTGCCATTCAGACGTTTGTCTGGGTTTTAAGAGAACTTCATAGAAAACTAAGGGGACGTTGAAAATATGCACACTGAAACTGTGGAGACGGAATATTACCAGCGGTTTAGCGTGCTCCAAAGGACCGTCCATCTAGTAGTGATGTTTGCGTTTGTAGGAGTTGGTCTAACCGGTTTCTCAATTGCTTTCAGCTCCACAGGGCTTGCACAGGCCTTTGTTTGGTTTTTCGGAGGGATCGACAACATCCGGTTTTTACATCGTTTGTTTGCCGTGACTCTTTATTTGTGTGTTGTGGTAGAGGTGCTTTGGGTATTGTACTTCAAAGTTATTTTACGTGGAGACCTACTAGGGCCCAACTCTATTTGTTTTCTATTCAAAGACGTCAAATTTTTCCGGGAACATGTAGCTTATATTATAGGATTCAGAAAAACTCCGCCGCCCTTCGAGCGGTTTACCTATTGGGAGAAATTGGACTATTGGACTCTGTTCATCGGAATGCAAACCATGACTATGACCGGCTTACTCCTCTGGTTCCCCGAGTTTTTCTCCCGTTACTTACCCAGCATGTCTTTCAATCTGGCCCAGGTGCTTCATTTCGATGAAGCTATTTTGGCGGTCCTATACAAGTTTTTCATTCATACTACCGTACGACATTTAAGACCCGAGGTGTATCCGGGTGATTGGACCATTTTTACCGGAAAGGTAACAGAGGAAACGATGAAGAGAGCCCATCCCGGAGAGTGGGCTATGTTACATGTGAGAAACGAGGCTCCTACCCTAACGGATCAACAGGCTATTTGAACTGGTTAAGGGCTCAACTTTATGAAATCCAACTTGCACTTTTCGATACCAAAAAGTTTCGTTGCGGCGCTTTGCTTAATTTGTTTTTCGCTGGTTACGTTATCTTCGGCCGATATAGCCGAAGAGCAACAGTCGGAATGTCTGAACTGCCATAGGTTTCGGAACATCAATTCCAATGAGGGAGTAATCTCCTCACAGAGATTCTGCTACAATTGTCACCAAAATCCAGGGCAGCACGCCGATTTTCGTGCATCTAAGGTGTCTCTACAGGTCAAACCCGAGTTTTTTAAAGACTCGCCTCACAGATTCTCTGCATGCATACAATGTCATACGACCGTAGCTCGATCGCCACACAAGTCTATATCCGGCGTGAATTGTTCCGGATGCCATTATAGGATGAATGGTTCTCCGGGAACTCATGCTGAACACATTCGCGTCAGGTGTGAAGCCTGTCACACTGATTCACCTTACGTCAAATTGGATTCTGCGCGAAATCGGGTGTTGCTGGCTCGTCTTAACGAGAAACAAGAGCCCATAAGTCTTGCCCAACACAAACTCACTGATGTGTCTCGTGAAGAATTTTGCAAGAGATGTCACGTCTCATCAAATACCGTCGGCGCCCCCAATATGGTTTTGCCTTCCAAGAGTTTTGTTTGTATTGCATGCCATTATTCGCCGCTCAAAATTGGGAGTCCTTTCTTTTTAATCGCGATTATAATCGGCATTTTGGGAATCGTCGGCATACTCGGTTTTTGGTTGAAAGCGGGCGTTCAGAACGAAGTTTCTTCCGTACATCGCAAGATTCAGCTCGGTTCTGAAGTCGTTTGGAGCAAGATATTTTCGCGGGAAATTCTAGCGGTCCTCAAAACAATTATTTTTGATATTTTTTTGCAACGCAGAATACTTGCGAACGGCGTGAGTAGGTGGCTAATTCATTCATTTATTTTCTATTCCTTTTTCGCCCGTTTCGCCCTTAGCTTTTATACATTTTTGAGTCACAAGATTTCTCCTGAAGGGGATTGGACCTTAATATTAGTGGATAGGGACAGCTCTTTTGTGGCTACTTTTAGCGACGTAACAGGAGCATTTATTCTCATTGGAGTAATTTGGGCTTTGGTTAGAAGATTTGTCACAAAACCCGAATACATGTTGACCGAGGAACAGGATACGGTTGCTCTGTTAATGATAGGACTAGTGACTTTTTCGGGATTTCTGCTGGAAGCCATGAGAATATTAGTCACTCAGATTCCTTCGGAAATTGCAGTTTCCGCTTTCGCCGGTTACGTTCTTTCTCTGTTACTCTCAGTATTTGACTTAAATTGGCCATCAATTTACGGCTACATGTGGTACATTCACGCTCTCCTATGGGCAGCATTCATTGCATATATTCCATTTGGAAAGCTCAAACACATTCTCACCACTCCATTGAGTCTCTTACTGAACTACAAAAAGGCTTGATGGATAGAAAGAACTGTAAAAATGACGGATCACATTCCTGAAGAAACTTCAGTTGAAATGAGCGACTTGCAGGCTCGCATTATTCCATTAGATAGAATACCAATGAGCCGTCTCGTTCAATTGGATGCGTGTACTCGGTGTGGAGAGTGTTTGAACTGGTGTCCGGTCTTTGACCAGGACGCCCGAGAAGACATCCTCCCAAGGAGGAAAATTCTCGACTTTCTCCACATAGTGAAGAATCAGCACAGCGTTTTGAATTCAATCATGGCGGGGACCACAATTCCTGATTCGATCAAACGAACTCTAAGAAGGCTGTTCAGATTGCAGGACATCATGGATGAAGATGTAAATCGCTTCGTCCAAAACCTCTATGAATGCTCAACTTGTGGTCAATGCCAGGTAGTTTGTCCGGCAAATCTGGATACGGTAAATCTTTGGGAGAACATTCGTGAGTTGATGGTTTCGGCGGGTTATGGCCCACTCGAACCCCAGAAGGTCTTAGCAAAAAGCGTTAAGTCCTATGACAACCCATGGCAGCAACCTCGGCAAGGGCGTATAAAATGGGCCAGGCGAGCCAAGAAGGAAAACCTGATTTCCGAACTCCCTCCGGATATCAAGAAAACGAAAAGCAAGACATTGCTCTTTTTTGGCTGTACGGCTGTTTACGACCTCAACATCAGACAGATTGCCATAGACACGGTAAATGTTCTCGATATGCTCGGAATAGATTATGGATGCCTTGGAGAAGCAGAGAAATGCTGCGGTAGTGTCCTCCTGAGAATGGGTGATCCTGAATACGAGAGAATCGCAGCCGACAATATTAAGCTCTTGAATGGATTGGGGATTGATACCCTAGTCACCTCGTGCTCTGGATGTTTCAAGACGATAAAGGAAGATTATCCGAAAGTAGGAAAACTTCATTTTGATGTTTTGCATACGGTCGAGTTTTTGCACCGACTCATAGAACAGAAAAAACTGACATTCCAGGTGCCGGTAGAAAAGGTTATCACATACCATGATCCCTGCCATTTGGGGAGAGCTTCAGGTATATTTGAGGAGCCCAGAGCGGTCATTCAGGCTATTCCCGGTTTGAGTCTTGTGGAAATGCCTCGTCACGGGCCTTATTCAAGATGCTGCGGAGCGGGAGGCGGAGTAAAAGCAGGTTTTCCTGATTTGCAAAACAAAATGTCTCAAGCAAGAATCAGAGAGGCCGAGGCGACCGGGGCAAGTGAGTTGGTCAGTGCGTGTCCTTTCTGCTATGCCGGACTTCAGGTCGGCATCGGGGCTCTGGGTTCACCCTTAGTAATGAGAGACATGACCCACCTTGTGATCAGTGCTCTCAAAAAAGAATAGTGAATGACTATAGCTCAGTGTCATAGCCAAGTATTTGAGAAATTCGTATATTGGTTTGATGAACGGCTTTTTCACGACGCAAAAGTTCGAATTGAGAACCTTGGAATAATTTTAAAGGAGGAAAGGAAGGCAGTATGCAGTCCCCTCGCAAAGGGCTCCGTTGCCGGATTCGTACTTCCTGAAACCTGGGGTCGATTCGAATTATGCAAGAGACAACTTTCTTGGTACCACTCATCCAAATACAACAGGAAGATTCTTCTGGTGAGTTCATTAGATTTTAGCAATTTAGGATTAGAATTTGAGGTAGTTATTCATCAAAGCTCCTTCAAACCCCAATCATTGCCGTCTAATGAAGATAAGCGCCACTTGGTTCAGAGGGGGACTTACAAGACCGCTCAACCCATTGAATGGGGCCACCTCGATGATTCAGAAATACGCGAACAAGAGCGGCGATTGAGGGTTATGGGACTGAGAGGTGTGAATTTCGAAGAAATCTTTTTATCACACAGCGCTAATCATGCGAATTTCATAGATCCCGTATTCTTCCTGAATGAAGGGAGCGATCGTGTTCCATATTCAATTTGCAAAACGTCCCATGTTTGCTCTGCTTGTCTGGAATGGTACAACGTAGTGGGAAGTTCATACAAGAAGAAGCTCGTAGTACCTTGCCCCGGAGCCGTCATGTTCGCAGGAATGGTCACGAATCGTTATTATGAAGTTCGTCGGAATCAGAATTCCGCATGAATCATTATAAACTCTGAGGTTACGACCAATGAATCGGATTATGCTGCTCGGGCTCACTCTTTTACTCAGCATCTATGGAATCCACGTTGTTTATTCAGATGCTTCCGATGATCCCATTCGAGTAGCATACCTGCAAAACGACATTCATCATCTCCCTCTTTGGATAGCAATTGAAAAGCGAATATTCGAAGAACAGGGAATACGAGTCAAGGTTGAAGGTATTTTTCGATCCGGTCCGGAGGTAATGAGTGCATTTTCCGGGAAAGCGATCGATTTGGCGTACGTCGGTGAAGCACCAACAGTAACGGCGTTGGCCAATGGAACCGTAGATGTGGGCATTCTCGCACAGGTCAATACCGAAGGTTCCGCAATTGTAATTAGGAGCGATTCAGAGATTGCGAACTGCAGTGGTTTGAGAGGAAAACAAATTGCAGTTCCCGGATATTCCACAGTCCAAGATCTTCTGTTAAGGAAGAGTTCGGATAGTTCCGGATTGGATGGGAATGGTCCCAAAGTGATGGTACTTAGACCCCCCGAAATGATAAGTGCTCTTCGGACGAATCAAATTGAAGGATTCATTGCATGGGAACCTTATCCTTCTCAGGCCGTGAAAATGGATATTGGGAAGATATTGGTCGGATCGTGTGATATTTGGAAAGACCATCCATGTTGTGTATTAGTAGTAGATAAGCGATTTGGAGAGAAAAATCGGGCTCGATTGGAAAAAATTCGGACCGCCCATGATAAGTCGATCGACTTTATTCACAACAATTTTGATGAAGCAGTACAAATTGCCGTCAAATACACGGGTTTAGATGAAGAGATAGTCAGGAAAGCTATGGGCAATGTTACATATGTCGGTGAGATCAATTTGGAAGGGCTTGAGGAGTATGTAAATTTCCTAAATGGATACGGGTACATTAAGATTAGAGACATACCCTCCTTTATCAAGCGAATTATCTTTTAATTCCTGCAAAACAGAAAAGTTGATCTAATGTGGCGTTATCTTCCGCTATTGATCGTACTGAGTTTTTGGCAATTATTTTGTCTCTCTGGGACTCTTCCAAATTACATTCTTCCTTCGCCGATTAATATTATAGTGGGATTGGGCAACCTGGAAACTGTTGGCATGCCTCCCGGAAATCAGTTGCATAATCACCTCCTATATAGTCTTTATCGAGTAGCCTGGGGCTTTTCTATTGCCTGCGGTCTTGG
>CAZTJA010000041.1:21508-25442 GCA_964613745.1 uncultured Syntrophaceae bacterium
TCCTATATAGTCTTTATCGAGTAGCCTGGGGCTTTTCTATTGCCTGCGGTCTTGGAATACCATTAGGTTTGCTGATGGGATGGTTCCCTAAGTTTCGTCAATTATCCAGCCCATTTGTCGAATTACTCCGTCCAATTCCTCCCCTGGCATGGATTCCAATTGCGATAGTATGGCTCGGCATAGGCCTTAAATCAGCCGCATTCATCATTTTCTTGGGTGCATTCTTTCCGTTGCTTTTGAACACGGCTTCCGGAGTCATGTCAATAAATCCAGTATTGATCGATGTGGCAAAAACGATGTGCGCGAGTCAAAAAGATATTTTTCTCAAAGTACTCCTTCCCGGTTCACTACCTTCGATCTTGGTGGGCATGCGAGTAGGAATGGGCGTCGCATGGATGACGCTTGTAGCAGCTGAATTTTCCGGGATTAAGGATGGATACGGGTTGGGATTCATGATCATGACTGCACGCGACCTGCAAAAGACGGAGCAAATAATGGCCGGAATGCTTGTGATAGGTATTATCGGATTCACCATAGACCGATTTTTTCAATCCTGGGAAAATAGAGTCAGGCCCCCTGCCTAGAGGTATCCGACCCTTGCATCTTGAAATAGTCAATTTAAAAAAGACATTTTTCGATGAGAAAACCGGGAAAGAAATTCCTGCAATCTCCTGCATTGATCTAAAGATTACTCAAGGTCAATTCGTATCCATAGTTGGACCGAGTGGATGTGGAAAATCCACTTTTCTACGGATAATATCCGGCTTGGAAAATGCCTTTGAAGGTGAGCTCTACTTGGACGGCATGCCGGTGAAAAAGCCCAACCGAGAAATAGGTTTTGTGTTTCAGCAGTATGCCTTGTTTCCATGGAAAACCGCTTGCGAAAATATTGAATTCGGTCTTGAAATCATGGGAGTAAATGGATTTGACCGCCGAACCAGGGCATTGGATTATATACGGATGTTCGATTTGCAAGGATTCGAAGATCTGTACCCTTATCAATTATCCGGAGGTATGCAGCAGCGGGTCGCCATAGCTAGAACTCTCATATGCAATCCTAAAATAGTATTGATGGACGAGCCGTTTGGTTCATTGGACAGCCAAACTCGTAACGACATGCAAGAGTTTCTCCTAAAGATTCGCCGTAAGAGAAAGGATACAATTCTTTTTGTCACACACAACGTGGATGAGGCGGTTTTCTTGAGTGATCGGATAGTCATTCTTTCGAGGAGACCTGCAAAAATCTTGAGAGTACTGGAACTAATTTCTCCACACCCTAGGGATCGTACGAGTAAAGATAATAACGATATTAGGCGTGAAGTCATTGCTATTCTCAAACAAGAAAGAGTTGAAAACGACTCTTGAGATTAAAAGGCCCAACACAATCGAACAAATCACGGAGTGATAATGCTTGCAAATTTGATAACTGAGCTGCAAAGTTTTGGACTTCACGTAGCCTCAAATGCGAATTGCCGCAAAGTCGGAGCCGGGCCTGCCGAAGGTGGAACTATTATTGTTCAGGGCATTGCTGCTCATGTGCCGTTTAGCGGCAGTTTTATTTCAAAATCTCCCTATCAACTTTCATTACGAAATGGTGAATCTTGGCTGGTCAAAAACGGGACATTCATTTTGCCTGCACGTGTAAGACCGAAACCTAGTTTCTATGACTATTCAACACATGACGGTATTCCGTATTCAAAATTGGCGTTAATCCATGGTAGAGATTGCATTGCCTCGACGGTTCGACAGAGTTGTGCCTATTGGAATTCCTCTGGAAGGTGCAAATTTTGCGGAATAGAACTGTCATTAGCGGCCGGATTAACGACTGCAGTCAAATCGCCGTCGCAAATGGCCGAGGTGGTTTGTAAAGCAAAGGAATTGGACGGTGTTGAGCATGTAGTCTTAACGACCGGAGCTCTCGCATTTGCCGGGTCGGAAATAGATTACCTCGCAAAGTGTTCAACCGAAATTAAAGAGGCTTGCGACCTACCTATACACGCTCAGTTTCTTCCTCCGGACGACCTGAAGAAACTCAATCTGTTAAGATCGGCCGGTGTAGACACAGTGGGTATTCACATCGAATCGTTTGATCTACGGGTACTCAACGATTTCGCTCCCGTTAAAGCTGCCATTGGGATGCACAGGTATGAAAAGGCTTGGAGATCGGCAGTCGAGGTGTTCGGTTTCAACCAAGTTAGTAGTTTTTTATTGGTTGGACTTAGTGAGCAGGAAGATTCGGTAATTTCCGGAAGTGAATATCTCGCAAAACTAGGAGTTTACCCTTTCGTCGTGCCGTTTAGACCAATTCCCGGCTCATCGATGGAAGGCATTGCACCACCGGATTGCCGGAAAATGAAGAGAATTTACAATTCCGTATCCGAAATAATTGCTCAGCATGGACTCTCGGCATCGCTATCAAAAGCAGGATGCGTTAGATGCGGAGCATGTTCCGCTCTGCAGGCCTATGAAATGGAGAACGTTCGGAAAGTTATTTGCAGGCCTGCTGTCGGTAAGGAGGAAGTATCGGCTGCTCTTGCAATCCGTGAAGATGTATTCGTGAAGGAGCAAAAACTTTTTGAGGAGTCCGACCTCGACGAAAATGACTCGATAAGTACACATATAGTTGTATTACGACACAATCAGATCGTCGGTACGGTCAGAGTTTACCCCGAAGATAGTGAAGGCAATAACTGGATCGGTGGTAGGCTTGCGGTTCTGCGTCAATACAGGGACAACCATGTCGGAGAATTGCTAGTCAAAGAAGCAATGCGTTTTGTCAAAGCTAGAGCTTGCAAGCGATTCACAGCGCTCATCCAATTACAAAATGTGGACTATTTTATGACTCTGGGTTGGCATGTCATCAGTCCCGTCACTGTGTATAACGGCAAAGCCCACAAACAGATGGAAGCAGATCTCAATACAGTTTGATCCCGCGTTACTGTAATACGGACCCAAAATGGAATCATTATTAAATCGACTTGTACACAAAATACGTACATACGGGGGGCTTGTTCGGAAGCACCCCATAGAAGATGTTTTTAACGAATTGGTGTTGAAGAACCAAATTGGAATCGCCCCACCAAATTTCGGTGATGATGCTGCAGCCATTCCATGGAACGATGGATTCTTGCTTTTAGCCGCGGACGGCATAATGACGAAACTCCTAATCAATGAACCTTATGCGGCAGGAAAAGCTTCCGTTATGGTAACCGTCAATGACATATATTCAATGGGCGGACGTCCCCTGGGAATGGTGAATGTGCTTGCCAGCGGAGACGAGGATCACCGTAGCAAAATAGTTCAGGGAATACGGAGAGGATGTGAGAAATTGCAGGTTCCTATGCTCGGAGGTCATTTACACCCGGATGCATCACCGGATTCACCTGCTTTGGCAGTGGCAATATTGGGTTGGGCTAAGAAAGTTTTGCACGGATATACTGCACAAGCGGGAGACGATTTAATTCTTGCAGTAGACCTGAATGGCCAAGTGGGTTGTCATTCAGTTACAAGTTGGGATGCAAACTCCGGTAAGAGTCCGGAGGAATTGATATATAGGCTGGAATGTCTGCCCATTATCTCGGAGAAGGGGTGGGCGAATGCCGCAAAAGATGTAAGTAACGCCGGTATTGTAGGAACTCTTTCAATTATGATGGAGAATTCGGCCAAAGGTGCTGAAATCATCCTTGATTTGATTCCGACTCCAACTGAAATTGATTTTTCAAATTGGCTTTTTTCATTCCAAAGTTTTGGCTTTGTTCTCTCCGTTCCGCCGGTTCATTCGTCGGATGTGCTGAACCTGTTTAGCGATAGAAATATTCAAGCCACTAAAATCGGAAAGGTTCTTGAAGAACAAACAGTCACAGTAAAGCTGGCCGGAGATTCAGCAGTATTATTCGATTTTCGTGAGGACAAAATCACGGGAATTAGACATGAT
>CAZTJA010000042.1:0-2451 GCA_964613745.1 uncultured Syntrophaceae bacterium
ACCTGTGAGTGAGGAAACCGTTCACAAGCAATTGACCAATCCGTTCAAACAAATGCCTTCCTTTTCCGATATGTCTCAGGAAAAAAGGAATGCCGTAGTTTCCTATTTAAAAACCCTTTAGGCCCTGTAAAGCCAATACCAATAATCAAGGGGAATTAGGAATGCTGCCCGAATTGCAAGAAAACTATGAACTGCTGCAAAGAAAAAAATTAGAACTTCTGGATCTTGTCCAAACTCTCTCCCCAGACCATCTTAATTTCAAACCCGACGAGAATTCCTGGAGCGTCATGCAGAATTTACAGCATATTGTTATTGCTGAACGCGGCATGCGATTGACCGAGGCCGAACTACGAGATCACCCTCTCAGATCCATTTTGGAGCCCGGTCAATTGTTTGGTGTCGTTCGCGACATTCTGGAAAAAGACGTTCCTGTAGAGGTTCCTGATCCCAGCCTTCACCCGGATCCAAATCCGGATTTAGAATCTATCATTGATATGTGGCATGCCGAGCGGCTCCTTCTTTTTGAACTTTTAGAAACGATCACACCTGAAGCGCTCAATCTTGTGACATTCAGCCATCCTGCTGCAGGCCCCATCACACCGACTCAAATGCTTGATTTAGGACTAGTCCATTTTGACACACATGAACGAGCAATACGAAAGCTTCTTTTCCGTGTTCCCTCAAAAGAGGCGAACCTCATTTGAAGGAACTCCGAATCTAAAACGTGTGTTAAACAGCCTCAGCTTTTAGCTCAAGCACTTCATTTGTCGTCTGCTTTGTATCCACTTCCATAGGCCCTTCCATTGCAATCTTTAAAATGAGAACAAACGCGGCAAGACCGATAAGAGAATAGAGCACGATAAATGCTATAAGTGAAAAACCCACCTGGCCCGCCGCAATTGGAGAAACACCTTCCGCCGTTCGCATCATTCCATAAATCAGCCAAGGCTGACGCCCAACTTCGGTCACGATCCATCCAAGTTGCGAAGCGATGAAGGGCAATGGTATAGACCAAGTCATAATTCGTAAATAGAGGGGACTGGATTCAAGTTTATTCCTCTTCAAGAAGCCAACCGCTGTAAGGAGAACAAACAGAAAACCTAGCCCCACCATAATCCGAAACGACCAAAAAACCGTTGACACTGGTGGTCTGTCCTGTTTAGGCCACTCCTTCAGTCCCTTAACTTCTGCGTCCCAGTCTCCGTAGAGGAGCCAACTCATAAACTTGGGTATCTTCCCAAATTCCACGAGGTTTCTTTCATTGGCTGCATCGGGAATAACAAACAGATTAAACGGAGCACCCTTTTGGGTCTCCCAATGAGACTCAATTGCCGCCACCTTGGCAGGCTGAACAGCGGCAACTTCCTTTCCGTGCAGATCACCTACCACAACTTCAGCCACTGCGAAAACGAGCCCGAACACTAGAGCTATTCTGAACGACTTCGTGAAAAAAGATACTTGCCTCTTCCTCACAATATGATAAGCGCTCACTCCCATGACGAAGAATGCGCCTACGATGTAGCCGGCAAAAATAGCGTGGAGAAATGTGAATATCGCAAACGGCTGAGTAATCACCGCCCAGAAATCGTTCAGTTCGGCTCGACCACTGTTTATTACATACCCGACCGGATGCTGCATCCACGAATTTGCGACAATGATCCAGTAGGCGGACAGAGTCGATGCAAATGCCACAATCCAGATACAAGCGGCATGGGTCTTTGGTTTAAGTTTATCCCATCCGAAAAGCCATATTGCTATGAAAGTCGATTCGAGGAAGAATGCTACCGTAGCCTCGATGGCCAGGAGAGAACCGAAAATATCACCAACGTACTTGGAAAAACCCGACCAGTTCGTGCCGAACTGGAACTCGAGAGTCAGACCTGTAACTACCCCAACGGCGAAATTGATCAGGAAGATTTTCCCCCAAAATTTGGCCATTCTCTTGTATTCTTCATCGCCGGTTCTGACGTAAATCGTCTCCATGATTGCCACCAGCACTACAAGCCCCAAGCTTAGGGGGACGAAAATGAAGTGGAACATGGTTGCAACGGCGAATTGTATTCGTGACAAGATTAGAACATCCATTTCTCTACCTCGGTGGCGAGTTTCCTATCAGCATAATTGCGTTTTGACCGCAAAATTGCTTGATAGAAAATATATGTTCAAGCACTGCCCCGAATTGGGCTATAGGTCCCCAATTCGTGAACTTTATACTGCTCTAGATCCTCGAGTGAGTTTGCAACTTCCCTTTACAGACAAGAGCATAAGAATGGTTGAAGAAAAAATTATGTCGGACGTATAGGCTCGCGCGGAATGCGCTGTAAGCTAATCAGGCAAGATGAGAATCGATCCGGAATGGGATACACTTTTCCTGATGGAGGATTGTGGTTGTATTGTCCTATAGTTATTGCTCAAGCTTTGCTCCTTTCTGCTCAGCCTGAGGCGAAATAA
>CAZTJA010000042.1:2551-19294 GCA_964613745.1 uncultured Syntrophaceae bacterium
ACTTCCGTATCACGGCCGAGTTTGGGTGCAGGTTTTCCCATTTGGCACCGAGTTTCCATAGGCATCAATGGTGAATTGATCCTCAAAGCCCCCGTTTCGGATTCCCGGAGCATGTTTCTCGTCTGGACTAATCTGCTTTGGGTTGCTTCATGTAAACCAAGAACCGGCTCGCTGCACGTCTCCTTCCCCTCGAACTCCGCGATCCAGTCGGCCTGGGTTTTTCCACCAAAAATATTTTCCACTTCCCGAATGTCTGCAAGGCTTCCGTACTGACGTTCCAACAGATCAGGTCTATCCACCACTGCACAGAAATTGATCCAAAATTTCCGTTCGAGCGCTCCAAGTGACATGTACTTACCGTCCAGTGTTTTGTACAGTCCGTAGCAGGGGAAACGTCCGTTAAGGAACATTGTACCAGGTCCCGGTTCGTCAAAACCTGCCTGAACGCCGGCGAAGACCATGGTTGATAATGCAAGAGCTCCGTCAAACATGGAAATATCAACAAACCGGCCTTTTCCTGTTCTGTTCCTTTCAATTACAGCGATCAGTAGCCCGCATAAAGCCGGGAGGGCTCCGCCTGCAATATCCGCAATCTGTATTCCCGGGATCACTGATTCCCCCGACCGAGTTCCCGTCATTCCAAGAATACCTGCTAACGCAACATAGTTCAGATCATGACCCGGGCGCATGCTGAAAGGCCCTACCTGGCCATACCCGGTGATAGCGACGTGAATTAACCGAGGATTTATTTCGCATGTGGTCTCAAACCCGATCCCGAGCTTTTCCATAACTCCCGGTCGAAAGCCCTCGACCAGAATGTCGTATTCTTGTATTAACCTCAGAAAAATGTCCCGTCCTTCAGAACTCTTGAGGTTGAGTGCAAGACTCCTTTTGTTCTCGTTTAAGGTCTCGAAATAAGGTGAGTTCTCTATCGATCCAAGCGTTCGGGCATAATCACCGCCCGCCGGATTTTCCACTTTTAGGACATCGCATCCAAAGCCCGTTAAAATCCACGTCATGTAAGGACCTGGAAGGTTCATGCTTAAATCAAGAATTTTCAAATCCGAAAGTGCCTGCACCTGAAACTCTCTTTCTACTCGAAACGCATTGCCGTAACCGAATCAAGCCTGCTCGCCCGAATCGAAGGATAAATTCCCGATATAATTCCCAAACAGACTGTGAATAGAAGCCCTCCTATTACGCCTGCCAAAAGCATAACTGAAGATACGTCCACCCCAAGAGGTCCTTTCAGGGCCTGAACCGATATCACTCCCGTCATCACACCAATTGCACCTGCAAAAAAGCTTATGAGAATTGCTTCCAATAAGAACTGAAGAAGTATAATCTCCTCTTTTGCACCCAGAGCCTTGCGCAAACCAATTTCTCTGGTTCTATCCTGGACTGCTGCCAACATGACGTTCGTTATTCCCAAGCCGCCGAGAATAATTGTGACGCCCAAGGCAGCATAAATAAATAACTTAACCAAATATACAGTGGCTTTGACTTTCTGGATCCTTTGGGGATAGTGGAGAATGCGAATTCCATCCTCATATCCTTTGTGAGACCGCTTCAAAATCTCTAAAGCCGCATTGCGCACCCTCTCAACATTATTCCAATCATCAACCCTGATATAGATCTCCTGAATCCGAGAAAGCCCCTGAAACAGATTCTGAGCCGTGGTTAAAGGAACAAAAACCGATCTCTTGATATCAGTATGCTGAATGCCGCCTAAAAGGCCGATAACTTCAAAGCTTAAGTTGCCAACTCTGATTATCTGCCCAACGGGGTCGCTCTTATCGAAAAGGTATTTGACTACGTCCTGACCTAAGACGCAGACGGTTCTACGACCAACCACGTCCGAAGGCCCTATTAGGCGACCTCGGAGGAGTGTAGGTGTCTGGGTTATCCAATACGATTGATCTACTCCAAATAGTCCCGGCATCCATTGAGTCGTCTTGAAATGGGCCTCTATTTGAGGCAACGACACAATAGGGGCAACTGCAACTACTCCCGGCACCTGTTTGAGTTTGGCAACATCGCGCATGTAATACTCACCGGGATGATAATTGTCCTCAGTTTCCCAGTAGGCCTTTATAACGGTCGCTTCACCCAACAGTTCAAGATGCTCCCCCATTTTCTTTTCCACGGAATCGCCCATAGTCTGAATAATAATTAAACCGGCCGTCCCCAATGCTATTCCCGCAATTACGGCCTTGTATCTGCGCCTGTTCCTCAGTACCAGGCGCCAGCACATTGTGAGCAAGTCTTCGAACTTCAAATGCAACTCCAGCATGTCGGGACAATTTTCGCAGTATACCATATTCACTCGAATCCAAAGTCACGTATTGCGTGTGCTGCTCAGCTTTTAACTCACGAGAATAAGTGCTAATGTTCGGATTCGATTGGGGCCGCAAAAACAAAGAAACATGACAATACCCGATAAAAAACTGCCCTCAGCTTCGGCTAGAGGGATAATTACGCGATTTGTGCATCTCCTAACGGCTCAAGGTGCCGAAGCAATAACCAGCACGATTTTTTTCCTCTATCTTGCGTGGTTGGATGCTTCAGTATACGGCGAAGTCATGTATGCACTCGCCGCCGGAGCGGTAGTCACTAAGATAATCCAGTTCGGCTTGTATTATCCTCTTGTCTCGGACCTCGGTAGTGCCTCTCCGGATCAATCTCCCAGAGTCCTCAACCGTGTCAACATCATAAAACTGCTGTTACTGATTCCGACAACTCTCTCTATGCTCATTTTTGTTTACTTCAGGGGCTTTACCGGACAAACCGCCGCAGTATTGCTTTTGATAAGTGGCGGTTTCGCCGGTGAAGCAGTCGCGGAAACGTATTTCGCCGACTTGCGAGTTCGTGGCCGGCAAAATACCGAAGCTCGCATTAAGATGATCTCGGCAGTGGCTTCTTACGGCTACGGCCTTCTCGTTGCACTACTCGGTCTTGGTCCGGTGATGATTAGTTTTTTTAAACTTGTTTCCGCAGCGGTTCGCATGGGCATGGGAATACGAGAATATGTAGCCAAGTACAAGAGCCCGCTCATCTTCAAATCAAACCCCCTCAATGTAGCGCTGGTATTTAAAGCAGCATCCGTCTTCGCATTCATCGAGATACTTGGAATCATCTACAATAAGACGAACATTTTCTTTTTGGAAGGAGCAGTCGGAGTCAAAGGCGTTGCCTTTTATAGCGCAACTTGGAATCTCATCGATCCGATTTCCACGCTGGCGTCCGAACAATTTCTGGGATGGGTAATATTTCCATTATTAGCGGTACTGTGGCTGAAGGAACAGGATCGGGTGGACAATCTGGTCCGAGTAAACGCTCAATGGCTTATGGCTCTCGCATTCCCAATAATGTTTTTTCTTTACGCCGAAGCGGAACTGCTCATCGGCCTTATATATCCGACGGAATACAAGGATGCCGTCTGGATGCAGCAGTATCTCGTTTGGACAATTCTTCTTTCTTTTGAAAATAATCTATTCTCGTATGTAATGATGGTAGCCGGAGCCGCTCACATGCTGCTTTATTTCGCAATCGCGGCAACGGCTTTGAACCTGATTTTCAATATTCTCTTGATTAAACCCTTTGGACTTCTTGGAGGATGCATCGTCATAATACTTACAAAACTCGTGATGACCCTCCTCACATTCTCCTATTGTCAAATCCGATTCAGATTCTTCAAGCCCGGTGATTTCTTGTTCCCGATCCTTCTAGCTTCTACACTCTTTAGTGCTTTTGTTGTTTTGGAATCGATCATCAATTCACATGCGGCGGTATTTCTTGTCTTAAGCAGTTATTTAGGAATTTTGTTTTTCATTGGCCCGCAGTACCTGGGCAAATTGCCGACCAGGAAAATCGAGTCATGAGCATGCGGCGTGAAATCAAGAGCCGAATTGTCTCCTCCGATCCGCTCTGTTTGCAACTTGTAACCAGCTTGGTTGTCGTACGCCATTGAGGCACCATGGTAATCATTGAAACCGCCGTGTTTACCAAAAGACTCAAAAATCTGTTATCCGATGAATAGATTTCCCATAGAATCCGAATAGCTAAACCAAGAACATCCATGCCAAGTTCAAAGCATGTGAACATGCGATCATTAGTTTCGACATCTTTCAACAACCTCCCTGACAATCTCAAACATTGCCATAATGTTTAGAGGCTTTTCAAGCACGACATCAACACCGTTTTCAGCTATTTTTTCTGTCTCTGTTTTTTGACCGCCCCAGCCGGTTAAAAGGATGAACGGAGTTTTTGCAATCTTCCGATCATTTGATAGGCATTTGATCTGTTTCGCCACATCCCACCCGTTCATGCCCGGCATTCCGAGATCACAAATGACTAAATCGAAGGACCCGGAGTTCCACAGCTCCAGACCTTCAGCACCGGAATTTGCAGTAAATAGCTCACAATTTGTTCTTCGTAGAGCATTTTTTAGGAGATCCAGTACAGGCTGTTCATCATCGATTGCTAAAATCTTTAGATTTTGCGGAATAATAGGTAATTGGCTGTTACCCTGGTCTTTGCGTTCCTCTCGAGCAAGAGGAATCAAAACCGTAAAAGTAGTTCCTTTGCCTTCCGTACTATCCACGAGAATGGTTCCACCATACTCCTGGACGATTTTTCGGCTTGAAGCGAGACCGAGACCTGAACCCGCAAACGCTTTTGTAGTAAAGAAGGGATTGAATATCCTTTTGCGATTGGTCTCGCTTATACCTATTCCGGTGTCACTGATTTTCAAGCTGACCCAGTCCCCTTGGACACCCGTTAGTACATTTATAGTGCCACCTTCGGGCATGGCTTCTACTGCATTCTTGATGAGATTGACTACAACATCAAATATCTCATTCTTTTCACACAGTACTGAACAATTGTCCTGAAGTTCTCTGTTCAACGTTATTTTTATTCCACTCTTCTCTGGAATGGTCTTCCACCAGGTCTTGCACATCTCGATAGCTTGATCGGTTATCTGGGATAAATCGAACGCTCCTTTTTCAGAAATCTGAGTATGGTCGCGAATTCCTGCAAAACTCTGAAGTCGTCGAACGGTTTCCGCTCCGAACCGCGAGCTTTCCAGAACTCTCCTGATTTCATCTCTTACATTGATGTGATCCCCCATGTCCAAGTCCATGAGAGCAAGTTCCAAGTTGCCTATTACGATTTGAAGTAAATTGTTGAAATTATGCGCAACTCCGGCGGCTAAATCTGCCACGGCTCTGAAGCGCTCTGCCTGAAGAAGAAGTTCATCGGAGCGTTTGCGATCAGTCACGTCGATACTGATTCCTACTAATCCGGCTATCTTACCTTCCGAGTCGTAGAATGGGGCTTTTGTAGTCGAAAGCCACATTTTTTTGTCATCAGGGTCTGTTAACATCTCTTCCTGATTCATCAGTGGGGTTCCCGTTTCGATAACCTGCAAATCGGACTTGCGACAGAGATCGGCATTATCCTTCGGCAGGATGTCATAATCCGTTTTACCGAGGAATTCGTGTTCGGGAATCCCGGTCAAGTCACTCAAATGTTTGTTCGCCGTTATAAATCTAAGATCTCGGTCTTTAAAAAACACATATGCAGGAATAGTCGAAAGCAATGCCCGCTGAATCTCGAATTGCTCGCGAAGAGCATCTTCGGCCTTTTTTCTCGCAGTCACATCCAAGCCAACCACAACGATTCCGTTTCGACGACCGTCCGGGTGGAAAAGAGGAACTTTGGCAATATCGAAAACCCTTTCCGAACCGTCAGGCGTCGGTATGATTTCGTCCGCTCTCACCGGCTTTCTCTCAAGCCAAGCTCGCTCATCCGTTTCCTTACAGGTCAACAGTGCATCACGGTATTTTACGGCATGCTCCGCCAATTCAGGCTCTGACTTACCCTTGTAGTCAAAATCCTGAAGTTCGAAGATCCCGAGCCCTTCTTCGTTTGCCTGCAGCCATCGCCCGTCACCATCTTTCAGGTATACCACTCCCGGTACTGCCTGTACCAGAGTCCTCAGTTGGGTCTCGCTCTCCCTCAGAGCCTTTTCCGCTGCCTTGAGCTGTGTGATGTCGGTAGCGCTTATTAATGTCGCAATGTCTTCTTGCCAAGGGATCACTCGCGACTGAACCAGCAAGCATTTCGTTTCGCCTTCACGCGTCAACACTCTGACGGGATATTGGTAAGGCGACAAATCCCCACGCATACGTTGTGCATGACGCTCAATTACCATGTTCCTGTCTTCCGGATGGACGAAATTTAAAAAAGATGCTGAAGTCAACTCCGTTTCGGAATACCCCGTAAAATCAAGTGACCGTGGGTTGATGAATTCGATCTTTCCCTCTTTTATGACGAAAATGCCTTCGTTAAGGTTTTCAACGAGTGTTCGATAGCGTTCTTCGCTCTCTCTTAAAGCCTGTTCCGTTTTTTTTCTCTGAGTGATATCCGCCATGACACCACTCATTCTCAGTGGTACTCCATCGGGATTGTGTTCTACAACACGACCGATTGCTTGGACCCACTGCCATTCTCCCTTTTTGTTCAACATGCGATGTTCGACATCGAAGAGCGACTCAACTCCGTTCAAATGGAGATTCAGACATTCTGAGACTCTCGGCCAATCCTCCGGATGAATGAGCCGCTTCCATGTCTTCATGTTAGGTTCGATCTCCGAAGGTTTGTACCCCAACATATTCTGAGTTCGTTCGGTCCAGACAGCTCTTCCAGCCTCGAGATTCCAATCCCAAATGCCCAGGTTCGCACCTTCAAGTGCAACGGATAGCAATCTTTCACTTTGCCTCAATTCCGCTTCAACCTTTTTCCGTTGACTGATTTCTATCATCAGTTTTTCGTTCATCTCGATTAAATCAGCCGTCCGCTCTTGCACTTTGCTTTCAAGATCATCCCGCGTCCGTTTCAGCTCCTCTTCGACTTCTTTCCTTGCTGTGATATTTCGTGCAATTCCGACTGTACCCGCAACTTTTCCCGATCCATCAAACATCGGTGATTTGATTGTTTCCAGCCAAACCTGATTTCCTTTGGCATCAATAATACTTTCTTCAAAAACGACTTGTTCTCGCGCCTCCATAACTTTCTTATCATCGTCTTTGAATTTTTGCGCCGCTTCCTTTCCGAAGCAAACTTCACACGTATTATTGACCAAATATTCCGGTGCCATGCCCACGGCATTTCCGAATGCGGTATTAGCTGCTATGAAATTGGAATTCACGTCCTTTAACCAAGCCATATCAGGCAAATTGTTGATGAAAGCGTTCATCTCGAACAGTTTTTTTTCCAGGACTTCTTCCGCTTTCTTCCTGGCCGTGATATCCCTGACAAACTCAATCACCCCGGCAACTTTACCCGAGTTAGGATCAAATATGGGGAACGAATAAAGATCCAGCCATCCTGTCTGCTCCGTTAAATCGCTTACCAAAGGTACAACTCTGTAGGCCGGTTTCGAGGTGGCCAAAGTTTCCTGAGCAGGACATATTGTGCAGGGTTCTTTTTTCCCGTGATAGTTTTCATAGCACTTCTTACCAACTAGAGGCGCTGCATGACCGTACCAACGTTCCATTGTTTTGTTTACTAGAAGTGTGTTGAAATCTGCATCTCCGACGTGGATCCCATCTTGAATACTGTCAAGTAACCGAGGGAAAAAATCTTTCTGCGCTATTAAATTGTCCTTGGGGGCTTCTTCCTGGTTTCGGTTATATTGGTTTAAAACTTCGGGCTGGGCTAGGCTGGTCTGAAGAGATTCGAGCAAGGACTCGAGTTCCCTAATCTTGGAATTACTCTTTTCCAATTCATGGATCAGTTCGTCTCTGCTACTGGTATTATAAATCATCAGAGTCCCCCCTAAACGAAACTCGGATAAGCGAGGATTCAACCCCCTTGTATCATTATACTCTAAACGCCTTGTAGGAGAATACAATTTTGTAATTCACGGTTGTCAAATGTATGTGTCTGTGTTCCTATGTACTGAACTCGTGTATCTAATTTTCGTTATTGCCGTCGTGTGCCCTGTGATTCAGGCTGCATGTTGGGCAAATGAGTCGGCTCGGTAATTCATTATTGTCATGATTGTCGGCACGTCGAAACATTGAGTCCTCTTATAACGTGAAAAGTCGTCCAGGAAGATCCGGAATGATTGATCTCCATATCCACACAACCTATTCCGACGGAAACTGTACACCGGAAGAAGTTGTCCACCTGGCAAAACATAAGGGACTTAAAGCAATAGCAATTACTGATCACGACTCAGTTTCCGGGATTCAGAAAGCCGTAGAAATGGGACGGAGAGTTGGAGTTGAAATTGTTCCCGGAATCGAACTTAGCGCAAAAGTAGACAGGGGAATTTTGCACATTCTGGGTTATTTCATTAATCCTACCGATTCCCTATTTCGAGCATGTTTGGCAGCTCTGCGTGATGATCGAAGCGCATCGTTTTTGCGGCTCTTGGGTGACTTCGAAGTCGTAAGACCTACGAGAGAATACAAATTGCGATGCGGTATCTACGATGGCAAACCGCAAACGATTAATATGTTCCAAGAAAATACGCTTGTTACAGCCGCTTCCATGGACAGGAAGTATTATCCGAAAGCAAACGTGCTGCCGCAGGATGCCGTACGCCTCATCAAAGCAGCAGGAGGCATCCCGATCCTGGCGCATCCATATTCTCTTATCAAATACTCGAATCAGGATTGGGACGATGTACTTTTGAGGGTTATCGATTGGGGCATTGAGGGCATCGAGGTTTTCTATCCGGCTCACACACCGGCACAAACGGGCATGTTCCTTGCGTCTGCACGTGAGCACAACCTCGTAGTCACTGGAGGCAGTGATTTTCACGGCAGGAATTATCGGAGAGATGATATCGCGTATGCTGTCGAGGAAATTGGAAACGTCCCCGGATGGGATCTTGATTATTCTTTGCTGGATAACTTGAGAAAGCGGGCACGACTATCATTGTAAGCGACCCTCAAACATATTAGCCGGAGTCAAACCGTCGTAATTGTTAACTGCAGACGGCTCTTTACTCTCGAATGCAATTAAATCATGCCTGCACACCGGTAGAAATTTAAAAAGGAACGAATTGAACCTAACTTCAGTCAATGGAAGTGGAGGATGTAAAAAACAGGAGAGAAAAATGAAGTATTCGAGAGTTTTATTCGTGGCATTCTCATTGATGATGGCCGCTAGCCTATTTGGCTTGATAACCGATGCCAAATCCGAATCGGCAGATCCGTTGTTCGTAAGTCTCACTTCGAACGATTCGCATCGAGCCAATATGGCCATCAGCTTCACACGCGGTCAGTTAGGAAGAGGGCATCCCGCAACACTTTTTCTCAATGACAAAGGCGTCTTTCTTAGTTCCTCAAAAGAATCGAATTATCAAAGCCATCAAAAAGAATTTACGGAACTTATGGACAAAGGAGTCGCTATTTACGCATGCGGATTCTGCATGAAGCATTTCGGGATTCAGGAAACGGATCTGGTGAAGGGCATAAAGATCTCGTCCCCAGAATTAATGGAAAAAGAGCTGTTCAAAAAAGGGACTCGAACTTTGACCTGGTAATTGAGGACATTGCTATTGGCTGAGTTGTATGGCAATTCGTCGCGAAAATAAAAAACTGAAAGCAAGCATGGAATAAATCTTGTCCGTTTTCAGGGGAGTCAGTTGAGCTTCCAGGTTGGTATCGGCTTCGGAAGCATTGAAAACGGACAAGATTGCTGCAATGAGTTATCTCAAGCCGTCTTCCTTCTTCGCTTGATCTTTAGCGAGTCCGCCGACCCGTGCCAAGGGTCTACCTGAGTCCGTCACAACCAAAACGACAACCAGTTCATCGCCTTTCGGAGCATCCTGGACCCTTACCGGCATGGCATCGAAGTGGCTTCTCACGAAAGCTGCATCCTTATAATGAATGGGAACATCTATTTCAGTGCCCGGTCCACCCATTTTCTTTGCGGAAGGAATTAATGCCTTACCGCCGCCAAGAGCTTCTCGGAAAGGTGCGCCAAGCTTTGGGTGCAGGATTGCCGCTGCATGTTCAAGTTCCCCCTGAGTCCCTACTATGACAGCCTTGCCGTAGCTTTCGGCCCTGTCTTCCGAAATACCCAGAGCTTCCAGGCAGGCCTTGCCCAAAAAACCGCCGAGCTCTTCACCCACATTGATCAATTCGTCCAGGTTTTCTACATATTTCCCGGCAAATGGATTCTTGATTACTGCTGCAACTGCGGCTCTTCTTGTCGGTGGATTTACTTCTTTGCCCATTTCCTTATGGGTTTCTTCGACAATCCTGACAACCTTACGAATCTCCATAAATGCTCCTAAAGTATAGCGATTGAGACGAACTCTCCGTATTTACATATTCATGATGAAGGGTGTGATCCCCTCAGTGGCTGCTCGCTCTTTTTTCACGCAGATATATGCGCCGATAATCTTATTCTCCGAAACGAGAGTTTCCGCCCTGTGAAGTCCTTGGATAAGAGCAGTCTTTTCTTCCTTGTCGGACAAATCTCCAACCGAGTATGTGACCAGCGATCCTTTTAAATCACTGCTGGGATCTATGCTTTCCGCTTCACGTCGTACAACTGTGGCGCTCTTTATGAGAGTCGCATTTGCGATTGCACTCGCTGCCGCATCAGCACATGAAGCTCTCTGAGCAAAAACCGTTACCGCAGATGCAATGCCCTTCGTGAAACTTCTACCTCCAAAGCCACTTGTGCAGATTCCCCCGCATTCCATATTTTCGGTTATGGTTATTTTTCCCGAAACACGAGGTTCATTCACATCCGGTCTAATACCCACCACAAGCATTTCCGGTGACTTTATCCTCAGCGCCAGGTCGCCGCCGTTATTGACTACAACTTTGGTACAGCCGAATGATACCAAATAATCCGCAACGGCATCCGAAATAGACCCCGCAACGGCTGCCATGGGAGTCAAATCTTCGTCGCCGATGAGCTGCACGGCCTCAAGCATCGCCACACCTATTCGGCCGCTCGGTGGAGCCATGATCAGCCGGTGGGGCTTCTTCAAAATATTCAGTTCAGCGGCCGTCTCAGCTAACAGATCCAAAGAAAGTCTTGCTGCACTCACGGCTTTATTCGTTCGGGGTTTTCCATCGGACGAAGCTTCAATGAACAGCCTCATGGGCCCGTATTCAACAAAAACACTCCCGTCCGCAAGCATTCGTATTTCCGCATTGGAATGGGAATTCATGTTACTTGGGGACGAAAGGTTTGATAGCCTCCAGGTGACCGCCCATTTCCTTATAATCTTCAAGAGTCATCGTATATTCGATCGGGCACACCGTAGCCGGGGTTGGAACCCAGGTAAACGCGCCCGGCATAACTTTTTCCACATCCACCATGAAGTTTATCCCTCCGCCCGGCAGCACGAATGTCGGGGCTCCACCTATCGTCAATCGCGCTTTCATACCGTGCACGGCTCTTGTCAGCTTTATGGGGAATCTGGTAACTCCGGCTCGGGCACTGCCTCCGGAACCTCCGCAGTATATACCCGATACTCGAGATTCTTGGCACGTATCCGCAAGCTCTTTTACTGCAAGGTGCGCCTTAGGGCTCAAATTGACGGGTTCCAATTTACCCTCTTGCTTGACCGTGAACATTTGTGCGTTCCGGCCGGTTGTTTCCGTCACGAGAACCCTCATCCCGGTAAAGGCGGTGTTCATGTCGAGGGAATCGATCACGTCCTCAGGCTGCAATATCGAGGTGCCGCCCCATCCTTTACCATGATCTCCAAAGTACCGACCCGGCGTACTGCGTTTGAATTTCAAACGAACACCGCTGGGCTTTGCTCCCACGTATATCCCAGCCGCATGTTCCGTCATAAGACCGGTCAAATGAGAATCCAGAACGATCACTTCATCAGCTATGTCTTTGAATATTGATGCAAACAAGCCCAGTGTTGCACTGCCGCACCCTACCCGCATGACGTCTTCCACTGTACCGTCAATGACAGGTTTCGTGCCGACCTGAACATCCACACGTGAACCGCCTTCTATCCGCAAAGTCGCCTTTTTTCGGTTCGCAAGATCCGAAATTAACCGAGCTATGGTCATTCCGTCTCTGCCGCCCGTGAGCAAATTCACGCCGCCTATGGACAGTATCTTAGAACCATATTCTTCCGTCGTAAGGTGACCCACATTCTTTTTTCTATAAAATATCGGCGCACCTTCCGTTCCAATGTGCATGTCGGTGTCGATCTTCAACTTGATACCGGAATAGCTGAGCGGAGCCTCGGTTACTACTGTCACAACATCTATTCCGTCCACTTTTGACTGAACGATGTTAGGTGCCGGCTTACAATCCGGATAGGTAGTTCCCGATCCGATTCCTGTAATGATCGGCTGCCTAATAACGGGATTCCAGTCAGGCCCCACCATGTGCTTTACATCATCGAACGTCTGAAGCGGAATAGTGCGTTCCAAAATCCCGGATGTGTTCAGGAATCGTTGGCATGCACCCGTATAACCATCCTTAATGATGCAGCGTATTGGACAGGACGTACACTGGACGGAGTTAAGTGGACGGGGAGCATCCTCGGAGAACAACACGGCGTCTTCCGGACAGACCTTGGCACAAGCGCCGCATTCCACGCAAGCTTCGCCCATCATCGCTTTGTGCTTAATGAGCGTGATCGCCTGCTGTGGACATACCAAAATACAGGATCCGCAGCCTTTACATTTGTCATCAATGACCTGCATCGATTCCAGCCTTACAGATCAGAATATATTCGGACTAATTGAATTGCGCTTTACGAACCGGTGGCGGAGTGTTCCTACTCACCTTCGCAACAACGGCACCATCCACCATAACCATTGATATTCCCGGGACATCTCCAGCTTCAATGGCATCAAGAGCTGTTTTTCCTACCGATCCAATGGGAGTATCCATGATCACAAAATCCGCGGCCCGGCCCGGCTCCACCATACCGGTATTGAGACCGAAAACTCGCGCCGTGTTTCCGGTAGCCATGCACACGGCCTCCTCAGCTCGCACCTGTGTCAATGAAGCAGTCATGCAGATTACACGGAGTATTCCCAGCGGGACAACTCCCGTTCCGGATGGAGCGTCATTTCCGATTATGAATCTCTCAAGGGCTGAGTTTGCGATACCAAGATCCAACGCATCGATCATCGCTTTCGGGTTGCCGCAGTGAACCAATTCCAGCGCGTAATCAGTATCTTTAACCAACCGACGGATTTCCTGTCTGCTGACTGCCGTCGGGCCGCCGTTTACATGACAGGCAATGTGCGGATCGGTAGCCATCACCTGAGCCGCCGTAACAGTATCACTGCCGGGTATTGATGTTCCCCCGCAATGCATGAGCACGGTCATACCGTACTTCTTTGCCCATTTAACCATTGGAGCGGCGTCTTCGGGAAATTTGACGGACCCCAGTCCTATTTCTCCGACAATTTTCACACCTTCCCGAGCCATTTCCTCGAAATCCGCTTCAACTAGTCCCTTTTCTAAAATCACCGCCCCACCTAGAACTTTTGCGCCACCGGGACGAAAGTTCGCGAAGGACTTGGCCGCTAAAATTGCTAAAGCCTTAGTTCCTGCAGGGTCTTTGGGCCTGCCGGGAAGATGGACCTCTCCTGCAGAAATGACGGTGGTCACACCTCCATGAACTTCGCTGTCAATAAAACCGATCTGATTCTGTCTCGGGGTGAAATCTCCCAAGACGACGTGACAATGTGAATCAATGAGTCCCGGTGTGAGTGTCGTACCTGCAGCATCAACCTTAAGATCGCATTGTGTGTCGACAAAGTCCGTTGTTTGTCCAAGCTTTGAAATGATGCCGTTTTCTATCAATATAGCATCATGGTTCAGAACTGGATTCTTGAAATCTCCACTAACCAAAGTGCCTATATTCTTAATCAAGACGGTGGTCATGATACCCCCAGTTTATTAGTCAGTATTCCCTCGAGCAGAAGCGGCCGTCCTCATCACTCGTTCCAGATTTGCCGGTAGGTCATAAATTCTTCTGCCCAAAGCGTCCGCAATAGCATTGAGTATTGCCGGAGCTGTGGGTATGAGTGCCGGCTCACCGACGCCTTTAGCCCCGAATGGTCCAGTTGGTTCGGGATCCTCAATGATTATCGGCACCACTTCGGGCATGTCCGCACAGGTTGGGATGTGATAATCTTTCATGGATTCCGTTTTGCCGGGCTCAAATTCTTCCATTACGGCAAATCCCATTCCCATTGCTATACCGCTGTTTATTTGGCCGATTACCGCCTGTGGATTGATTGCCCTGCCTACATCATGGGCAGCCGTCACCTTCAGCACGGTTACTTCTCCGGTAAGTGTGTCCACCTTGACTTCAGCAACATGCGTTGCGAACGCAAAGGTCGAGTAAGGCACTCCATGGCCGGTGGCGGGATCCAAGGGCGTTGTCTCAGGATCAAAATAACCCTGCCATTTCAGAGGCAAACCGCGCTTCTTCAATCTGTCGGCTATATGTTCGAATGATGCTTCTCGATTCGGTCTCTCGGAATCTTGAACACAGCCCAATTGAAATACCAAGTTCGATTTGTCGGCTTTGATCATCATAGCGGCTTCCGTAAGCATCACATCCTTGAGCTTCCCAACAGCATCCAACACGGCATTTCCGGTGATGTACGTTTGCCTGCTGGCCGATGTAGCACCGGCTGATGTGGTCAACATTGTGTCGGCCACGACCATTCGAATATCTTCGGGGGAAAGTCCCAGCTCTTCGGCTACCAACTGCGCGGACACCGTACTACTCCCCTGACCGATGTCCGCAGCGCCCGTGTACAGAACAATCGTTCCGTCAGCAGTCAACTCAATCTGAGCAGTGGAAGGATTGCGCATCCCTGTGTTTCCGATACCATACAGCATCGAAGCAACACCGATGCCGTGACGGACGTACGGCTTGAGAGCGAGCCTTCTTCGTTGAACGGCCTCTTCATAATGAGATGAAACTGCTTTAATAGTGGCCCTTATCCCTACGCTGGCCCTCAGTTCCTGACTGGTAGGCGTAATCGAACCGATCCTGTAGCAATTTCTCAATCGGATTTCTATAGGCGAGATGCCAAGCTCCTCAGCGATTAGATCCATCTGGGATTCATGCGCAAATGCCGCCTGAGGGACTCCAAATCCCCGCATAGCCCCGGCCATTGGATTGTTCGTATAGGCGAAGATTGATTCGATGGATACGTTTGGCACCTCATAAGGTCCGAGAGCATGAACCGCAGCCCGTGTAGTAACCGCCAATCCGTACGATGCATATGCTCCCGTATCACCGATTATCTTTACTTCCGCTGCGAGGATTCTCCCGTCACTGGTTGCGCCGGTTTTGTAGTGCATTTTGAGGGGATGCCGCTTGGCAGTGCACAGGTAGGCTTCTTCCCGGGAATAGACCATCCGGACGGGCCTTTTTAGATGATAAGCGGCAAGGCCAATAAAACCTTGCACATTCATGTCGAGCTTGGAACCAAATCCACCACCCGTTGCCGCCTGGATTATCCGAACCTGCCCCTCTTCCAACGCCAATAAGTCGGCAACATCCTTTTGATCGTAATGTGGATTCTGGGTGGAGGCGTAAACGACTATCCGCCCTTCCTCATCCGCAAAACCGTAACCTGCATCCGGTTCGAGATAGGTATGCTCCACGAAGGAGGTCGTATATGTTCTTTCAACAATTACATCGGCGTGTTTGAAGGCCTCGTGAGGACTCCCCTTCTTAACCACTCTCGTACCGAGAAGGTTGCCGTCTTCGTGAATCGGTGCAGCACCAGGCCTCAGGGATTCTTCGGGATCCAGAATAGCAGGTAAATCTTTGTATGAAATTTTGACACGTTTTGAAGCGACTTCTGCTGCGTCTTCGGTTTCAGCAGCTACCAATGCTACAGGATCGCCGATAAATCTTACCTTATCATCGCATAAAAGTCGCTGGTCCTTGTTGATGATCCCAAGCCTGTTTCGGCCGGGTATATCCTTATGTGTGAATACCCTTACACATCCGCGAACCTTCAAAGCTTCCGAGGTATCAATCGAAACGATTTCGGCGTGATGTCGATCACTCCTGACCGCCTTCAGAACGAGAGCCTCTTTGTCCGTATAATCGGCACAAAACATGGCTTCGCCGTTCAGCCGTTCGATCGCGCCTATCCGGGCTGCATTTTTCCCTATGTGCTTAAATTGAGATTCTTCCATTTTCTAACGATTTGTCATGAACGCTTCATGAAGTGCCTTGAACACCAAACCTTCGACCGCAGGTTTCTTATACTCGGTGGAACTGCGTATTCCCGACCGATTTATCATTTCTTCCGAAACAGCTCGTGCGGCCTCAAAAAACAGTTCAGTGTCAGGTGGATTACCGGACAGCATCTCTTCTGCAGCAGTCATGCGACAAGGTTCCGGGGTTATGGAACCAACGGAAAGCCGAATGTCGCTTATCACCGAATCTTCTGCAATCGTTCCTGCGCAGGCTGTGTTGATCCTCGCAACGGATAGAGACTTCCGGCGAGCGATTCTTTGAAACGAGAATGCATAATCAGGGAGAGGCTCCAGCAGGAATTCCGTTATTAAATCCCCAGGCTTCAACGAAGTCTTATAAGGTGCAATAACAACATTTCCCAAGGGCTCTACCCGTTCACCGGCTGAGCTGAGAATCTTGACCCAGGCATTGTGCGCCATCAAAGCCGGTATGCTGTCCGCAGCAGGAGAAGCATTCCCCACATTCCCACCAAGCGTGCCCAT
>CAZTJA010000042.1:19394-25356 GCA_964613745.1 uncultured Syntrophaceae bacterium
GAGACGTCTTTTCCATTAAGCTCAAAATGTATTGGTACTGTGCTGTAATGTTGTTCCATTACAAACTCTATGCTCCGCTAAATTCTTAGGAAGCTTCCAGGGCCGGATCAACCAACACTGAGCCGACCCCGAAAGCAACCCATTAAACCGTTCGATCAGTCTGGGTGGACCGAACGGCATTGTACGCACCTGAGACGCCCATTAAACCCAGCGGGCGGTTACCGTCTTTTCATCCAAAAATAATCTCATGGATGCCATACGGCTCTTTGCGCCGCCGAAAAACGACTTTCGCTTTGATCCCAAGGGAAAGAATGCATACGGCTGAGGCACACCCACGTTAATACCGACATTTCCTACGATAACTTCTCTTGCAAACTTGCGAGCAACTTTGCCGCTCTCGGTCATAATGCAAGCTGAATGTCCCAAATCCGTCTTGTTGTTAATCCAATCGATTACCTGGTCGAGGTTGTCGGCTCGAATCAGACCTGCAACAGCTCCGAAAGCTTCTTCCTTCGCCACTTCCATGTCCGGGTTGAGGTTTTCAAGGATCGTTGGACCCATAAAGTAACCCTTCTTCAGCTCAGGCGGCAAAACTCTGCCGTCATGAACCATTTTCGCACCCTCGGATAGAGCGCGATCCACCCAAGCCGATACCTTATCCCGACCGGCTTCAGTGCAATATGGTCCCATTGCAACGGATTCATCAAGTCCGTAACCCAGTTTCATGCTGCGTGCCTGGGCAACGAATTCGTCTTTAAATGTATCGTAAACGTCCCCTACCACTACAACATTGTCTGAACCAAGGCACCGCTGGCCCGTCATTCCGAAACAGCCTTGTCTGACGAATGGGACGATTGCTCTGGGATCAGCATCAGGCATGATGACTACCGTGTTCTTGCCGTTGCCGTTGATGGAAGAATTCTTTCCAAGTTGTCCGCAAAGCTTGAAAAGATCCCAACCCGCATGGGTTGAACCGATAAATCCCAGGCCCTGAATTTCAGGCTGTTCCAGTATGTACTTGTTGATCTCGCGACCGCCATGAATAAGATTGATGGACCCCGGCGGCCATCCCGCTTCCAACGCCACTTTGGCAATCATTTCAGCCGCAACGGGATCCTGCCTGCTGGGACTCACTACTACCGAACATCCGGCAGCAAGGGCGTAAGGCACGAATGAGGACCAGGCGTGCATGGGGATATTACCGGGTGTCACGATGAGAAACGGACCCATCGGCTCCCATGTCAGCCACATGTCTATTCCGTTTGCGAGATTATCCAGGTGCTCGTTCCTCGAAACGAGCCCGTAAGCGGCGGAACATGCCGATTCTATATTCTCGATGACCCGACGAACCGAGCCGATTGATTCCTTTATTGTTCGCCCGTGATCCTGGGTCAACACCCGAGTCATCTCGTCAAAATGCTCCTCAAACTTTTGGCGCATATTGAACAACATCTTTGCCCGTTCACGCAGAGCGATCTTGTTTAACGCAACGAAACCCTTCTGTGCCGCTTCCACCGCAGCTCTTGCTTCTTCTTTAGTAGCTGTTGGGTACTGGGCAATAATCTCGCCGGTTGCAGGGTTCGGTGTCTCATGCACGAGGCTGGATTGGGAGTCTACCCATTCACCGCCGATCAGCAGTTTCAATTTTCCATAATGTGATTTTACTTCAGGAAGTAAGGCCATTGACTAGGAATCTCCTTAATTTTTGAACAATGGTCTATGCTTTAATGGACATGCACCGGACCTACTTTTTCATCATATTCGGCAGGTAAAGTGCTATATCCGGGAACACAGTCAAAATGAATGCCACAACTATAATTGCTAAGAGGAACGGAGTGGCGCCCTTGATTACCGTCTCCAAACTCACGTTCTTTGCCGCGCCGGCTACGGTAAACAGGTTGAGACCCATTGGCGGCGTTATGAGTCCGGCCTCCATCATCAATACCGCAATTACTCCAAACCAGATGGGATCAAAATGAAGAGCGAGAATGATGGGAAAGACAACAGGCAGAGTCAGAACCATCATCGAAATGGCGTCTATGAAACACCCCAACAAGAGGTAAATGAGTAATATAAGAGCATGAACCACATATCGCGATACATCGAGGCTGATTACCCAGCTTGCCGTCTTCACCGGAATGGTTGAGAGCGCCATGAAGTAGCTGAATACGTTTGCGCCCGCAACCAGCATCAGGACCATAGCCGAGATTCGCAATGATTCGGTCATTGCCTTAAAAAGAGCAGGCCACGTCAGCTTGCGTTTCAGAAGAGCGACAGCCAGAAGAAGAGTCGCTCCAACCGCACCGGCTTCATCGGGAGTAAAAAATCCGCTGTAAATACCGCCTATTACGAAAAGGAATAGGAATAAGGGTTCCTTGACTCCCTTGAAGGCCGTAATCTTTTCCTTCCAACTTACCGGCTCCGGATTTGCCGGGGCCGCTTCGGGATACTTCTTGACCCAAACGATTACCACGCAGATGTAGGCAAGTGCCAGTAAAATGCCCGGGAATATTCCCGAAATGAGCAGCTTGCCTATGGACTGCTCGGTGAGCATTCCATACACGACAAATCCAATGCTGGGCGGGATCAGGAAGCCCAATGTACCACCGGCCGCAACGCTTCCGGTTGACAGCTTTTGGTCGTAATTGAAACGATCCATTTCCGGCAAGGCCACGGTAGCCATAGTTGCAGCAGTAGCGACCGAAGATCCCGACACGGCGGCAAACGCTCCGCAAGCTCCTATCGTAGCAACGGACAACCCGCCGGGCACTCGACGTGTCCACTTATCGAAAGACGCATACAGTTCGGTTGTCATACCGGAACTGCCGGCAAACGATCCCATGACGATGAAAAGAGGAATAACCGTGTAGGGATAGAATGAAGCCACTTCCCACATTGTGCTGGCCGTGACGGGCATTGCCGCATCCAAAGACGTTAAAACCGTTAATCCGACAAATCCCACAAACATCATTGCAAAGGCAATGTGCATGCCCAGAAAAATGAGCACGAACACGGCCAATGACCCAATCGCGCCGACTATAACAGGATCAAAGCTCATTCGAATAGCCTCCCCATATAGTCGGCTAGATCAAAAAAGAACTCTAGAAACAGGAAAAAAGCTCCGATACAAACGAGCAGCCTAAAAGGCCATTGCGGTATCCGCAACATGTCGGATACGGATACCGTTTCAAAGGTCAAAACCCAACCCTGCCACGCGAGCACGGCTATTACGCTCATGCTCAACAGAGTGGTAAAAATGCTCAGTAATAGACCAAGTTTCAAAGGGAGCCGGTCGACAAGGATGGTGACTCGAACGTGGTCTTTCATTTGATGGGCATAGGCAATACCCAACAGGATGAAAACGGAAAGAATGAAGCTCGACATCTCGAATGCACCGGGAATAGGCTTCGACCAGATATCCCGCATTGCAGCATCAGACGATGTAAGTAGCATCATGGGAAAAATGAGCATCATTCCAATGTAGCCTAACAATCGTGTTGTAGTTTGGATGATGTTCCTGATTGCACCAAACATGATCACCCCTTATGACCGGATCCCATCAGCAACCTTATTTCTTTTCTTCGGGTTTCTTTTCGACCCAATCCGCAGGGCAAGCCACACAGGAAGTGCCATGGCCCTCAGCTATGTTGTTGTACATCATGACGGCTTCTTTAGCGGGCAGGCCCTGTTTTTCCAATTCTTCAGCCCACTTGCGAGTGGAATTCTGGAATTCCTTAAACCAGGCAGCTTCTTCCGCCTCGGGGAGGTCGTAGACGTTTACGCCCTTTTCCTTCACTTCCTGCATCATCTTGGCATACACTTCTTTAGTCAGCCCATGCGTCGAAGCAAAAGGATTGCCCGCAACTTCCATTATGATTTTCTGAAGATCCGGCGGTGTCTTATCCCAGACTTTTTTGTTCATGATCACACCTTCGGAAACACATCCGAAAGTCGCCTTGACCGCGTGTTTTGCCACTTCATGAAGTTTGAATGCGAGGATTAGCGGAGGACAGGTAACCAATCCATCAATGGTGCCGGTATCCATGGCCATGTACACATCGCCTAACGGCATGAAGACAGGTTCCGCTCCAAGCGCTTTTATGTAAGCCGTTTGCATGCCTCCGGGAGACCGAATCTTCATACCTTTGATATCATTAATGCTCTTGACAGGCTTTGTTGTCCAAAGAAATGCTTGAATACAGCCGTTCAGCTCGATGACCTTCACGTCCTGAAATTCTTTGTCCAGGGCTTTGTGGAGCATGTCGTTGCCGATTTTAGTGGCCAGGTCCTTGCCGTCAACCCATGCCGCAAGTGAGAGCACGTCGGTCAACGGGAATTTGCCCGGAGTCCACGTTGCCGTAAAGTACCCCATGTCCGAAAGGCCCTTCTTCACGATGTCAAAATGCTCGGGACCTTTCCCCAATGCACCGCCCGCATACATGGTGTATGTGATGCGACCGTTGCTTCTCTTTTGAAGTTCTTCGAGCATGGGGATCCAGACTGTGGTGACTTCTCTGCTGGCAGGCGGATGCCAAGTGCTGAATTTAAGATGCAGTTTTGAATCCTGAGCTGATGCAGGGACACTAATTCCAAGTAGCCCGATTATCATCAATAGAGCTAAACCAAGATTAAAGCCTCTCTTCATGGGCGTCCTCCATTCGGGTGAAATGTTTGTTAAGCCGAGTGAACGGCACTACTGCAGGACTATTGCCGATTGCGGATCAAACCAAAAACATATTGAATCAGCAGCTCAAAGACTGCATGTGTCCTTAAGTTGTGAAAGATCAAAAAGTAGGAGGACTTATTACCCAGACCAATACCGTTTCGGTGGTGCCGGGATTCGTCCATGTATGTTCCACTGAAGAGCTGTAATAGAACGACTCGTTTTCGTTCACCAGATGAGAAACACCGTTCAGTTCGATTTCGAGTTGTCCCTTCAAGACAATCCCGAATTCTTCACCCACATGCGAGTAGGATCCATGAGATCCTCCGCCGGGCTGAATCCGAGTAAAAAAAGGATGCATGCGCTTGTTTTTGTGATTGAGTACAAGAGATTGAATCTTTGCATTCCATCGTTCCAATTCGATGGTTTGTCTCTTATCTATACGCAGAACCACAGGTTCATCATCCTGAACTTCTACAAAAAAGTCGGTGATCTTCGTCTTGAGTGCTTCAGCTATTTTCTTGAGGCTCGCAATAGACGGCGAAACCTTGCCGTTTTCGATCTGGGATATATACGCGTCGCTGCAACCCGCCTTCTCCGCGAGCTGTTTGAGCGTCAAATTGCTTCCCAAACGGAGCTGCTTGATTCTTATTCCTATTTCGGTTTCGACCGTCATCCGAATACCCGACTTAAGTATAATTTAATAAGTAAAGTATGTGTTAAGATTAGAAAGGTGTCAATACTATTCGCAGGCAATAATCATCCTACATATTGGTATGATTTGCATCCATCATGGAGAGATTTCCTATGCCGGCAATAAACAAAATAATGAATTCAAAGGCATAACGAATTTCGGCTCAAACAACCAATTTGTAGATTCACTTCACTGAAATATGTACAACTGAAAAATTTGCAATTTTGCGTCTGATATCCAAATTTCACCGCGCAAGCCGACAACGTGCGCATCTAATTCAGTTCTGGATTTGCTCACTCGATTTTAGTGTCGCTGAGCCACAACCACTCAAAGACATTACCCGGCCGGGGAGGATTCATGCCCCTTGTTCGTCAACCCGCTCACAACCAAACATTCATCCACTAATTCGTCAATTCCGGTAATGACCTTATGGCCCGACGTTTCGGTTCTTTGAACGGCTACAACTTCGCACCCGCGAAGTTCGGCAGCTTTGAGTTTTTCTTCTACTCCGCCGACTATGCCGCTGTCTTTTGTAACCAGCACTCCGATACCGAACCGATCAATCACCATGCAATTATCTTCAACCGAGAACGGACCCCTGCCGG
>CAZTJA010000043.1:0-11203 GCA_964613745.1 uncultured Syntrophaceae bacterium
GAGTGCCTCCTTATAGATGCCAAGGACTTTGAACCTGAGGGCGATCAGTGCGATGCAGTGCTGATTTCCGATGCCTACAAATTGGGGTGGAGGAAGTTTATCGTCTTCGACATGCGAGGACAGCGGTTTCATGGCTGTGGTTTCGGATCCACCACCCAGGGTGTGAGAATCGACCTTTATGGTTCTTCCGGAGACTATGAAGCCAGCGGCATAGATGGAATGGAGATTCACATTCACGGAAACGCTCAGGATCAAATCGGCCAGATAATGAAAAGAGGCCTATTGGTCATACATGGAGATGTCGGGCAATGCTTCATGTATGGGGCTAAAGGCGGTACGGTGTTCGTGAATGGCAACGCAGCAGGGCGACCTCTGATAAATGCAGCAGGACATCCCCGGGTCGTGATTAACGGCACTGCCCTGGACTTTTTAGCTGAGAGCTTTATGGCCGGGGACCCCCTCAAGGGAGGCGGTTTTGTTATAGTCAATGGTTTAACAATGAACGAAGCCGGCGACCCTGTATTTCTTGAACGCCCCTACCCCGGATCAAATCTATTTTCTTTGGCTTCAGGTGGAGCTCTGTACATTAGAGATCCAAACAAAATTATTGTGGAAGAGCAGCTCAATGGTGGAGCATTCGGTGAAGTCACTGATGAAGATTGGAACTTGATACTTCCTTATCTCCAGCAGAATGAGGATTTTTTCGGGATCCGAGTTGACGATTTGTTGACGGTTGATGGATTACGAAGAAAGCCGAATGAGGTTTACCGAAAAATCGAAGCAGTGAAATTGGCCATACTTTCACAGATCCCGGAAACGGACGATTCTGCTTGGGCGGCCACTGCAATCAAAGCCTAAACTAAAGGGCCGGAATAATCCGGCCCTGTTACATTCCACTGTTTGGATTCACCTCACCTCTAACGCCCAAACACTAATGATCAAAGATAAGCGTTTTCTCTCTTTTCTCGAGCTATAGTTGAGGTGGGGGTTACGCCATAATTGTGGCCGGGTAAAACAATCGTTTCATCCGGCAGCGTAAAGAGTTTTGTTTTGATGGAATTCTGCAGGATTTGCCAAGACCCCCCGGGCAGATCCGTCCTGCCCACGCCGGCAACGAAGAGAGTATCCCCCGTGATTACGTATCCCGGCCAATACAGACAAATTCCCCCCGTAGTGTGTCCAGGTGTGTGAATAACTTTGACGGATTCATTCCCGAATTTGATCTCGTCTCCGTCTTTCAGAAGCACCGAGGGCGGAGGAGAAGGTTTAGCATTGAACATCGCCAACATTGCGGTGTTTGGATTTTTTAATGCATTAGCTTCAGCCTCGTGGATCGCAATCGGAGCGCCTGTCGCTTTCTGCATAGATTCATTTCCCGCAACATGGTCCACATGACTGTGGGTATTTACAATGAGTTTGACTGTTTTTACTCCACCGGCCTGTGCTCGTGAGAGTATCATGCCTGAATCGCCGCCTGGATCCACGACGATTCCTTCTCCCGTTGCTTCACATCCCAGTACGTAGCAAAAAATCTCGAATCCGCCGATTTGGATTTGTTCAATGATCATCTTACCTCCGGTAATCAACAAAAAGCGGGCGGCACATGGGCGCAATATGGTTCTTCAGACATGAAGTCGCCGGTGTGCTCGTAAGCACGTGCCCTGCAGCCTCCGCAAAATCTCAGATAATTGCACTTTCCGCATTTTCCCTCAAGTTCGCGAAATGTACGCAATTTCGTGAAAAGTTCCGATTTTTCCCAGATGTCGGCAAAACCTTTGTCTCTGACGTTTCCCGCTTGAACATCGAAGTAGCCACAGGGTTGCATCTCTCCCGTATGTGAGACAAATACGAAGGATAATCCACCGAGGCAACCTCGCGTTCGAGCATTCATCCCGAAGGTTTGCTCGTCGACTTCGATTCCCTCCGATTCAGCCTGCTGTCTCATAATCCGGTAATATTGCGGAGCACAGGTGGCTTTTGTTTCAAGCTTGGTGCTGCGTCCGAGTTTATAGAATTCGATCAGAGACTCTTCGTATTCATCCGGTCCCATTTCTTCACCGGCCATGTCTCTCGCTCGTCCTGTGGGAACTAACAAGAAAACATGGAATGCAACGGATCCGACATCTTCAGCTAATCTCATGATTCGACTCAGGTGATGTCGGTTTCTCTTGGTCAGAGTGGTATTGATTTGAACCTGAACACCTGCATTCTTGAGATTTTTTATTCCTTGGAGTGAGGCATCGAAGGCACCGGGCACTTTCCTGAATTCATCGTGTTCCTTGGCTGTAGGACCGTCTATACTGATACTTGCTCTTGGTATGCCCACCTCGGCCAATTTGTGAGCGATCTCGGGAGTGACCAGTACTCCATTCGTTGCTATTACCGGCTTCAAACCCTTGGCCCCGGCATAAAGCGCAAGTTCGAAAAAATCCGGCCGCAAGAGCGGTTCACCGCCAGTCATAATGAGTATTGGCTTTGCGACTTCCGCTATTTGGTCTATTAGTTTTTTCCCTTCAGCGGTGCTGAGCTGATTGGGATCAACTTGATCAACTGCTCCCGCTCTACAGTGCACACAAGCAAGATTGCACGCTCGTGTCATTTCCCAAGCTACTAGCCTGAGTTCGAATGGTTTCACTTTTTCCTCGGCGGCTTATTTAGGGTCTTCTGAAGAATTCTGACTGCTTCTAAGGCATGATATGAAATGATGAGATCGGCCCCAGCCCTCTTAATTGAGGTAAGAGCTTCCATCATGCAGCGATCTCCGTCAAGCCACCCGTTTTGGGCGGCGGCTTTAATCATGGCAAACTCACCACTGACATTATAAGCGGCGAGAGGCAGATCGAACGTGTTTCTGACCCTCCAGATTACGTCGAGATAAGGAAGAGCGGGCTTCACCATTATCATGTCGGCCCCCTCCTCTACATCCATGGCAACCTCGCGGATGGCTTCGTCTGAGTTTGCAGGATCCATTTGATAAGAGCGGCGGTCCCCGAATTGCGGCGCAGATTGTGCTGCATCGCGGAATGGACCGTAGAAACCGGAAGCATACTTGGCTGCGTATGATAGAATTGGCGTCATTTCAAACCCCGATTCATCAAGTCCTTCACGAATTGCAGCTACTCTTCCATCCATCATGTCGCTGGGAGCTACAATATCAGCTCCGGCTTGTGCATGGGAAACGGCCATTGAGGCTAATAATTCAAGGGTAGCGTCGTTATCTACATCTCTGTTGGATATCACACCGCAGTGACCATGGTCCGTGTACTCGCAAAGACACACGTCGGTGATAATCACCAGGTCCGGATAGGAATCTTTGATTCGCTTTATTGCCTGCTGAATGATGCCTTTACTCGAATAGCCGTCCGAACCTCTACTATCCTTTTTTTCGGGTATTCCGAATAAGAGAATTGCTGGAATACCGCGATCAACAGGTTCAGAAAGTTCTTTGATGATAAGATCAGGAGAGAGCTGGAAGTGTCCCGGCATGCTGGACAGTGCTTTTTTTACTCCCTTCCCGAAATGGACAAAAAATGGCAGAATGAAATCCTCAGGGTGCAAATGAACTTCTCGCACCATAGACCTAAGTGCTTCGGTCCGCCTCAAGCGGCGTGCTCTGTATTCTGGAAAGTGCATTTTGGACTCCAACACCTTGCAATTACGCAGCGATTTACTTTAATCGCGCAGAAAGGTTATGTCAACGTCATGAACGGAAATCGATGCCATCGATGCGGTAGCCTCCTGCCTGAGGGTGAATTAAAGTATCAAGTCGCCGTAAGGGTGCAGTCTATGGTTGACAAGATAAAAACATCTTACGCCGACTGTTCCGAGGAATCCGAAATGGCCAATCTGATTAAGGCTATTGCGGAAGGAGAGTTTGAACAGCGAAGAAATGATTCCGTCGAAGACGATGTTTTTATGATGTGCTCCGGTTGCAAGGATGCCTTCCTACGAGATGTTTACTCCCACATTTCCCGCAGTTTATGCCCGGATATCGGCCGTGCTCACCTGATCAACTAACTGGTCCGACAAATTATGATTATTGCTGATCCTTCCAAGAGATATTTGTTCATTTTCGCACATCCGGATGATGACGCATTTATCTGTGGGATGATGTGTACATTGTTACGATCAGGAGCACTCGTGAGTGCCGTATGGGCCACTTCGGGAGATTACTTCGGGCAGCAGACCAGGCGAGAGGGTGAACTTTCTCGAGCTATGGATCTCATAGGACTTGATGAAAATCACAGACACTTGTTACGATTCCACGATCTCGGTTTAATTCGGTCTCTCCCGGATGTTGCCGATCAAATGACGAGATTAGTACGTGAAATTGAACCGACTCACATAATTGTAAACGCATACGAGGGGGGCCACCCTGATCACGATTGCGTTAATTTTTGTGCCGTAGAAGCATCCCAAAAATCGAAAATCACGCCGGAGTTGTACGAATTTCCGCTCTATAATGGTTCAGGCCCTTTCTACTATTGGTCCTGGCGAATTAATGGATTCCCACCGCCGGCCCACGAAACTTATTATTTTAAGTTAACATCTGAAATAATTAACAAAAAATATGCAGTTATGAAAACGTATGCAGAGAGTCAATGGATGTATATGATCCCGGCACGATTAGCATCACCCAAGAATTTTTTGAAAAGCAAAGGTGAGGCATATCGGAAATTCTCTGTCGCACGAAACTATACGGCTCCGCCGCATCCCGGAAAGATCAATTATGAAAGGTGGTTCAATTTTTTTATGAAAATTCGATACTCCGATTTCCGGCAAGCTGTCAAAAGAGTACAATCCCGCATCTGATTCATCAATAGCTTCGACTTCGTCACGTCAGAAAACAGTATTACAATTTGACTTTTACCTTCATTATTGCTATTAAATCTGCTCAATTACTATAATTGGAGTCGTGTTTTGCGTAAATACCGTTTGGTTGTGGTTGGAGTGGTATGGGTATGCCTTATTGTCGTTTCCTGTTCGAGTGTATTCGCTCAAGGGATGCGTGTAGGTGTTCCATTGAAAGACGGCAATGTAATGCCGGGCTTCTTCTTCTTACCTCGGCATGCAGTTCAGGCTCCCATTCCAGGGGTTGTGGTTGGAGTTGGAGTAATCTCCCAGCTGATTCCCCAATACCATGACCATTGCCGGGCATTAGCTGATCGCAATTTTGCGGTGTTGCTCATTGACCCTTCAAATTACCCTGAACAATTCTTTCCCGGACCTTTTTCTTGGGACAAGGGTATGGGATACGTGAAGGGCAGCATTAATCAGGGTTTGGTTGCGGCAAAACTCGCAGTTTCGCACGAATGGTATCTTGACGGCTTGCAAGCCGCTTTAGATTTCCTTTGCAGATCCCCCATGGTTGATCGTGGAAAACTTGCGGTCTCCGGTTTCTCCCAACCAGCCAATGCAGCTTTGACATACGCGAACAGAGATCCCAGAGTTCGGGCCATCGTATGGAATTATGGGGGATCCCCCTGGGTAATGCCCTATGACGCCAAGAGACTCCCCCCGGTCCAGATCTTCCATGGCACTGCCGATGACGTCTACGATGTAAAATACGCGAAACAGTTGGCTCACGAGTTGCGGACAAACGGCAGAATGTACGACCTTAATCTGTATCCGAACGAAAAGCACATGTTTAATGTTTACTTCGACATGACCAGAGGCGAAACACGCTATTCAAGACCCGTCATCCAGCATAGCTTTGAAAAACTCGTTCATTTTCTTAATACCGTGTTGAACATACGTTATCTGTAACAAAAAAAGGAATCCGCATGGGATTCCTTTTTTACAGGCGACTTCGCGAATATTATAAGGAATAAAGCTCCTCACCTATAACGTTTATCCAATTCTCAGACAGCACTTTGTACGCTTCATCCAACTTATCGCATTCCAATATCATAACCGGCTCGCCACGAAAACAAACGATTGCCGAATAAAGCCCATTAATGTTTACACCCTCATTCTTGAGAGCTTTCAATACTGCATTTAATCCGCCGGGATGGTCCGGAATTGAAAAAATCAATACATCGTTTGACCGGTAGCTCGTACCTGCCATGTCCAAAATGTTTTCGGACCTCGGGCAATCACTGACAATCATTCTGACGGTTCCCGTGGCACTATCGGTTGTTGCACTGCAAGCAACCGGGTTTATACCATTGTTCATCAGTAACTCATTTAATTTCCAAAGAGCCCCCGGTTCATTCGTCAGTGTCATTGTTAACTGCTTTACGGACTTCATCTCGCCTCCGAAGAAACTGTTACATCGGAAAACAACTCAGTTGCTTGCGATGTAATCTCTCCCTTTTTCAAGTGCCTTTTGATTTATCTCGATGAGTGACTTCTTTTTGCCTTTGAGCACTGCTTCCACGGCACCAAGAAGAGCATCGGGGGCAACGATTCCGGTTTTGGCTACTACTGCTCCGAGCATGACCATGTTGAGTACTCGATCATTCTGCATCTCGTGAGCAAGCGTGTTTGCAGGTACCCTCACTACGCTTACGTCATCTCTCGCGGGATTTTCAGTAACGAGGTCGCTGTTCACGAATATCGTTCCGCCTGATCTCACCATATTCTGATATTTGATCATGGATGGATAATTCATAGCAACCACGAATTCCGGGGAGGAGGCTACCGGAGAAGCGATCTCCTCGTCTGAAACCGCCACTGTGCAATTTGCCGTTCCGCCTCGCATTTCGGCACCATAAGCGGGCAAAAAGGTGACATGTTTATCTTCGTTCATGCCGGCATTAGCCAGAACATAACCCATCATTAACACACCTTGCCCTCCAAATCCGGAGAACACAAATCTAAGCAACATCCTTGATCACCTTCAGGGGAAATACTTTGCTCATAACTTCATCGACCCATTTTATTGAGTCTTTTGGGCTCATCTTCCAGTTAGTCGGGCAAGCTGAGAGGATTTCAACCAAAGAAAAGCCTTTGTCTTCCAATTGAACTTGGAAAGCCTTTTTTATTGCTTTTTTGGTCTTCATTATGGATTTAGGGCTCGTGACGGCAGTGCGCTCTATGTAGACGCTTCCGGCCGCTACACCAAGCATTTCGCTCAAATCGAGAGGATTTCCATCTCTGAGGGGAACCCGACCCCCGGGTGAAGTAGTCGTAACCTGTCCGGGAATTGTAGTCGGAGCCATTTGACCGCCGGTCATGCCGTAAACGGCATTATTGACAAATATGGCCGTAATTCTTTCACCCCGATTAGCTGCATGAATTGTTTCCGCAGTCCCGATTGCCGCAATATCGCCGTCACCCTGGTATGTAAAAACCACTTTGTCGGGCTGCACTCGCTTGATCCCGGTTGCAACGGCGGCTGCACGTCCGTGAGGCGCTTCGGCCATATCCACATCAAAGTAGTTGTACGCCAAAACGGCGCATCCTGCAGGCGGCACCCCGATTGTGATTTCCCTAATACCCAGTTCGTCAATTACTTCGGAGACGAGACGATGTATTATGCTGTGGCCGCATCCCGGACAATAGTGGAATGGCGTTTCTTTGAGGGATGCAGGTTTTGTAAATACTTTTTTCACTTTTGTACTCCTTGTGAGAGCGAGAAACGATCTTGTCAAGCAAGAGCGCGAGATGCCATGCTGATGATTTCCGGACCGATCTTGTTATAGGTGGATGTGATAACTTTTTCGAGCTCTTCAGGAACTGCGACCACACCACCGGGCCTTCCATAGAAAGATACCGGGCATCGACCCTCAACGGCTAGTCGGACGTCCTCCACCATTTGACCCGTGCTCATTTCGAATACAACGATGTGCTTGACGGAATTGCTTAGATCTCTTAGCGGAACGGATGGGAAAGGCCACAACGTTTTTGGTCTATACAAACCTGCCCTAATGCCCAGCTCACGTGCTCGGTGGACCGCTCGCTTTGCTATTCTCGCTGAAGTACCATAGGCAACCATGACGATTTCAGCATCATCGGTGAGATACATCTCTTGATCCGCCAATTCCCGTGAGATAATTTGATATTTACGATGTAATTTCCAGTTCAGCTCCTCTTCAAGAGCCATGTCCAGCCACAAGGAGCGGATTATTTTGCTGGGCCTACCTTTCGCTCCATCAAGAACCCATTCTTTTTTGGGTAGACTTTTCGGGTCTATGGGATCAGGGAACACGACCGGTTCCATCATTTGCCCCATCATTCCGTCACCCAGGATCATGACCGGCATTCGGTAGTTATCGGCAATCTCGAAAGCCTGACGAGTCATGTCCGCAATTTCCTGACCGTATGCAGGTGCGAGCACTACAACCCTGTAATCACCATGCCCGCCGCCCTTAGTTGCCTGAAAATAGTCCCCTTGGGATGGGGCAATGTTTCCCAACCCTGGGCCGCCGCGCATCATGTTAACGATTACCGCGGGTAATTCCATTGCGGCGATGTAAGAGATGCCTTCCTGTTTAAGACTGATTCCGGGGCTGGAGGATGATGTCATCACTCTCGCTCCGGCCATGCTTGCACCCATAACCATATTGATTGAAGCGAGTTCGCTCTCGGCCTGTACAAAAATAGCGTCATCCATCTTCGCGAACTGGCCGGCCATATATTCAGGGAGTTCGTTTTGGGGAGTTATGGGGTACCCGAAGTACGCTCTGCAACCCGCACGAATTGCAGCTTCTCCGAGGACATGGGTTCCCCGCATGAGAATTTTGCCGCCCATATTATTCTTCCTTTGAGTTTTTAGTAGGGTCGTCTTTTTCTTCGCGCCACACTTCTATGGCGACATCCGGGCAGGTAATAGCGCAGAGGGAGCAACCCGTGCATTCGCTGTTTCCACTTTCGACATCTTGGTCATGGAAAGTCGCAGGATAATAACCCTTGCTATTGAGTTGTTCCGAGATCTCAATGTTGTGTTTTGGGCAAACTTGGATGCAGAGCCCGCATCCTTTGCACCGCTCTTTGTCAATGTCTATGCGGCCTTTCACTTCTCCACTCCTGGCCTAAAGAGGCAACTATGTAAAGTACAACTAGGAGCACCCAGTGTCAATAATTAATCCAATCAGAATTTTATTCAGTATTCAGAGTTGAAATCCAGAACTCAAATCGACTTTTCAAAAGAGGATTCTTGGTAAGTTCGACTGAATTTCGATAAAGTTCTGAAGCTTTATCCGCTCTGCCCACGTCCTGATACGTCGAACCCATCATGATCACCGCAGCTACATGATCAGGATCCAGTTCCAACGGCACCACAAATCCTACAAGGGGACCCGACCCCGATTTTCTGACGATGTAATCGCCGGAAACAAAACCGTAAGCGAATACAGGTGATAAATCGTGAGCCTTACGCCAATCACTTATTCCTCTTAAAATGAATCCCCTCTTCATATACGCATTGCCTCTATTAATATAGGCGGCATATAATTTTGGATTTCTGTCAATTTCCTTTGACCAATACTTAATAGCCCCTTCAAGATTCCCGACTGAAGCAGCTTGCAATCCTGAATCGAAATCCGTGAGAGCCCATACAAAACTACAGGTCTGAGTCAAAAGAAGCGTAATTATCAGGTAAATAAGAGCTATCTGAGAACGCTTTGATGAGTTTAATCCTGTAATGGTCAAAGTTCGCGATGAATCCGAGGTACGAGTATGAATTTTTTTAATGAGGCTATTATCTTACCACAATCCGCTTTCAACGAACAATGGGCCAAATTCTATAAGCAGGATATTTATTGACTTTTCTTTTTTCAATATGCTATCATTAGTAACCCTGAAAATACAGGGCTGATGCAAGGTCGAGAGCCCGGCAAGTCACCTGGATGCAGAAATGAAAGCCGGGCTTTCGTTTGTACTTTGTTTAACATGGAGGATGGAAGATGCCGGCTTCTACAAAGATCGTTCAGTTTATTGAAAAATCTTCCTGGATTCGCAAGATGTTCGAGGAAGGAGCAAGACTCAAGAAAGAATTCGGAAGTGAAAACGTTTTCGATTTCAGTCTTGGCAATCCGAATCTAGAACCCACCAGTGACGTGAAAAAAGCTCTCGTTGAAGCCGCATCGAGTGATCGACCTGGAGTGCACGCCTACATGCCGAACGCGGGCTATGCCGATGTAAGGGCGGCGGTTGCGGCAAAAATCTCCGCAGATGAAGGCATCAATATAACCGAAAATCACATTGTAATGACCGTAGGAGCCGGCGGCGCACTCAATGTAGTACTTAAAACGATTTTGAATCAAGATGACGAAATCATTATTCCGAAGCCTTACTTCGTGGAATATGTTTTCTACGCCGACAATCACGGCGGAAAAACGGTGCTCGTTCCCACAAAGTCCGATTTTTCACTTGATCTCGATGCAATCGGCAATGCCGTCACAAAGAAAACTGCGGCCGTGCTGATCAATTCACCGAACAATCCAACCGGTAAAATCTATTCTGAACAGGAAATTAAGGGATTGGGTGAACTGCTCAAATCAAAATCATCAGAAATCGGCCGGGCTATCGTCTTAATTTCAGATGAACCATACAGGGGAATAACATACGACGGTTTTGATGTTCCGAGTATCTTCAAATCATATGCTAACACTGTCGTTGCTACAAGTTTCTCAAAGGATTTATCTCTTCCGGGAGAGCGTCTGGGATATATTGCAATGAACCCGGAGATGCAGGATTCTGCGATCATGTACGACGGTCTCGTCCTTTCGAACAGAATTCTTGGATTTGTGAATGCACCGGGCATGATTCAAAGAGCCGTGAAAGGTGTACTCAATCAAAAAGTCGATATTTCAATTTACGAACGACGCAGAAACAGATTGTACAATGCTCTTGTAGATTTCGGCTATGAGTGCACCAAACCTGAAGGGGCGTTTTACTTATTCCCCAAAAGCCCGATTTCAGATGAAATCGAATTTGTGAAGCAACTGCAGAAAAAATTGATTTTGACGGTTCCCGGCAGCGGTTTCGGAGCTCCAGGATACTTTAGAATAGCCTACTGCGTTTCAGATCAGACCATTGAGGGATCACTGAAGGGTTTTGAAGAGGCAATCAAAGGAATATGAGGAAAAAATGGGGTCGACCGGATCGACCCCTCTTCAATATCATTCATCGATCAACGAAGAGATAGACCGGAACCTACGCCATAATCTCCCCAGCTTCTTTTCAACAGCATTTCCAATTCATGAACTTTCGATCCTATCTCCAGTAGAAACTGTTTTTGTGCAGTGACTACTTCCTC
>CAZTJA010000043.1:11303-25024 GCA_964613745.1 uncultured Syntrophaceae bacterium
ATCGGCGACAGTTTTGCTTAAGTCTTCAATAGTCTTGGAGGTCTGCGTGACCGACTTCTTGCCGGCATTCAGTTCCTTGACAACCTTCGCCTCTGCTTCCAGACGTTTTTGCACTTCCACCAGAGAGGACTCCAGTGTTTTCAACTTCTTAGATGTGTTGTCTCTATCTTTTTGAGCTTCTTGTGCCCAGTCACGAAATTCTTCAAGCTTACTATTCACCGGATCGACTTTCGTCTTTAATGTCTGTCCGATTTTTTCTTGTTGATCCTCCAACCTCTGAATGTCCGCACTGTAATCCTTCGGCGGTGCAAATCTACCGGCAAAATCACGCAGGTCTTTCTCCTGCTTTTGAACTTTTTTCTCGAGGTCCGCTATTTTTTGCTTCAATTCAGCCGTTTCTTCTGAGCAACCGGCCAAAAATATGACTATCGGCAGCACTACAAGGCACATGAGACGAAGGGGGCTCATGATGGACCTCCTGCGACGTTAAATTGTTGCTATAATATCAGATCATATTTTAAATGCAAGGTTGCAGCCAAATATAATAAATTTAAAGCTAATATCTCGATGTATTTTTGCCCATGTTCACCGCCACCGCGAATCGAGGCAGGATTCGGCATGTCGATTCTTCACCGAATTGACAGCTAGAAACTGCTATGTTAGGTATTGGACCGCAATGAGGTAAATCTCACCGTTCTCTTTCATTGCAATTTCATGAATACGATAAAGCGCAAGGTGAGTGAATCTAATATAAAACCGAAGTTATTTACGACTCCGTGGAACCCTCAATGTGACAACTTGTCCATCACTTAGCACAATTTATCCCTTACATCAGATCTGAGGCAGACATGTTTGACGCTATAGCTCGAAGATTATTCGGCAGCAAAAATGAACGAGAATTGAAGAAGATAGACCCTCTTGTAAAGGCAATTAATGACCTTGAGTCGTCGACCAAGAACTTGACCGACGATGAAATGAAGGCAAAAACCCTCGAATTTCGGGAACGTATAACAGCAGGTGAATCTCTGGACGAGATTTTACCCGAAGCATTTGCTCTCGTCAGGGAAGCTTCAATTCGCACGCTGGGAATGCGACATTTCGATGTTCAGCTCATAGGTGGAATAATTCTTCACCAGGGCAAGATCGCTGAAATGAAGACCGGTGAAGGAAAGACTCTGGCCGCCACACTACCCGTCTACTTAAATGCTATTACGGGTAAAGGAGTCCACGTAGTCACCGTCAATGATTATCTTGCCCATCGTGACTCAGAATGGATGGGGACCATATATCGTTTTCTCGGATTGACCGTGGGTGTAATCATTCATGATTTAAGTGATGAGGATCGACGTTACTCATACAACTGCGATGTCACATACGGCACAAACAACGAATTCGGATTTGATTATCTCAGAGACAACATGAAGTTTTCTCTAGCCGATTACGTTCAAAAGCCCCTTCATTACGCAATTGTGGACGAAGTGGATAGTATCCTCATTGACGAAGCAAGAACGCCTCTAATCATTTCGGGACCTACCGATGAAAATACCGACAAATATTACAAGATCAACAGAGTTATCCCGGGGTTGATGAAGGATACACATTATACAATTGATGAAAAAGCTAGAAGCGTCGGCCTAACTGAGGAAGGGGTCGCCAAAGTTGAAAAGACTTTAGGAGTGGGGAATCTTTATGATCCCAAGAATATAGAAATTCTTCATCATGTTACGCAGGCTTTAAGAGCGCACACCCTCTTCCGCAAAGATGTGGATTACATAGTCAAGGACGGGGAAGTCGTGATCGTCGATGAATTCACGGGCAGATTAATGCCCGGCAGAAGGTACTCGGATGGATTGCATCAAGCATTAGAGGCCAAAGAGGCTGTTAAGATTGAAAACGAGAATCAGACACTCGCCACAATAACATTCCAGAATTATTTTCGTATGTACGACAAATTAGCAGGTATGACAGGGACGGCAGATACGGAGGCCGCAGAGTTTAAGAAAATTTACAATCTCGAAGTTACCGTCATACCAACTAATTTGCCTATGATCAGGCGCGACAATCCCGATCTCATCTACAAGACAGAAAATGAAAAATTTGATGCCGTCATAGAAGAAATCCGGGATCTCTATAAGCGAGGTCAACCGGTTCTTGTCGGAACGATCTCTATTGAAAAATCAGAGTTTCTGGCCAAAAGATTAAAGAAACTGGGCATTCCGCACAATGTGCTCAACGCGAAGAATCACGCTCTTGAGGCTGAGATCGTTGCGCAAGCCGGAAGGTTTAAAGGTGTCACCATATCCACCAACATGGCAGGCCGAGGCACGGATATCATTTTGGGTGGAAACCCGATTTTCTTAGCCAAGGCAAGATCGAAAAAGAGTGAAGAATCCGAAGAATACGCAGCTCTCTTGGCTGAATTTAAAGCTCAATGTGAGCGGGAAAAGCAGCTTGTCATTGAAGAAGGTGGACTCCACATTCTAGGAACCGAACGACACGAATCACGCCGGATCGACAATCAGCTTAGAGGCAGATCAGGCAGACAGGGTGACCCAGGATCGAGCCGATTCTACTTAAGTCTGGAAGACGATCTCATGAGAATTTTCGGCGGCGAGCGTGTAAAGATGATTATGGAACGCGTTGGAATGCAAGAGGGTGAACCCATTGAACATAAGTACACCACAAGGGCAATAGAAAACGCACAGAAAAAAGTCGAGGCTCACAACTTCGACATTCGAAAACATCTATTGGAATTCGATGATGTTATGAATAAGCAGCGAGAAGTCGTTTACTCTCAGAGACGCTTCATTCTCGGTGGACAGGATCTCAAACAGAATATTCACGACATGATCGAAGATTTAATCGAAGATATTTTGGAAAGATTTGTAGACGAAAAGCATCATTTTGAAGATTGGGACCATGTTGCTATGGGGGAGGCTTTGTTTGCCCAATTCGGACTCCGCTTCAACTTGGAAGAGCTTCCTGAAAATCTTCAAAATATTGATGGATTAAGGGACCACATTTCCGAGCAGGTTCTCGCTGCTTATGAAGCAAAAGAGGCTGAGGTCTCTTCTGAGCTCATGCGTGAACTCGAGAAATTTATTATGCTTCAGGCGGTCGACAACCAGTGGAAAGATCACCTTCTCAGCATGGATCACCTCAAAGAGGGAATAGGGCTGCGGGGCTATGGTCAACGTGATCCTTTGAAAGAGTATCAAAAAGAAGGGTATAACATGTTCCTGGACATGAGTTTCCGAATAAAGGAAGAAACGGTCAGGAACTTGCTCCGTGTCAAGTTGGCATCCCCGGAAAACATTGAAGACTTAGCTCCAAAGGAACCGGAGATGCTTACGTCACACTCCGATTCGGGCGGCAATCTTAAGAGACCAGCAAAGAAAGCGGAAAAGATTGGCCGTAATGAACCGTGTCCTTGCGGATCCGGCAAAAAATATAAAAAATGTTGCGGCAAAGCTAGTTAAATTATATAGGAAATAGGGCCTTAGACTTATTCCATAGGGCGGAGGACACTACAATTCTTTCATATCAGAGGGATCATTACGTAAATACAGCCGACCTTCATTTTCCCTACATAGATGATGTTGGCGGCACTATTAGAGGATATCGAATCTTTACTGCTTGTCGCACGGTTAACGGAAAACTATTCAGACTTGAAGACCATCTCAATAGACTCTACTATTCTGCATCGACCATCCACATGACGCCTCCTCTCCAACGGGAAGAACTCAAAGTACTTCTAGCCGAGGTTGTCGCGAAAAATTTGCAAAATGATTACGACGGAGACTTGTTAATCGACGTAATATTCAGCGGTGGCCTGGACGGTTCGTCAATGAAGCAATCGGGTAAAGGGGCTCACCTTTATGTAGCTGTACAGAAATTGATTCCCCCGCCTCCTGAGGCATATCGCGATGGAGTGACATTAGCGACCTTTAAACATCAGAGGCTTTGTCCTGATGTAAAGCTCCTGAATTATATCGGGGCGATTTTGGCTCACCAGACGGTGGTTCCGGAACACAATGCTTTTGAAGTTCTTTTTGTCGATCCCGCAGATAATGATTCAGTTCTCGAGGGTTCAACATTTACAGTATTCTTCATTGATACAAACGGCGTGATCAAAACGCCTCCTCTTAACGGAAAGATTTTGGACAGTGTAACACGACGTGTGTTGTTGGAACTCCTGCACAAGAATCGAATTGCTTGTGAAGAGACCCCGGTTTCATTACGTGAATTGGATAGTTTCACCGAATGCTTTCTTGTCTCCACGACCCGAAATGTGTTGCCGGTGGTGAGAATAGATGCACAGATCGTCGGCACAGGTAAACCGGGTCCGCTGACTGCAAAAATTATGAGTTTGATAGATGAATACGTTCGATCGTACTAGAATTCTCAGTGATGAACAAATCTTTTTGACGCTTGGGCATCAAAGCACTAATTACACTCTGAATTAATCGGATTTGTGAAGTAATAATTCCGGCACTGTATTTTACTTGACAGTTGCACACCGGCACACTATCCTGAACTTCGGTTTCAAAACTTCTCATTCTATTTCATAAAAATCATAAGAGCGAAGATCTCGCTCGCCAACATTATTCCCATCCGACTCAGAACAAGGAGGAAGTACAGTGAGCGTGCCGGAAAAGATTCAAACATGGCAAATGATAAAGGGTCCGTTTTACGACAAAGAGGCCAATAAGGTCACTGCTCCGGGTGAACTTCAAAAAACCGAAATTCCCGTACCCGAACTTGCAGAGGGTGATGTTCTGGTTAAAATAGCGGGGTGCGGAGTCTGCCATACAGACTTATCGTACTTTTACGATGGAGTGCCTACAGTCACAAAACCTCCTTTGACTTTGGGACACGAGATTTCCGGTACAGTTGTAGCAGCAGGACCCGGCCAGGAAAACTGGGTAGGCAAGAATGTGATCGTTCCCGCTGTAATGCCTTGCAATACCTGTGATATATGTGGAAAAGGCAGAAACAACCGCTGCTTGGCTCAAAAAATGCCTGGAAATTCCTTGGGAATTTATGGTGGATTCTCGGATTACATACCTGTTCCCGCAGCAGATCTCTGTGAAATTAACGATCTTAAGGGACGTCCCTTGTCCAGCTACGCAGTAATCGCGGATGCAGCGACAACGCCTTATCAAGCCGCGATGAGGGCAGATCTCAAAGCGGGTGATCCTGTGTTCGTTACCGGAGTGACCGGCGGAGTCGGCGTGTATATGGCTCAAACGGCCAAGGCCCTCGGAGCTAGCCCAGTTATCGGAATGGCCCGAAATGAAGAGAAACTCCAGAGAGCCCTAGATTTGGGAGTTGATTTTGTCATCAATTCCAAGGACAAAGATTTCAAAGCCATACAGGAAGAATTTAAGGGCATAGCAAAGAAAGCCGGTCTTAGGCACAATGTCGGTTGGAAGATTTTTGAGTGTACCGGAGTCGGAGCTGTGCAGGATATAGCTCTTGGTCTTTTAGGATTTATAAGCAAGATGATCGTTGTCGGCTTCGGCATGCAGAAGAATTCCTATAGCATGTCTCGACTTATGGCATTTGATGCCGACATTATCGGTACCTGGGGTTGCTTGCCCAAATATTATCCGATAGTTCTCGACATGGTACAGTCAGGTAAAATTCAGATAGATCCTCTCCTTGAGACGGCTCCAATGTCGACCATTAAGGCCGCATTTGAGAAAGCTCACAGCGGGGACTTGATGAAAAGAATCGTTTTGACGCCGGACTTTTAATACATAACCGGTCAACATAAAAAAGCGGCATTATGCCGCTTTTTTATTTTCGGGGAATGGATCGATTCCCACGATATATATAAAGTAGACTTACTTTGTCTCTGGTTTTCTCGCTAAAGCTATTCTATAGATATCGTAAACATCAAACAATTGAATGTCCGTGAAACCTGAACTGCGCAGATTTTCTTCGATTTCCGCTGTCGTTTCATATACGTCGCACACTTCACCCCGTGATCCGAAGAGCCCGACAAGTCCCCCTGGTTTCAGGAATTTATACATGCAAGCATAAATGGCCGGTCTAACGCTAGGCTTGACGTGGGGGATCATGAAAGAGCTGATCACTTTATCAAACTGCTCCTGAGGCACATAGTCTTCGACCGATGTGGCCATTAGGGTTGTATTCTGAAGATTGTTTTTCAGAGTCTTCTCTTCGGCGAGTTCAATCATATCGGGAGAAAGATCTATTCCTACTACTTCCTTCGCTTTCAAGGCTGCCACTACGGTTGCGGAGCCTGTTCCGCATCCCACATCAAGAACGCGATCTTTTTCTTCGACCGTAAGCTCGATCAGACGGTTCAATCCTTTTTTATAGCCAGGATCCATTGACCATTGGAGATCGTAACTTTTTCGTCGATACTTGTAGTAGAGTTGGATAGCCCTTTCCGACGGCAGAAGCTTCACCACGGTGGTCCCCTGTATGTAAGCAGTTCTGAGGGCTCGGATCACCGGGCGAAGGAGACGCCGAAATGGCGCATTATCCTCACTCACTATCGTTCCATTCATCTAAATACCCCCTGGGTGTTTATCCACTCAAACCAAGACTTATAAACATATTACGGACCATATAAATTGGCAAGAGAAAATCCTAATCGGTTGCCGACGTACCCTTGTTCGAGTGAATGGTGTTTTGTGCATACTCCAAACTGTGTTCTAAAAGCAGATTAAGAGCAGTGCAGCCTGTTTCTATTAAATGTTGACGGAGTTCAGATTCCTCTCGCGAAAAATCCATCAACACAAATTTTTCCGGTTCTATGTTTGCCGGCGGCCTGCCGATACCTAATCGAATTCTGATAAAATCTTTAAACCTCAGAGAATCAGCGATCGACCTGATTCCCTTGTGCCCCCCATCTCCTCCTCCTATTTTAATCCTTACTCGTCCGGCGGCCAAATCTAAATCATCATGAAACACAATGATTTCATATGGATCGATTCCCTTTCTATTGCACACCGGGGCAACGGCTTTGCCACTCAAATTCATAAACGTCTGCGGTTTTAAAAGCATGGCTCGAACAGAGCCGACTTGCGTTTCACACACCAAAGTTTTTTCCTTGTTCACGATCCACTTGTTTCCGGAAGCCAATTTGTCCAGAACCATGAAACCAATATTGTGACGGTTACCAGAGTATTTTGTTCCGGGATTTCCTAAACCAACAATTAATCGAAAATTGCGTTCACCAATCGGCACCTTTTACAATTCCCTGCATTTTTGTTAAAACTTTTATCCTCGAAATCACTGAAAGTGTCAAGTTGTCCGACTTAGTAGTATTTCTAAGACCGAAAATATGCCTAAGGTTTCAGCTTTGTCATGAGCCCCGAAATTTTTGCGAAAATAGCTGAGAGATCTTTAGACCTGATACCCAAAGACTTCAAAGAGAAAATACAGAATACTGAAATAATCATTGAAGATTTTCCGGACTGGGATATGTTGAATGATCTAGGTATAAGTTCCCGCTGGGAACTTCTGGGTCTCTATGTAGGCGTACCAATCACAAACCAAAGTTTCTTTTCCACAGCTCCCTTACCGGAACGAATCTATTTGTTTCGAAAGCCGATACTGAGGGCGGCAGGTTCACCGGAAAACATTCCTTCCGTGATCAGGGATGTCTTGATTCATGAAATTGGACATCATCTTGGATTTAGTGATTCCGAATTGTCAAAGATGAACATATGAGCGTTCGCAGGTCAAAATCGCCTGAACAGGAGAACCGAAAGCGAAAACGAGAGCTGCTCGTTTCTCTTTTGGCCGCCCTATTTTTGGCAATGCTGATTTTCGTACAAGCCGAGGTATCCAAGTCCCCCGAGGAATTCCCATATGGAGGTCACCTGCTTGTATTTGCCCTACTTTCAGTGGTCACCCTACTGCTTATCCTCATTATTTACTTTCTTATCAGAAATTTTTTCAAACTCGTTTTCGAACGCCGTCGAAAAGTATTGGGATCTCATTTAAAGACGCGACTTACATTAGCCTTTGTTGCCTTGACACTAGTACCCACCACGGTTCTCTTTATTGCGGGAATTGGAATCCTGCATACGACCATCGAAAGCTGGTTTAAAACTCAGGTGGAGGAATCGTTGCAATCATCGTTGGTTGTTGCGCAAGCCTATTACAGCAACACCTCGGATAAGGTCCTTGTGGCCGCGACCAGAATTTCGCAGATGATTTCCGCAGTCGCTTCCACGAATCCTGATGACAGAGTGCAACTTGCAAGAATACTTGAAAAAAAACAATCCGAAGAGGGCCTCAGTTTCCTACAAGTCTATTTCCAAGACGGTTCACCTCCTATTTTAATAAGAGATCCGGCACTCAAAGACATTGCCATTCCCCCTCCTCTGCCGAGTTTTTTGAAGATAGGTTTTCAAGGAGAAAAGACGGGAAAAATTATACCGCTCGATTCGGGGGGTGATCTCGTAAGCGGTATTGTGCCGATAAAAGACCGAGGAGTTAACATAAATGCGGTTCTGATAGCCGACTCATACATCCCGAATTCATTGGCGGGAAGACTGTTTTCAATTGCAGGCGCTTTCGGTGATTACCAGGAAGCCAAGAGAATGCGTGGCCCTCTCAAGACTATTTATGTTCTAATCCTGTTGATCATTGCTCTTCTCATCATTTTCATAGGCTTCTGGTTCGGAATGAGTATGGCCAGAGACATTACCGATCCAATTTTAGAACTGTCCGATGGAACTCAGAAAATTGCAGCCGGAGATCTGGACGTTTTCATAGAACCATCAGCGGACGACGAACTAGGCGTTCTCGTACAATCATTCAATAAGATGACGGAAGATTTGCGTCGGAGCCGCGATGAACTGGTCAAAGTCAATGTCGATCTGGAGAGTCGTAGGAAATACACAGAAACCGTTTTGAAGAGCATTGCCGCCGGCGTTATTTCAATCGATTCGAACGGACATGTTACTACGGTCAACAGCTCAGGTCGGAAGCTATTGGGAATTACCCACAATAGTCCCGGGGGCAAAAAGTTGTCCGAAGTCCTACCTGAGCCTTCTCAGGACGTTATAAAGGAATGTCTGGCCGAGCTGCATCAGTCACAAGGAGCAATAGAAAAACAACTAGCGATTTCCTTTCCTGAAGGTACGAAAACCTTGTTGTGTTTCGCAAACATACTGACGGATGACGAAAATCGGACCTTAGGAGAGGTCTTAGTCTTTGAGGACATGAGTCATCTTGTTAAGGCACAACGGATGGCAGCTTGGCGGGAAGTCGCCCGCAGAATTGCTCACGAAATCAAGAATCCTCTCACACCTATTCAATTGAATGCCCAGAGGATTCGTCGAAAATATCTGGAAATTTTAAAGCCTGATTCCGAAGTTCTTGATCAGTGCACTCGAGCGATTGTGGACCAAGTTGAGCAATTAAAGAATATGGTTAACGAGTTTTCGAAGTTCGCACGCATGCCGGCCGCAAACCTTACTCCAAACGACTTGAATGCCTTAATAAAGGAAGTTGCGGATCTTTATGAATACGACGGTCGCGCAAGCTTTCAATTCAACCCGGATCCAACTATACCCGTATTCAATCTCGATAAAGAGCAGATCAAAAGAGCGGTTGTGAATCTCGTGGATAATGCTATTTCGGCCGTTGGGGCCAACGGGTACATAGAGATATCGACGAGTTACCATCCACAGGTCTCGATCGCCTCAGTAGAGGTGTCTGATAACGGGCCGGGAGTTTCGCCTCATGACAGGGAAAGGCTCTTTGAGCCTTACTACTCCAAAAAACCAGGTGGAACGGGTCTTGGACTGACAATTACAGCTACAATCGTGTCTGACCACAATGGTTTCATTCGCGTCAAAGATAACCCCGGCGGTGGAGCAAAATTCATCATCGAATTACCGGTAAAGTGCTGAGGATAACGTGTCGATTCAAAAAAATCGCATATTTGAAGCAGGTGCAATAATTAGATCCGGAGGAATTGCGATTGTCCCGACTGAAACATTTTATTGTATTGCGGCAGATCCACTGAATGACCACGCTATTGAAAGAATTTTTTCTTTGAAAAAGAGAGTCGAGGCGAAACCTGTAGCATTGATTGCATCCGAACGGGGAGCTATTGACAAAATAGTCAGTCCGCCGAGTTCAATTCAAAACTTTTTCATGAATACATTTTGGCCGGGCAGTCTCACCTTGTTGTTTCAACCGAGTCGGCAACTCAATCACCATTTGTTGGGACCTACGAATAAAGTGGGAATCAGAGTTTCACCTGATAAAACGGCCCGAGAGACGGCGCGAACGGCCGGTGAACTCATGACCGCAACAAGCGCTAATTTATCAGGTGGAAAGGACCCCTGCAGTATTTCAGAAATACCGAGGGATATCATCCATTCAGTGGATTATGTTCTGGACGGCGGGATAACCCCGGGAGGCAAGCCTTCTTCCGTGATAGATTTCATTCAGAACGAGCCAATTATCATTCGTGAAGGGGCCATTTTATCGGAAGAAATTCTTGCGGCCCAATGCAAATGGAAAGAACTTGGGAAATTGTATGGACAATTCCTTGATCTCGATGGGTATTGACAACGACCAATTTGCCGGTGTATTCTGCTTCCTTCTGCTGGGGGATCGTCTAGCGGCAGGACGGCGGGTTCTGGCCCCGTTAACCGAGGTTCGAATCCTCGTCCCCCAGCCATAAATCAATTCTCTTCGCCGGAATCTTCAATTTCATATTCTTTAAGTTTATTCTGAAGTGTCCTTCTCGTAATACCAAGTATTTGTGAGCTTCTCGTTCTGTTTCCGTCGTTTTCTTCCAATGTTTTGATGATGAGTTCTCGTTCCATCTCTCGGATGGTCATTCCCGGCCTAATCCCGTCCTTTATCTGTATTGCTAATCCATCATCCGGTATCGACTTGATCGGCTCCGGCAATTCCGAAAATGTCACATAGTCATCTCTCGTCAGAATGACTGCACGCTCGACTATGTTTTCAAGTTCTCGAATATTACCGGGCCAGGAATAACGCATTAGAGCATCAAGCGCTCTCGGGTGAAATCCCTGCAAATTTCGACCGTTTTTCTCATTATAAATTTTGAGAAAATGCTCTACAAGCAGAGGAATGTCTTCTTTCCTATCTCTAAGAGGAGGAAGTATGATTGGGACAACATTTAACCTATAGAAAAGATCTTCTCTGAAGGTGCCTTTCTTGACTTCTTCATTTAAGATTCTGTTTGTTGCGGTTATTATTCGGATATCGACACGGACCGTCTTGTTCGATCCTAGCGGCTCGAATTCTCTCTCCTGGAGAACTCTCAGCAACTTGGCCTGAGTAGCGGGCGTCATCTCTCCTATTTCATCGAGGAAAATAGTTCCACCATCCGCTAATTCGAATCTACCTATCCTACGGCCGACGGCTCCCGTAAATGCCCCTCGCTCATGCCCAAAAAGCTCGCTCTCCAAGAGTGTTTCCGGTAAGGCGGCACAATTCACCTTTATGAAGCGTTTATCCGAACGCCCGGATCTCTGGTGCAGGGCATTGGCTATGAGCTCTTTTCCAGTACCGGATTCTCCCAGTATAAGCACGGATGCTTCACTTGGTGCCACCATTGAGACCGTTTCCAAGACCTTCTTCATTATCTCCGATCGCCCGATGATCTTGGAGGCATCGAACAGGTTCTCGAAGCGCCGTCTATGAAAATCGTTTTCTTCCTTTAAACGCCAAAACTCAAGAGTCTTATCTATCTTGATTTTAAGCTCATTAATGTCCAGAGGCTTCAAGAGATAATCATGAGCACCGGCTTGAAGAGCTTCTACGGCAGTTTCAACGGAGGCATACGCAGTGATGATAATAACGGGTATACCCGGCGAGATTTTCTTAATTTCCTTGAGAGCTTCGATTCCATCAATCTTGCTCATCCGGTTATCCATTAGGATTAAATCAAAAAACTCTTCGGCAACTCTTTCGATGGCAACCGATCCGTCCTCCGCCTCAAAGACCTGGTAACCTTCCAGGGATAGATTGGCTTGAAGCATCTTACGTTGTGAGAGTTCGTCATCAACGACAAGTATTTTAGCTTTTCGCATTCGGGCCCCGCCCGGCTGCTTATTCATAGGTGAACCGACCTGTGTTCGAGAAACATTATTCATGATAATCCATTGTGTGTTTTGGCGATTATACCAAGTGTGGATATTACACGACTTGTGCTATCTGCCGTTCGCTTTCGATCGAGATTTCATCCAAGGCATTGTAGCTTCGAAGAGTGATGATTAATTTAGTCCCTTTGCCGACTTCCGACTCGACATTGATATCACCGTCATGGCTTTCGACAATGCTCTTGACGATTGCCAATCCCAGACCTGTTCCTTTTCTCTTCGTTGTAAAAAAAGGATCGAACAATTTGTCCATGTTCTCCGAAGGTATACCTTCGCCTGAATCCTCCACGATTACCGACAAGGTGCCGTCATCGTGAATGTTGTAATAGACGCGAACTTGGCCGCCCTTTGGTGATGATTCGACGGCATTGATTAGAATGTTTAAAAAAACCTGCATCATCTGGTCCGTGTCCATAAGGGTCAATGGTACGTCTTTCTCGGAGGTCACTTTCGTAATAAGGACACCGGCATTCTGAGCTTCGCGTTCGACGACTCTGACACAGTGATCCACGACATCGTCGACGGATCTTATGCTGAGTCTTGGTTCTCGCGGTTTAGAATACGCTAAGAGTTTGGAAATCACACGATTAAGTCTGTCCACTTCCGTCAGCATTATATCGGTATACTTGTAATCTTCCTCATCCAATGCCAATTTTGATTGAAAATACTGGATAAAGCCCCGTATCGAGTTCAGTGGATTTCGAATTTCATGAGCAACACCGGCGGAAAGTCTCCCTAGTGCAGCAAATTTTTCGCTGACCATTACTTTTTGCTCTAAATCCCTGATCATGGTCATGTCGCGAACAATTATTACGGCTCCCCTGCTTACCGTGGAGTCGGGTTCCTTGAGAGAAGATACCGATAGATTGAGAAATCTGCTTTTGGTTTCGCCGGCAGGCCGATATTCTTTTTCCATAATCAAATCACTGTCTGAAAGAATCTTTCGTATTTCCTCATCTAAAGGAAAAATTTCCGAGATATGTCTTCCGTCGAATTCATCTCGCTTTTTTTGAAGGATTTCCAATGCAGCCTGATTATACGTAGCAATCCGGAGGGACCGATCTACCGTAATGAGCCCGTTGGGTATACTCTCGACGACGTTCCTGGTGTACGTCCGCATTTCGTCAAGCGTTCTGCGGACAAGGAATGCATTTTGAACGACAAAAACAAAATAGATGCCCGCAGATCCGATTACAAACAGAATGGCTCCCATAAAGAGAGCAAATGTAATATCCTGCTGGCGAATCTCTTTAAATCGGTCCATTTTGAGTCCCAAAAAAAGAACCTGCTTCTTTTCCCTATCGAAGACGTCCAGCAGTTCTTTTCCGATTCTCGTATGCTTTGCAATTAGGTCAGTCTGGGCAATCTGATCGGGAAATGGGGTAAATGGTTTCCAGATTTCGAAGATTGTTCTACCCCCCGGCAACTCCTTTTTGAAGGATAAAGGCTCCCCGGTTCTTATTACGGTAAGCACCGTATTCATTTCCTTACCCATGAGTAATCTCAGGCCGATTTTGGCAGGTTCGCTATGGGCAACAATCATTCCCTCGCCGTTGATGAGTCCCACGAACTCGACATCCG
>CAZTJA010000044.1:0-24879 GCA_964613745.1 uncultured Syntrophaceae bacterium
AGGATTTTACTATGTCTCTCAGGGCCTTTGCCGCCGTAAATTTCGGGGCGTTTGTAGCGGGAATGTTGATAGGCTTACCGGTTCGAGGATTTACGCCTTGGCGTGCCTGTCTCTGAACTACACTGAAGCTACCTAGATCGGTAAGTCGAATTTTATCTCCGTCCTTAAGAGTGTCGTGAATGGCGGCCACAAGAGAATCCACAGCCACTGCAGCAGCTTTCTTGGAAATGCCGGCCTCTTCGGAAATCCTGGTTACGAGATCCGCTTTCGTCATGTTTTCCTCCTTTCACCAATACCAAAATATCGCAAATGTAATAAGATCAACACGCAATCCCCCGCGGAGTTTATACAGAGTATCAGTGAACCTGTCAAGATGTATAGTGGATTTTTTCTTGAAATTAGTGAGGTTGACCGCACCTTTATGTTCATCTATTCTAAAATAGAGGTGAAATATGGAATCGATGCCCTTCATTCATTGTAATAAACTGTTCAATATTTTCTTTGAAGATGACTTGGCATTTGTAGAAGTGCGTAAGATATTGGATTACCTCATGGATATGGATGCATTCAACTGCGCCGGTAGCGAGGTTAATACCACGGCATTTGAGCTTGAGATCGGAAACTTGAATTTCAAGGTTTGGGCTATTGATAATGATGTGTACATACAGAAGAACGGCTGATCGGGAAAAATTAACCTTTTGCTGAAAGATCTGAAATTCTTGACTTCATAAACAGAGCATCCGGTGCCTCCGGAAACATTTTCAAATACTGCCGATAAGCTTGCACGGCTTCCTTGTCTTTACCCATCAATTCGTATACACGAGCTATAGATGCATATGCTTCCCGGCGGTAAGGTGAATTTACCTCTTTTGATAATTGCTCAAATATGGTTAATGCCTGTTCGTATTCTTTTAATGCGAGGCGGGTCATGCCCGTGTGATAAAGGAACAGAGGCATCAGTCCGCCGGTAGCTAATGAAGTCGATTGCATTTTGTTGTAGCGATCCAGTGCTTCTTTGTAGTCACCCTTCATGTACAGCACGTGGCCTGAATATAACTTTGCTTTTTCAGCAGCGATGGATCCCGAGAATTGAGCCGCTACTTTGTCGAACTCGGCCAGCAACTGGTCCAACATCTCACCTTTAGGAGGGGTAGTTTCCCTCGATATCATTTCATACTGACGGTGAGCTGACTCAAAAGCTCTATGTGCAACAGTCTTGCGATATTCACGATACTGACCGTATCCAACATAAGCCATAACCACCAGCACCGCTACCGCGCCTGCAATCAGTATTGATCTGGTGTTCTCTCTTGCATAAATGATTGCTCTGCTGCTGACAGTTATGAATTCATCCGGCTCATTGAGCAGTTCCTTGCGCGAAACCTTTTTCTCAGCCACCATCAAACCTCTATTTTGAGATACCCGCTTGAATTATTAGGGCCGTATCGACGATACTGGATAACCCATTGTAAAATTTAAGTCAATGCAATCTCGCTTTCGGGGCTTCCTAATGCGGTCTGCATTCGCAACGACTGCCGAACTTGCGATCTTAATACCGTAACTCAAAATGCATGACCCTCGTGCTTCGGATTGTGAGCACAATTCCGCACGGACGATTGATCCCAAGAGATAAGAAATCGTTCATGAAGAGATTGGCTGATGATTGAGAAATGTATAAATTTGTAATATTAATAAATATTTTCCGTGCCGATCTAGTCCCTTGATTATGAATGGATTTGATGTGAACAACTCTGATCAGGTTAAGAAGAATAGTTTCGAGCAAGCATTGAATCTTTTGATCAATGCTCAAAAGAATACAGGAATTTATGGTCTCAAAGGTTCCTCTCCTGAGTTTCTCATGGCGTCGGCTGCGAGAAAAGGTCTCAACATAGTCTATGTTCTTCCCGATGGAGACAGAGCTGCACTGAGTGCTGCTAACTTAAGGTTCTTCTTGGGTGAAGATGAAGCAACCAAGTATCCGCTCGAAGACAAAGTCGTAAGATTTCCTAGTTATGAACTTGCTCCTTTCTCATTCATAGGTCTGGAGAATGAAGCTTGGGTAGGAAGAATGACCGGACTTTTTCGATTTGCGGAGGGTCCACGCCCCCAAGTTGTCGTATTGGGGCTCGACAGCCTGATGCGAAAGCTGATTCCCAAGGAGCATTTGAGCCGTGCCACTTTCAGCATTTCAGTAGGTCAGGATCTGGATCGTGATGAGCTAATCCACAAATTGGTTGCATCCGGCTACTCGAGATCACCCCTCGTAGAAGATGCAGGAGATTTTTCGGTTCGCGGTTTTGTATTAGACGTGTATTCCCCGATATACCCGTTCCCATTAAGAATTGAACAGATGGGTGACAGAATAGAATCCATCCGATTATTCGATCCGGTAAATCAAAGATCCAAGGACGCTCTTTCGGAAGCAACCATCACTCCGATTCATATGATGATACCTGATGAAATCCAGCGCGAGAAGGGGGTTGAACGGCTTTATGCTGCATGCGAAGAGCGTGGAATAGAGAAGCGTATTAGGCAGAGGTTAATGGATGACCTTGGAAATTCGATTCGATTCCCCGGATCAGAGGTGTACTTACCGTATTTTTTCCCTCGTTTGGAAACAGTCTTGGACTATCTCGATCCAAGCTCGGTTCTAGTCTTGCCCGATCTGGAAACAATAGAGAGATGTTTTGAAGACTTCAATGAAGAACTTGTTCAGGGTCTACGTGATGCACAAGAAGATGGAGCACTGCTTCCGGAACCAGAGGACTTGTTCCTTTTCAAAGACGAGTTTTTTCACCAGGTTTCTCGATTCCGTAACGTCATTTTGTCTCAGCTCGAATTAGAAGATCCCGGAAGAGAGACAATTCGTGTAATGACTAATGATAACCTGGATATTAGATCCGAACTCATTAAATCCAAGAATTATGATTCCGGAATGGCGGGCCTAATCACAAAGCTGAAGAATTGGAGGTCCGACGGTTCCGAGGTGTTCCTCGTAAGTCACACACATGCTCAATCTCAAAGACTTCTGAGGCTCCTTGAACCTTACGATCTGAATTTGGACTTTCGGGGATCCGGATTTGATCCATCAAACCTTGAAGGCAATCCGGTTCCGGGAATACGTCTCTATGTTGGAACCCTTTCCGCCGGATTCCGTATTGAAGAGTCCCGATTAATTATCATAACCGAAGAAGAAATATTCGGAACCAGAGTGCGGCAGGATTCCAGAAAGCGTGCACGAGGCACCCTCCTCTCGTCGTTAAATGACTTGGTGGAAGGAGCTGCAATAGTTCACGAGGATTACGGAATCGGAATATTCAGAGGACTGGCTCGCAAAGAATTCGATGGAATTCTCGGCGAAGTAATGATCATAGAGTTTGCAGATGGAGATCTCCTTTATCACCCCGTAGAGCGCCTTCAAGTTATACAACAGTATGTATCCGGCTCGGAAGGTCCCCCGAGGATTGATAAACTTGGAGGTAAAGGTTGGGAGAAGACCAAAGCCCGTATAAAACAATCTATACGGGATATGGCAAAAGAACTTCTTGAGATCTACGCGAAAAGGAAAGTTGCAACGAGAAGGCCATATTCATTAATTGATGAGAATTTTGAAGCTTTTGAGGCATCGTTTGAGTTTGAGGAAACTCCTGACCAGGCCAAGGCCATTCAGGAAGTGATGGAAGCAATGGATTCGGATGTCCCGATGGACCGATTGGTATGCGGAGATGTTGGGTACGGGAAAACCGAAGTCGCTTTGAGGGCAGCATTCAGAGCCGTTATGGACGGCAAACAAGTGGGCGTTTTGGTACCAACCACAGTTCTTGCTCAGCAGCATTATGATACATTTTTGAAGCGCTTCCGCGGACAGCCGTTTTCAATCGAAGTCCTGAGTAGATTTCGAAGTTCAAAAGAGCAAAAAGAAGTCATCTCTAGGCTCGCGGAAGGCAAAGTCGATATCGTCATCGGCACTCACAAGCTGTTAGGCAAAGAAGTGCATTTCCGTGATTTGGGCTTACTGGTCGTTGATGAAGAGCAGCGGTTCGGAGTGGCTCATAAGGAGAAGATCAAGAGATACAAAGCCCACGTTGACATTCTCACCTTGACCGCAACACCGATTCCAAGAACGCTGAATTTGTCCCTAACCGGGATACGCGACTTGTCTGTAATAGAAACCCCGCCCACCAATAGACAATCAATCCGGACACACGTTATGAAAGAATCTCCGGAAATAATCCGCGAAGCCATAACTAGAGAACTTGGTCGCGGAGGACAGGTCTTCTATTTGCATAACCGGGTCCAATCGATTTTCAGAAAAGCTTCGACCCTGAGGGAATTGGTACCGGAAGCGAGAATCGGCGTGGCACACGGACAGATGCCGGACAATGCCCTGGAAGAAATCATGATGGATTTCGTCACCGGAAAAATCAATGTTCTTGTCTGCACAAGCATAATAGAATCAGGGTTGGATATTCCGCGAGCAAACACCATCATCATAGAGCGAGCTGACACATTCGGTCTCGCCGATCTCTATCAACTACGTGGGCGGGTCGGCCGTTCAAACATGAGAGCGCATGCGTATTTGCTCACTCCGCACGAGACTTTGATGACACCGGATGCCATCAAAAGGCTTGCAGTGCTGCAGGAATTCACGGGATTGGGCCAGGGCTTCAGGATTGCAATGCGAGATATGGAGATTCGAGGGGCCGGTAATCTCTTGGGAACGTCCCAATCCGGACATGTGGCACTTGTGGGTTATGAAATGTACTTGGATCTTCTCGAAGAAGCAGTCCAGGAGATTAAAGGCGAAGAGCCTGTGCGACGTATTGATCCGGACATTCACTTGAGACTGGAAGTAATTATTCCGGAAGAATATGTGCCTGAACCCCAGCAAAGGATGAGCTTGTATAAAAGACTTTCACGTGCCGAAGCGGAATCCGAAATCGATGAGGTGGAAGAGGAGATTTTCGATCGATACGGCAGGCCTCCTGTTCAAACAAGACATTTACTCCAGGTAATGCGAATCCGACTTATGATGAAAGAGTGTGGGCTCACCAAGCTGGACTACAATGGGAACGACCTGGTTTTCACTTTTGATTCCGAGACTTCTCTCGATCCGCAGGCCCTCATTTTCTGGATCCATAAAGACAAGAGAATGCGACTGATCACCGGTGACAGATTGGGGGTGAAAATCGGCAAGACCGATCCGGAGAAAAGATTAAACGAGTGTTTTACTCTTCTGAAAAGCATGAAAGAATTAATCTCGGGTTCCGAAAGGAGTGTCCCTCCTCCAGAGAAGATTCAGCCTAAGACCCGAATAAAAAGAGCCGGAACCTTGAAAATGAGATAGGTTTAGTCTAAAGGATTACGTAACTTATCGTATGGGTAGCTCGAAATAATGAAAAAATTTCTTCAGTTGTTTTGTGTTTGTATTTTATTGGCTGTGCCCGCTGCAGCAGAAGCGGAGCTTTTCTCGGACAAAATAGCCGCTGTGGTAAACGGAGACGTAATTTTAGAATCTGACATTAAGCAGCAGAAGCTTCCATTTATTCGAAATATCGGTGGATTACCCTTGGGGGTGGTGCCTCCGGGCAAGTGGCCCACCGAGAGGGAAATACTCGATGAACTTGTAATTATTCATATTCTTGAGCAGGAAGCCGCCAAAAAAGGCCTAAAGATTGACGACAAGAACGTTGATCTTGCAATAGACTCAATCCGAAAGAGAAACAATCTAGCTCCCGATCAATTTGCCTTGTTCTTGGCCGCGAACGGTCTTACCGTTCCTGAATATCGAAAAATGATCAAGAGACAGTTTCTTCTGACGAGATTAATAGCCAGCGAGGTCACGCAAAAGGTTCCTCTCAATGAAGAGGATGCGATTGCTTTTTGGAAAAAGCATAAGACGGAGATTGATGATCTGCATAGGCAGGCGCTTGAGAGCATGATGCCTGCAGCCCCTCAGCGGGAGGAGAAACAGCAGGAAATACCGACACACGAAGATATCTACATGGGCGGCAAAATTAGACTGCGTCAAATTACACTCAAATTGGATGACAAAGGAAAAAATGTAGAGAAGCAGATGGACAAGGCAAAGTTGATCTTCCGAGAAGCCATGACCGGGGCCGATTTCTCCCAATTGGCGAAAAAATACTCTCAAGATTCCAATGCGGCGGCGGGCGGTGATCTGGGATTGATGAATTACAAGGATATGGTTCCTGGTTTCCAAAAATTGGTTCAGCGTCTCAAAGAGGGAGACATTACCCCGCCCATAAAAACTCCGAACGCTATACTCATATTCTATTTGGCTGAAGCAAAGGATCGCACGAAAAAGCAGGTTCCTATACCTGAAAAAATTCGTAAACAGATCGAACAACAGATGAAAGCCGCTCAGGAACGCAGGGTTGAAAAGAAAAAATCCGTTGAATCGGAAAAGCCGGAAGTTGAGGCCGATCCCAAAGAGCAACCGAAATTGCCCAAAGGACTTTTGACGGAAGCTGAAGAGAAAGAGTACTTAAAGGCACGTAGGAAAGTCATAGAGCTCGTGAGAAAAGATCGAATACAAGCACGGATGAAGGATTGGATAAATGACCTGAAAAAAGGGTCTATAATCGAAGTCCGAATCTAATTTTTCCATTCCAAAAATGAGAAACACATCATTTTAATATTGCCGAATTTCGCATTTTAGGTTTCACTCCAATACTGCAATTCTGATCACAAATTTGATAGTCGTTGTGCCGCTTCGATAAGGAGCTTATGTTTTTTAATTTTGTAGCATCAAAGGTGTCCAAAGACTTGGCCATAGATCTGGGTACAGCGAATACTCTCGTTTATGCTGCCGGTCGCGGAATCGTTCTCAATGAACCATCCGTCGTAGCCATTCGCAAAAAGGATCGCAGAAGCTCCGAGGTGTGGATTGGTGAAGACGCAAAGAAGATGATAGGCAGGGTGCCCGGTTCTATCGAGGTATTTAGGCCTTTAAGGGAAGGCGTCATCGCCAATTTCGAAATGGCATCCTTGATGCTCAAATTCTTCATTCAAAAAGTTCACGGCCGTAAAGCCCTCGTGAGGCCAAGAGTCATTATTTCGGTCCCGTCAGGAGTTACTCCTGTCGAGCGAAGAGCAGTTCGAGATTCTACTTTGAGTGCAGGCGCATCTGAGGTTTTCATCGTCGAAGAGGCTATGGCTGCAGCTATGGGAGCAGGCTTACCAATTACCGAACCCATGAGCAACATGATCGTCGATATCGGCGGAGGCACAACTGAAGTTGCCATAATTTCTCTGACCGGTGTGGTATATAGCGCGTCGACCAAAATTGCGGGAGACCGCCTGGATACTGACATCTTAAATTTCATTAGAAAGAATTACAGCATTCTTATTGGACCATCTACTGCGGAACAAATCAAAATTTTAGTGGGACGAGCATACCCTGATGATGATGTGGAGGAAGTCGACATCAAGGGGAGAGACCTCATGGACGGGATCCCGAAGACTATCACCGTTAACTCGAATGACATCACTCATGCTATACTGGATTCGGTCAACTTAATCGTTGACAGTGTCAAACAAGCAATGGAACAGTGCCCCCCTGAATTAGCCGCAGACATAATTGATACAGGAATCGTATTGACCGGTGGAGGAGCCTTGCTCAAGAATCTTGATGTCCGAATCAGGAGAGAAATTGGTGTGCCCGTCGTCGTCCCTGATGATCCTCTGTCCACGGTTGCACGAGGTGCGGGTAAAATGCTTGAAGACATAGAATTATTGCGTGAAATTACGAATACTTGAGTTGCAGAGGCCGGTTTTACACAAATCCCTTCTTGGTCATGTAATCCCTCATAGCGGAGTTAAACTCCTCAGGTTTTTCCATCGCCACAAGATGCCCTGCCGACGAAATCACGTACAATAAAGAATCAGCAATTTTTTGGTGAAGAAACTCCGAATATTTTACGGGGGTCATTTTGTCTTCAGCTCCAACAATGATACCTGTTGGAACCGATATTTTGTTCAATGAATCCAGCACATCGAAATCGTTGCAAGCCAGAAGATCATTCCTAATCAGATCACTTGAGCTATTCCTAAATTTCTCTTGGATAAAGCTTCTGAATTCCTTATCGGGATTGTCGGACAGACAGGAATCCGAAAGTAGTGCTAAAGTCTTTTCACTTTGATTTTTCAAGCCGTCAAGGAAGGCCGGATGAACCCGCAGTCTTCCCCCTGCCCCGGTAAGAACTAGTCCCTTTATGTAAGTTGGGTTCTTAAAAATCGTCAACCATTGTGCGACAGCACTGCCTAGAGAACATCCGACTATGATAACTCTCGTCAATTCTAATGTACGGATAAAAGCGTCTACCCATTCACCATACGCATTTACTGCATTGAGCCCCGGCCCTTCGGAATTTCCATGTCCCGGCAATTCGAGGGCTATCATTCCTGCTAAATCGCCTAAATGATGTATCTGTGATTCCCAATCCCGCCTATCTCCACCGCTGCCGTGTATGAAAATCACGTGGAGTTTTGCAGAATCAATTTCCGTAAAACTCGCAGCAAAAGATGCTCTTTTTTTGTCTATATACACATGCATTCTAGACTATGCTCATTCCGCGAGGGACAATAACAACGCCTCCCGGAGAAATGGTAAAACGGCTTCGATCTTGATCCGGATCGTAGCCAATTACAAAATCTTCGGGAACTTCTACGTCCTGATCAAGTATCGCTTTTCGGATTCGGGCATTTCTCCCTATTTTCACTCCGTCCAACATGACTGATTTTTCGACGAATGCTCCTTCGTGAACAGTCACATTCGGTGACAAAACACAATGACTCACCTTACCGGATATGAGACTCCCACCTGAGACAACGGCATTGTGTACATTCGCCTCTGAGATCTGCCGTGTGTTTTTGGTCCGCGCCGGCGGTACCTGCTCCTGATACGTCCTTATCAACCAATCTGAGTCGTAAAGGTTGCACTGAGGATCAGAAGAACATAAGTCCATGTTGGCTTCCCAGTAGGCGTCCAAAGTACCTATATCCCTCCAGTACCTTCCCTCGGGATTGTTGGCCTCTTTGAAGGTGTGCACGTATACTTTGTTGGAATCAATCATGTTAGGCACAACATTCTTGCCGAAATCGTGGGATGAAGAGGAATCCTTTGCATCAGAAATGACATTCTTGACCAACACATCCGTGTTGAAGATGTAAACTCCCATTGAAACGAAGCTTTTATCGGGTTTTCCGGGTACAGGCTCAGGATTTGAAGGTTTTTCTATGAAGCTTCGGATTCTGTAGGATTCGTCCGTCCCGATAATTCCGAATGCGCTGGCTTCAGATCTCGGCACTTCAACGCCCGCGACTGTCAGTTCCGCGTTCGTTTCGAGATGAAATGCCAGCATATCATTGTAATTCATCTTGTAGACGTGGTCCCCGGATAAGATCAGAACTCTTTCCGGCCTCTCTCTTTGAAGAAGATAAATGTTTTGGTAAATACTATCGGCGGTTCCTCTGTACCAGCGATCTACGTTTCTCTGTTGCGGGGGAACGCATTCTATAAATTCGTCCAACTCGTGGTTGAAAATACTCCATCCGAGACGGACATGACGGTCCAAGGACAAAGATCTATATTGGGTAAGTACGTAAATTCTGCGAATATTGGAATGGAGACAATTCGATAATGTAAAGTCAATGATCCTGTATATTCCACCGAATCTGACGGAAGGTTTGGCTCTGGCCTTTGTTAGCGGATAAAGTCTCTCTCCTTTACCTCCAGCCATCAGGATACATAACGTTCTGCGCATCTCTTGTTGCAGGTTCATTGTTTCAACAGCCTCTTTATTTCGGATTTTAATTTTGAGGTATCCGATGATTTTACAACGTAGGCATCGGCGCCCCAGGTTGTGAAATCCTCCTTGTAATGGCTGTATGCGGTGTTCAGAATTATTGGAATTCCTTTGTCTTTTCCAATCAACTTTTCCAAAGTTTCTATGCCGTCCATCCCAGGCATTTGAATATCGAGAACAATCAAATCAGGCTGATCTTTTTCGACGCTAGCAAGCGCATCATTACCGGAATGTGCTACTGTGACCCGGTATCCTTCATCTTCCAGTTCGCTCTTATAAAGCTCGCAAATGTGTTTTTCATCATCAACGACGAGAATGTGCTTCATTATCATTCCCCAATATTGATCAATTGTGTTGCATACCTTTGGCCTGACTTTGAGAATAACAATCCGAGTTTTAAAGAGCAACTATTTAGGTAACAATGACACTGGCGAAGAACCTTGAAGTGATTAATCGAGCACTCCACTTTTGACATATCTGCTCTAAAACTAATATCTTATAATTTTTTATTGTAACTTCGCACGAACGTCTCGGGATCCAACCTACGATTTAATTGCACGAGGGAGACTTTTAGATGCTTGGCGGCAAGACTTTTTTCCTTCAACTCACCGGACCTGAGGTGACTAATTATCTCCTGCCTCAAACGTTCTGAAAATTCTTTAACAGCGGTGTTGAGTGCCTTGATTATGGACTCTGTATCAGGACCGGAGCTGGGAATCTCGATATGAAAATTTTTCTTGAAAATCGTTTTATCCCGACCTAAAGGCGCCTCGAAATCCGTCAACATAGTGTCCATATCGAGCACAGCCCCTGCTTTGCCGTCCAGAACCGTACCCTGGAGCTTTTTTGTTGTTGCTTCCAAAGCGTAACGATAACGAACCGTGCTGAGTTGATCCACCACTCGCTCAAAAAGTCCACTGTTCTGAAGATCCCTGAGCACCAGAGCCGTAAGCATATCAGCTGGATTCTCTTCCCATCGGTAGAGGAACATTGTTTGGTCTTGGCCGCTGGACTGGGTGATTACCAGGTTGTCAATAGGAATTGATCGATCCAGGAGGAAACGATACACCATGAGCGTTTCAGGGATAGGGGATGCTGAGAGCTTAGGCGGAACGGGATAGTCAAAATTGTGGTACGAAATGTCCTTGGAATGCAAAGCGCATCCGACCAGAAAAAAGAAAAGCAGCCCAGACATTACTGTGCCGGGATATCGAGATCTGATAACGGCTCTCCATAAAAGGCTTAATTCGCCTGCTTTACTTCTTGTCCGGTGATTCATAGATCATGAGGCCCAAGTCCCTTATTTCTTCTGATCTTTGTCTTCCGTTCCAAAAAGGATGCTGGACGGACGCTGCCGAATAATGCGGGTAAAATCAATGAGATTATCTGCGCTGCGTTCTAGTTTCTGGGAGAGTCTATTCAAGTTGTTATCAGTGCGCCTAATTAATCGATCAGCATTCCGAACGGTTTCCGTTGACTCCTGCAAAAACTCTCCGGTTTTGTCCATCGTTTTTGTGAAAGCTCTTGCCGGCTGAGCCTTTGCAATATCGTCATTTATTCTTCGGGTCGCCTCTTTGATTTCCCTTAATGTTTCGAGACTCTCACTACTCAATTTGTCGGTGCGTGTGTCAGCGAGAACCTTATCCAACCTATTGGTGACTTTGATGATGTTCTCGGAGATCCGATCTAATTCTACGGTCTTGATCCTTTGAAAAATATTTTCAAGTGCCGTCCCTATTTCTCTGATATCGGAAGGATATGTTGGAATCACTTTGTATTTGGGTTCAAAGTCGAGATCCACTTGCTCCCGCTGCTGTTCAGGCTTGAAGGTATCCATTTCGAGGTATTTCATACCTGTTAAGCCGACCAGACTCATTTTCACACCAAGATCCTCGGTAACTTTGAAAGTCTTATCCAAAGCCATTTCCACCTGAATTAACCTTCCATCCGGAGCCATCCGTATTGATCTTACTCGTCCGACGGGAACACCTCGAAATTTAACTGAGCTGTCACGTTCCAATCCCTGCACTGTTTCCGAAAAAAAAGAAACTACTATTTGCGTATCACCGAAATACTTCGATGCACCGAGCCAAAGGACGGCCAGAATCAGAAATATTAGGCTGCTCAATACAAAGAGCCCAATTTTAAATTTATCTGCCTTACCCGACATTACGAGACTCCGGCGAGGTCACTTTCAGATGTGTAACTTAGCAATTTTTTCAAATTATAAATAGCACCTTTTGGTTTTCTCTTTAAGCTATTCCATCTTTTTTGTTTTTCCGGATTTGGATGTTGATCTGTGAAAAAAGTTCAGGACCACCGGATCGGTTGATTTTTCCATCAGTTCACGAGGATCTCCGCATGCTATTAGTTTACGTTTCTCCAGCATTATCACACGATGAGCGATTGAAAAAATGCTAGGCAACTCATGTGTAACCACGATCATGGTTGTGTTGAGGAGGTGGTTTATCTGACTTATTGTCTCGTCCAATGCGGCACTGGTCACAGGATCCAGGCCCGCTGACGGTTCATCAAAGAATAGTATTTTGGGATCAAGCGCCATAGCCCGTGCTAATGCAGCTCGTTTTTGCATTCCTCCGCTCAGTTCGGACGGACTCATACGCTCGGATCCACCTAAGCCCACTTCCGTGAGCTTGAGCTTGACGATGTTTTCAATGATTCTCTCGGGTAGGGAAGTATATTGATGCAGCGGCAGTGCTATGTTTTCAGCTATGGACATGGAACTAAAGAGTGCCCCCGATTGGAATAAAACACCAATTTTGCGTAGCACCTTTTCGCTACCCCCGTCGGAGATGGGTATGACCTTTTCGCCGTCTATAAGTATTTCCCCTTCTGCCGGTTCGATTAAACCGATCATGGCTTTAAACAAGGTCGTTTTCCCACAGCCGGAACGCCCAAGCACCGCTACTATTTCTCCCTGGCCGATTTCGAACGACACATTCTCCAGAACTACTTCGTTGCCGTATGCAACGGTTAAGTTGTTCACACGTATGATCGGGTTTATCACCTGCGAACAGAAGCAACTATGTTTTGATAACGATTGTGTCATTTCCAGAACACGTCAACGTAGTGATAGATTACGGCAAACACGGCATCGGTTATCGTCAAGACAAAAATGCTCGTTACAACCGCAGAAGTGGTCACGTTACCTACACTTTCGGCACCGCCTCTTACCTGAAATCCTCTAAAACATCCCACGAGGGCTATCTGTACCCCAAAAACAAAACTCTTGATAAGGCCTTTTACGATGTCCTGAACTTCAAGCACTTTATGAACTTGATTAAAATACGCAACCGGAGTTAAGTCTAAAGCAAACACGGATGCGAAGCAGCCTCCGATTATGCCCAGGAGATCTGCGAGAATCGTCAAACACGGCAGTATCAAGGCGATTGCCAAGACCCGGGGCGACACGAGGTATCTCATGGGATCAATTCCCATTATACGAAGAGCGTCTATTTCCTCATTGACCTTCATAGTGCCGATGTAAGCGGCGAATGCGGCTCCGGACCGTCCCGATATAATTATAGCCGTCATGAGCGGGCCCATTTCAAGAGAAATCGAGACGCTCACAAGGTCCGCTACGAAGATGTTTGCTCCAAATTTTCTCAGCTGAATAGCAGCCTGAAACGCGAGTACCCAGCCCATCAGAAAACTTAATATCAATGTAATAGGAACTGCATCCGAACCGTTTTTCTCAACGAGCTTCCAAAAGCCGTCCCATCGTAATCGTCGGAAGTCGAGAATGTCCTTTATGAAAGCCTGGATTGCGGCTCCCAAGAAAGTAATCATCTCTTTAAGTCCGGAGAGGAACTCAAGAACTCCTGCTCCGATCTGTTCTATTACTCCGACACTCTCAGTCGGTTCGAGGATTCCGGAAGATGCTTCTATCTGTTTGATGTCTGTAAATTTTAGGAAATTATCGATACGTTCAGGGATGTTATCGAGCTTGAGAGAGTTTCCTAGTTCGTTGACGATCTGATGGATTTCCATCAGTACTGCAGCCCCTGAGCTGTCGAGGTATTCAACCCTGCTCATGTCTATGCAAACATTCTTTAGCGAATGATCTTGAATCAGCTCTACTATTTGCCGTCTTACATGCTCCGAATTCTCCATATTAATGCTTCCGGAAAGTGTAAGAGCTAATTCGTCAAAAATCTTGTCGTTTATGTCTATGCAAAAAGCGGGGGTATCTATAGGTTCAGAAAAACATATTCGGTCGGAATCCTCAACCGGAGGAGTTTTCTTGAAGAATCTGCGTGGATCAAATGGCCACATTCTTACTTACCAGCCGTCCGGAATTCGTCATCGAATGGAAAGTTTTTTCTACTTGTTTGAGGTCTCTCTGGATTGGATAATTGGGAAGGCTCTTAATAAAAATTCGTCCATAAGACTTGCTCATTATTCTTGTGTCTAGAACACATAAGACTCCGAAGTCCCCACCAGTACGAATCAAACGGCCAAGTCCTTGTTTTAGGGCTAGAACCGCCATAGGTACCTGAAATGAATAAAAAGGCTCTACACCATTCCCTTTCAAATTCTGAATACGGGCCGACACGACAGGATCATCCGGCGGTGCAAACGGCAGTCTATCGATGACCACGCATGAAAGAGTCTCTCCTTGTATATCTACCCCTTCCCAGAAAGAGGCTGATCCAAATAAGACGGAATTTGGGCAAGTCCTGAATTCATTCAGCAGTGCACTTTTGGGTTTGCTGCCCTGAATGAGAATTGGAAACGGCAAATCGTCGCGAAGTCTGTTGTGAACCAATTCCATGTTTTTGAGAGAGGTGAAAAGTATGAACGCCCTCCCCTGAGTTACTGAGAGCAAGTCCTTTAAAACGGGTACGAGTGCTTCTGTGAAATGAGCATCGTTGGGTTCCGGTATGTGCTTTGGAACATAGAGCACCGTTTGATTCGCATAATCGAAAGGGGAATCGAGAATGACTTCTACACAGTCGTCCCGATTTGCTAGTCCGATTCTTGATTTGAAATAATTGAAGCTGCCTCCTGCAGAAAGGGTTGCGGATGTGAAAACAGTACCGGATATTTTGTCATATAACGAAGTTCTCAGAGCATTGCCGATTTCTATGGGTGAGGCATGCAGCATTACACCACGATCTTTGCGATCAGCCCAGCAGGCATATTCCGGAACTATTTCCGGATTTAAGACGACGGAAATTTCCGTGTCCAAATTTTGAGCTCGAACCGCCAGGGACCGAAGTTCCTCCTTAGCGGTTCCCGCCCCCTGGATCAAAGCTATGCAGTTTGAGAATGCACTTGAAAGAGAATCCCTTGCAACGCTTAAATCCACGGAAATTTTTTCCAATCTCCTGCGTGGCGGAATATCGTTCACGAGAGTAAAGAAAATGCGCCTTGCGGTTTCTTCAATTATAGAAAGTGGTTCGCTGAATTTACGTTTCAAAGACGATGACGTTGAAGCTTCCGATCTTAAATCTCTTGCGAAAGCGAGGAATTTTGAATAGGTGAGATGGAATCCGAAGTGCTGAGTGGCAGCGTCTTCAAGCCCGTGTGCCTCGTCAATAATCACTGATTCATATCTCGGGATGACTTCACCGAAACCGGTTTCCCTGACTGCAAGATCGGAGATTAAGAGATGGTGGTTGGCTACCATGAGATCCGATCCGGCAGCGGTTGCCTTCATTCGTGAAATGAAGCAATTTTCTCGATCCGGACACTTTTTTCCGAGGCAGGTTTCGCTGCCGGCACATACTTCGTTCCACACAGGATCGTCATCAGGCAAGTCCACAAGCTCTTCTCTATCGCCCTTTCCTTCTGAATAGGTTTTTCTGTACCAGTCAACCAGCATTTGAAGCGACGGCGGCTCCATGCCGTCCAACATGGGATGTCGCAAGAATTTCATGAACCTTGGATGGCACACGAAATTTGAACGGCCTTTGAGTAAAGCAGCTTTTATATCTGGAAATATTTTCTGCAGCAGGGGGATATCTTTAAAATAGAGTTGTTCCTGAAGGTTCTTTGTCCCGGTCGAAACAACTATTCGTTTTCGGGACAGGGCGGCCGCAATGAGATACGCCAATGTCTTACCCGTTCCCGTGGGTGCCTCTACAATAAGTTTGTTTCCATCATTTAAAGAATTATACACGTGAAGGCACATTGATATCTGCTGAGGACGACATTCGTAACCGGGAATAATTCTCGAAAGAACACCTCCGGTTCCTAATATTGATTGAATTCTGTCTTCGATCTTCTCGCCTCCACTTATTCCAACCGTCTTGAATGACGTATCATGTCGGATTCAGTCGCTTACATGACGATTTCGCCGGTCTAGACTCAATCACGGGAGTTGCCCTCCCAATCGGCACTCTTTAAAATACCTGACGCCCATTCCGGCATTCCCAAAGCATGAACATGAACGTATGTTCCCAAGCAATTGAATCGACTGATTCCATCCAGACCTCCGCCCATGCCGTGTCCTCGGGTGACCTTGAAACAATAATCGGCAAACTGAGTATCAAGACCTGTTACATAGGAATAATGAAATTCGTGACCCGTAATCTTTTGGCCGATGGAATAAAAGGGATTACCGGTCGTAACTTCAACTTCAATGTACCCATGACCCTGGGGCTTCCTCTCCAGGACGGTAGAGATTGGAAAAACCCCTACCATGGGGTAAACGTTTAAATCAATTCTGAGCTCGTTTGACAAGTACATTAATCCCCCGCACTCGGCATAAACCGGCATACCCAATTCCGCCCGCCTTTTCAACGATGATCGAAACGAAATATTGGAAGCAAGTTTCTCGGCGTGGGTTTCGGGAAAACCTCCGCCGATGTAAAGGGCGTCAACATTATCCGGAATATGTGAATCCGAAATAGCGCTCAGAAAAACGAGATCTGCGCCCGCTGCTCTTAAAGCCTCGAGGTTTTCAGGATAGTAAAACTGGAATGCAGAGTCTTTCAGTATACCGATTGTTCCGGCCTGTGGTTCCGGACGGGAAGGATAGAGCTTCTGTTCAGATGAATGATGCAGTGTGCCCGAACATCCCGCTATACGAATAACTTCTTCCAAATCAACAAACTCCTCTATAGTCTTGGAAGCCCGAGCAATAAAATCTTCTGCGGCGGGATGCTCATACAACGGCAAAAGCCCAAGATGTCTTTGAGGGAATGATTCGAGCGCTAGCTTCGGAATTGAGCCCACCACAGGAATTCCGGTTGCGCTTTCTATTGAATCTCGCAAAACACTCTCATGTCGATGTCCCGCAACACGATTCAAAATGATAGCTTTTAGAGCAATCTCCGGGTCCAGCATTTTACTTCCCAAGACCAAGGCTGCGGCAGTCCGAGTCATTTTTGCCGCGTCGAGGATCAAAATTACCGGAGATTGCAAAAGCTTCGCTAATTCGGCAGTACTATACTTTCCTTTGGCATCGACTCCATCGAACAATCCTCTATTCCCTTCAATGATCGAAAGATCACATCCACTGGATCTGTTCACAAAAGAAGTGATGATCGTGCTTTCGGGCATAAGGTACGCATCAAGATTGTAGCAATCGGCTGCCACCGACATTCCGAGCCATCCTGAATCAATGTAGTCAGGGCCTTTTTTGAATACGGAGATCCTGAGACCCTTCTTTTTAATTGCAGCAGCCAACCCGACACTTATGAGAGTTTTTCCGGCGCCACCCCTAAGAGCCGCCAAAACTATAGCCGGTATATGGAAACGGTTTAATCCCATGTTCTTTGTATCCGAAGATCTTGTTCTCTATTTTGATTTCGGTGGGCCGGATCCGGCTTTAAACTTTTTAAATTCAGCCGCACGCCGCAAAAGCGCTTGTGCCCATAACGGTTCGCCCAGCGCATGGATATGGAGATATGTTGCAAGGACATTCCACCTGGTCAAACCTTCGCGAAGGCCGTCCAATCCTTGCCCCTTAGTAACCCGGAAAGCATATTTCAATGCGGAAGTATCCTCCATAGGAACGAATGAATAGTGAAACTCATGACCTTTTATTAACGATCCGATTGGATAAAATGGATTTTCTGCGATCGTTTCCACTTCAATATAGCCAAGGCCTCGAGGTTTTCGGTCCAAGATGGTGTCCACGGGAAACACACCGGACATCGGATATGCTGTGCCGTCGATGACCAGATTCCGAGACAGAAACATGAGACCACCACATTCAGCATAAATCGGCAGGTGACTTTGGGCCGCTTTAAAAACTGCATCTCTGAACCGACTGTTTTCAGCCAGTTGAATGACATGTGTTTCCGGAAATCCACCCCCAATGTAAAGGGCATCCAAATCCGGAAGAGACGCGCTGGAAAGCGCGCTTATAGGGATGATTGTTGCTCCACGGGATTCCAGGGCTTCGAGGTTCTCAGGATAATAAAATTGAAAAGCGGAATCCTTCAGGACTCCTATTTTAACCGCAAAATTTGATATTCGATCTGATCTAGAAAAATTTGATGGAGGGACCTTCAGTTCGGATGCTCTTGATGCGATGCGGAGAATTGCGTCCAAATCAACGGCATCGGCTATAATCTTCCCGGCTCCGGCCACAAATTCCGCAGCTGCCGGATGTTCGTGCAGCGGCAACAATCCAAGATGCCTTTGCGGCAAATTTCCGGAGGGAAGCTTACCGACGGCTCCAATGACGGGAAGACCGGTTGCGTCGGCAACGGCTTCTCGCACCACTCGTTCGTGTCTGGCTCCGGCCACGCGATTCAATATAATTCCGCGGAGATCGAGATCAGGGTCTAGAGCTTTGCACCCGAGTGCGACGGCTGCGGCCGTTCGGGTGGTCTTTGTGACATCCAGAATCAGTACTAGTGGTGATTTGAGGAACTTGGCCAGCTCTGCGGTACTGTAGCTTCCGTTGGAATCCACGCCGTCGTAGATTCCCCGATTTCCCTCAATGATTGCCAGGTCTTTATGTTTCGAGCCATTGTAAAATGAATTGAGAAGAACATCCGGTTCAAAGAGATAGGAATCAAGATTCCTGCACGCCGACCCTGATGCGAGGCCCAGCCAACCGGCGTCTATGTAATCGGGACCTTTTTTGAAGGCGGCTATTTTATGCCCTAACATGTTTAGGGCCGATATAAGTCCTATGCTTATAAAAGTCTTTCCTGCGCCGCCTTTTACGGCTGCCAGAGTAACTCTTGGTGTGTTGATCATTGTAATGGACGAGTTCCTGCAGGGTTGTTCATTGATCTTTTTTATCGAATAAAAGACTCCATCAACTCGGATCAAAATTGCTGATCGATCGGGCAAAGTACAAGATATGTTCCGCAGCATTGTTTTGAACGGTGGGAGTGTCCGGGGACCTAGGATCATAGGAATCGATGACGGTGGAAAACAATTCAGCTAATTCGATTACTGAGTACGTTTTTAAATGTTGCAGAGTTTCCTGGAGAAAACCCGGTTCACACGAGTTCTCAGAAATTTTCGTTTTGAGAGCATCGAACATGCCTCTGAGAACCGAATCCACCACTTCTTGACGTAGCCAGATAATTTCTCCAATCCCTTCGAGTCTATCCAAACGCATTCTCAGGGTAGTATTCAGCACAAAAAAGATGAATCCCATTAGGCGCATTTCCTTGGAATCACCCGAGCCAAATCGCGCCGCGTATTGCCTGACCGTAATCAATTTGACATCCACATTATTTGCGGTACTAACTACAAAATCTCCGGCAGCATGATGCCAGGGGTAAATCTCTGTAGAAGTATTTAGGTCAAAGTAGTAAGCAAAAATGTATGCCGCCTGACGATATACCTCAAATTCCTGTTCGCGGTTTAATACATAATAACCATTTTGCACATCCCAAATTGTGATTTCATAATCATCATTCCGGCGGGTCGGATGAAATTCGTGATGTGATTCAAACCATTCGGCTACCATAAAGGCAATATATTCTCCGTTTTTGCTGAAAAAGTATGGTTTAGGGACAAATGTCCGATGAAAAGAGGATTGTAAGGTGTTCATTATTCTATAATCTTGTTCTATACGGTCCAAACCTCTTTCCGTTAGGGCAACGTTAACGGCAAAAGATCTATGATGTGCATCGGACATTAATAGGATGCGAGCTGGATGATAATCGGACCCATGTTTTTCACAGATTATGGAAACTTCGGGTCGTGAATTTTCCGTGGTCTCTGCAGCAAAAATAGAAACAAAAGTCTCTCGATGTTGTAGAAAGAAGTCCTCAATTTTGTTAAAATAGTCAAAGTAAGTGAGGCTCTTTGAACGATGTTCCGGTTCCGAACTTTCCAGCGGAAACCGTTCCGCCAAAAACTGCGGCGAAACGCCGGAAATTCCTGTTGGAGTAGATCGAAGCCATTTGATATTCTTATTAGAAATCACTTGCTTAGTCCTTCAATCCCGATCGTATATAATAACTCGATTTCGCAATTATCTAAAGGGTTTTGATTCGACATCAAGAGAGTATTGGATGATTCCCATTATATGTAAAGAGTTGGAAAAGGTACTCGTGTCTTTGTTGTAAGTCCCTTATTTATTTACGAAGTCACGGGTCTTTTTGCTTGACTTGGTAGGCGAACAAAACTAACATATGTCGAATCTACGTTTGGGTGAACTGAACCATACCCGTTCACTAAACACGCCCATACAATTCGTAGCCTTAATTCCCAAAGGGAAAGTGCAGAGGGTAGGAACTTTCCAGTGGGATCAATTTATTTCACCGGAGGCTGATTATTAAGCCCTATCGGGAATTAAGTTTTTATTACACTTCGTTGCAAACCCAGAGCAAAAGAAGGAGGAACCTTTAATGGGAAAGCACAATACCCCCATGCTTGATGAATTGGAAAAGGGCCCGTGGCCGAGTTTCGTCTCCGATATCAAGCAGCAGGCGGCAAAAGGTCAACACATTCTCAAAGACGCACCCGAAGACTTGTTGGGTGTAATGGAAATGTCCTATGACGACAAGGTGACGCACTGGAAACACGGCGGAATAGTAGGTGTTTTTGGTTATGGTGGTGGTATCATCGGTCGTTACTGCGATCAGCCCGGTCTCTTCCCCGGAGTCGCTCATTTTCATACCGTTCGAGTCAACCAGCCTTCCAGCAAATATTACACCACTAAATTCCTTCGCGAATTGATGGGACTTTGGGAACAACACGGAAGTGGTTTGACCAATATGCACGGATCAACCGGTGACATCGTTCTCTTAGGAACTACCACCGACCATCTAGAGCCACTGTTTTACGACATGACACATCAGCTTAATCAGGACCTCGGCGGGTCAGGATCAAACCTCAGAACCCCCGAATGCTGCTTAGGCATGTCACGTTGCCAATTCGCCTGTTATGATACTCAGCAATTATGCCATGATTTTACAAACGAATATCAGGACGAACTTCATCGACCTGCATTCCCCTACAAATTCAAATTCAAATTCGATGGTTGCCCTAACGGCTGCGTGGCGTCCATTGCCCGTTCGGATATGTCCGTAATCGGAACTTGGAGAGATGATATCCGCATCGACCAGAAGGCCGTCGCGGCGTATGCAAACGGTGAGATTAAACCCAACGCCGGTGCTCACTCCGGAAGAGATTGGGGAAAATTCGACATCTACAAGGAAGTCATTGACCTGTGCCCCACACAGTGCATGTGCTATGACGGAAAATCCCTTGAGATCAATAATAAAGAGTGCGTGCGTTGTATGCATTGCTTGAACGTAATGCCTCAGGCCCTCAGAATCGGTTTGGATACCGGCGCGTCGGTTCTCTTCGGTGCAAAGGCCCCCATTCTCGAAGGCGCCCAGATGTCTACCTTGACGGTTCCGTTCATGAAGTTGGAAGCTCCTTGGGACGAACTTAAAGACCTCGTCGAAAAGGTCTGGGATTGGTGGATGGAAGAAGGCAAGAACCGCGAGCGACTCGGTGAATTGATTCAGCGCAAGAGCATGCAGGAATTCTTGAGAGTTGTCGAGCTTGATCCTGATCCAAGAATGGTGGACGAGCCCAGATCCAACCCGTACATCTTCTGGAAGGAAGAAGAAGTAGAAGGCGGCTGGACCCGCGACATCGCAGCTTATCGCGAAAAACATCTCAGGTAATTAGGAGGATACAGATGCCTTACGATCCAGCAGAACCTTTGAAGGATAGACTTACCGACTTAGGTCCTAGATATTATAGAGAGTTCCTGCCGCCGGTAATCGAGAAAAATTACGGCAAATGGATGTATCATGAAATTATTCAGCCCGGCGTTCTTTGCCACACAGCCGAGAGCGGCGACAAAGTGTGGAGCGTCCGCGTAGGCGGTGCCCGCCTCATGAGCGTAGAGCTGATTAAAGAAATATGCGACGTAGCCGATAAATTCTGCGATGGTTACCTTCGTTTTACAACAAGAAACAATATCGAGTTCCTACTCGACAAAGAAGACCAACTTCAGCCGCTAATCAATGATCTCAACAGCCGTAAGTTCGACGGCGGCTCCTACAAGTTCCCCGTTGGTGGAACCGGTGCCGGTATAACAAATATAGTCCATACACAGGGTTGGGCTCATTGCCATACCCCCGCAATCGACGCTTCCGGCGTGGTGAAAGCGGTTATGGACGGATTGTTCGACTATTTCGGTTCAATGACTATGCCCGCTCCCGTCAGAGTTTCTCTGGCATGCTGCCTCAATATGTGCGGCGCAGTCCATTGCTCCGATATAGCCATTCTGGGTATCCATAGAAAACCGCCTATGATCGATAATGAGTGGATTGACAAGCTTTGCGAACTTCCCCTCGCTATCGCAGCCTGCCCCACAGCGGCCATCAAACCGGCAAAAACCGGCGAAGGCGCCAAGACTCTTGAAGTGAACGCCGAGCGTTGTATGTTCTGCGGCAACTGCTACACCATGTGTGCAGCTATGCCCCTGGCCGACGAAGTCGGCAGCGGTATCGCCATTCTAGTTGGCGGCAAGCTTTCCAACCGCAGAAGCAAACCGAAGTTCTCGAAGGTCGTTATCCCCTTCATCGCCAATGAGCCCCCCAGATGGCCTTCGACTGTGGATGCAGTTAAGAACATCGTTGAGGTCTATTCCAAGGATGCTCGTAAGTATGAGCGTTTAGGAGAGTGGGCTGAGAGAATCGGATGGGAAAGATTCTTTGAGAAAACCAATATTCCGTTTACTCATCACTTGATTGACGATTACAGATTTGCTTATACTACGTGGCGTCAATCGACTCAGTTCAAGTTCTAATTAGGTCTGAAGGAGTTTTCCATGACCGAAGATGAAGCACGTCAGTTGATTATTGATACCCTAAAATCCAAGTCCAAGAGCAAATCGAAATTCTATCTGAAGGATTTCTATGCAATTGTTCCGGATATGAAGAATAGGGAAGTCAAAAATTTGGTCAACAAGATGGTGATGGAAGGTCATTTAGAGTATTGGTCCAGTGGGAGCACTACCCTTATAGGCCTAAAAGGAATGGGCAAGCAGCACCAGGAAGAAGACGAAGCATAATCATCTGTGATGTTGATTCATACGGAGGACTTAGGTCCTCCGTTTTTTATTGTGCCGTAATACGAACGAGTTCCAACCTCTAGCCGAAGCCTCTGCCGTTATTTCACATCCTGCCGAAGCGTAATGCTGAGCAACCCACCCCCGCAATTCATCGGAAATCCCGGAGAGTACAATTTTGTCTCCCAAATTGAGGATGTCATCCCTCAATCTTACCAGTAGCGGTGCAGCCACATTGGCCACAACCAGTTCAAATGTCCCGCGGATACATTCCACTCCCCCGGTTATAAGGAAAACATCATTCGGGATTTCAGAATCTGAGATTAACCCTGAATTCCTGAAATTTTTTTTCGCTATGTAAACGGATGCTGAATCGATGTCGACGCCAACCACTAAACCGGCGCCCAATTTCCGGGCTGCTATGGCTAGAATTCCTGTTCCCGTGCCGATGTCCAGCATTGAAGGCGAGGGATTTCCCTCAGTTCGGAGCTGCTCGATCGTTGACTCGACAAATTCAAGAGCCATCGTCGTGGAAGCATGATTTCCTGATCCAAACGCAGGGCCTGGTTCGATTATGAGTTGAACTCGGTCCCCTGCATAGATTCCCCTTTCCCATATGGGAACAATGCGGAGGTTTTTTCCGACATCTATTGAGGTTAGGTTCCCAGGAACTGTTTGCTTTGATTTTAATCGCCGCGATTTCAAGCGAAAATTTCTCGCAACTTTCCGAAGTAAGTACGATTGAAGTCTGTCATAATGGCTTGAGGTAAAGTGAAAATAGGACCAGGACCGGCTGTATTGACTTCCAGCATATCTTTGAGGAATTGTTCTGAAGCATTATCCAGCAAGATCCTCATTCTGTTTATATCAACCGCCATGTAGTTTTCCCCGATTTTAAAGCCTGTTTTGGGACATGAAACTACACGATCTTGAATTTTCTGAGGCGTTCCATAAAGCCGGCAAGTTACCGGTCTGTGCTCATACAATACACAATTGTGATCTTCCTTAAATGGACACGGAAGCCGTAGTTTAGAAGCCGTTTCCAGAGCATGGTCCGGTTCTTTTTGGTTTGTGCCTGCCAGCACATCCAGAGCATCCCGAAAGAGAGGTTCGCTTTGGGCGATTCTGTCAAGCACTCTCTTTTTTATTGAATCCGGAGCGCAGCGATGAAACATTCCGTTGATGTAGAATGCTTCTATAAAGGACAAACGGAATAATACCGAGCAGCAATCGTCGCAGCCGGAAGAACACGGCATCAAATGACCGTGAGATGATTTTATCTTAGCAAAAAGCTCATCGGTTTGGGCAAGTAGTTCAATGTGGTTCTCGATATGTTCTTGTAGCGTCATGTAATATCCTGGAAGAATTTTCTCCCATAGAATAGGCCGGCTACGAAAGGAAAACAAGATTTGGTGACGTAAAAAAACATAAAATCAACAGGATAGGCTGCAAACGATACGGCGCATCATTACTGCTGGTTCGGTGATTAGTGAATTTGGATTACAAGATTTACTCCGACATCCGCAGAAGTCGCTCTCGGCCTTCAGCATAGCGGACCAAAGCTGCGAGTGC
>CAZTJA010000045.1:0-24731 GCA_964613745.1 uncultured Syntrophaceae bacterium
GGTTTGCAATGAGCCGCTCTATTTCCCCAATGAGGCGCTCTTCGAAACCAAATCAGAGGGCTCTCCAGATTCCCTGGCGATCAGTTTGTAAATTGATTTTCTAATTTTAGATGAACTCAGTATGAGTGATTGGAGAAAAATGAGATCCCCATACATGCCCAATAAAAGTGAACAGCATCCGAGCACACCAAAAAACACCACGGGTCTAAACGGCGATACGGTGAGAGCAAGAAACCCGAACATGGTTACCAGCGTCCATGCGGCAATTTGTTTAGCGGTAAGTCGGTACGAACGCGAGACGCACTGTTCGATTCGTCCGTCGGCACTCGTATGAATTTCCCGTTTTAGCTGTGTCAAGAAATGAATCGTGTTGTCTACGGCCAATCCAATCGCCACCGTTGCAGCGAAAACCGTCACACTATCCAGAGAAATTCCAAACCAACCCATGATCCCGAAGACTGCCGCAACGGGAGGAATATTGGGTATCAGGCAAATTATGCCGAGGGTTACGGAACCCATTTGAATCATCATGATGATCGTAATGAGTGTTGCAGCCAAGAACATTGATAAGATTTGATCATTGATGAGATTAGTCGTTTGATGCGCAATGACGGCAAGCTCGCCCGTGACGAACGCCTTTGCTTTGCCGTTCATGGCCTTGTCTGCTGCGGACTGAACCTTTGCAATGGTATCTCCGATGGAGGAGTCCGGTGAATTCTTAAATCGGACTATAATGTGAAGTTTAGAATAATCGGAATCGACATATCTTTTCGCTATACGTTCACCTTCGGAACTCAAGGATGTAATTGCCAACAATTGTGGTATCAAAGCAGGATCCGTAAACAGATCCTTGTCTGAACCGGAATCCTTAATCACGGAATGCAAATATTCCAGGAGGGGAAGATAGGAGTCCACGAGAACCACTTCGGGTATTTTTGTGAGTAACGATTCTAATTCGGCTATGCGCTTCCAAAGCTCGGGATCTTTAAAGCTATTGTCTTGAGCTTCAATCAACAATTCCAGTGAGTGAACCGGCGCAAGGTTCTGTTCCACAAAGGTGATGTCCTGAACTTCCTTTGTCTTATCGCTTAACATTCTCAAAATTTGGGTATCGCTCTTGATGAAAGGTGCGCCCATGAAGAGAACAGCGGTGACTCCTACGCCCAGAAGCACAAAATAAGAATGGTACCGGAATATTGCATTCTCGAGTTTACCGAGGAATCCATCAACCCAATCCCTGAACATGGCGGATTTTTCCGGTTCATCGAAAGATTTCATCGCAGAAAAGAGGGCAGGTGAGAGTGTTATCGCAAGACCATAGGCTATGAGCACACCGAAACCCATGATAAAGCCCAACTGTCGAACCATGGGAATTGAACTTATCATCAATGTGCCGAACCCGACGGCAGTTGTCGCGGTGCATATAAAGCACGGCCGTGCCAGCCACCGAACGCTTTTCTTTAAAGCCGACAGTTTATCCTTCGTGTCGGCATGGAATTGATGGTAACGAACTACCATGTGTATAACAATTTCGAGCGTCGTTATCGGCACAAAGCCAAAGGACAATGCAGTGGTGGAATTCAGCGGAATCCGCAAGAAAGCCATCAACCCTAAGACCCAGAGCACACATACACCTAAAATGAGGTTTGTTATGAGAGTAATTCGGGCGCTCTTGAAAACGTAGATGGAAACAACCGTCCCTATCAGCATACAGAGTACGCCGAATATAATTCCGGTCTGAATGTTGTACTTGACGATGGCTTGTCGGATCAAAGGTGACCCAATAATCCTGAAATCCGATTTCTCGGGCAGACCGGCCTGCATGATGGAATTGATCCGTTCCAATATTGCCTTCATTGCTATTGGGTCATACCGCTTTTCGTCTTCAGGCCGCACTAAGAAGCCAAAGGTAGTCTGATCCTGAGAAACGAGCAATTGCAGGAGAGGCAGGCCCGCTCGCATCTTCTCTATTTCTTTTTCATCGGGAAGAGCGGAAATCCCGTTTACCTTCCGAATCACCGGATAATTCCCGAACAATTCCCCTTTTTTCTGGAAGAGCTTTATGGTTGAGAGGCTGACGGTTTCGCTGATTCCGTCGATATTTTCCAACTCGGGGGTAATTTGTTGAACCGCATCCAAAGATGGAGCCAAAGAAGCATTTGGAGGGTTTTTGAAAACAACATAGATAAATTCTTCATTCCCGAAAACGTTCGTAAACTCCTGGTACTTTGCATACTGATCCGAAGTCATGTCGATTCCCGATCTCAGCGTGGGATCGGTTTCGAGTCTAGGCAGCATGAGCACCATGAAAACGCTGACCAGGGCGATAAACGTTACGATTATTCGTCTGTAATCGATAATCCCATCGAGAAAATTCGGGTTTGCAAGATCGAGTTTATCTTTACTATTCATTTGAAGCCTTTTTACAAAATTGCTCAGTAACTGTTTTAAGTCACTGAGGCGATCAATATACATCCTTCGCTTTTTTCAAACAATATTCCGAATCCTAACTTCTGGATTCCGCGAAGACAATTTACTAAAAATGATTAAAAATCAAGTAGTAGGATTAAGAATAACTAGGCGGTTTTAAATTTTGCCTTGACCTTACTGGAATCGGTTGTTAATAGGGCTCTCTGTTGTAGGAAGAAAAGGTACGCCTGAATGATGGAGGAGGAGAGCATGAAAAAGGACCGATTAATCGGGGTCATTCTCACTATAATGATAACCGCGAGTTTTCTGAGCAGTGCCGCTGCACAAACCGGGAATATCGTCATCGACCGGACCACCCGCGTGAAGGCGCTGAATGATTATGCCTTGTTGACCCGTGATGTCATCCAGAGATCATGGACCACGCCCGTTAGCATCGAAGTTGACGGGGCGGTGAAGGGAAAAATTGCCGTTGATTATACGATAGACAATAAAGGTAAACTTCGATCGGTGAATGTCACCAGGTCCTCAGGCAATCAAGAAATGGATCGAAGCCTCTTGTCGGCAATCAAGAATGCAGGATCTTTTCCTCCAATGCCGGATGGAATTGATGCAAATACGATCACGATAAAAGCGAATTTCATAGTGGCCGATGTCCCTACGGTCCCTGTGCTGACGGTTGCTCAAAATGTAAAGAAAAATGATGTTCAGGCGGGTCCAAAACAGGAACCGAAGAAGTTTCAATGGGGCTTGCCGGCGGGGGATCCGGGAAGAGGAGTCCTTTCTACGGACTTCTCGAACGAAAAAGTGCCTAATAAAACGAAATACAAATGGGGTAAGTAGCTTTGAAGGTGAGGCGACAATTCCGTCAGGAGACGTCGCCCACTAAAACGAACGATGCCCAGTAGTATGGATGGTCAAAACCGTCTTCGCATCTGAGTTGATGCCTCGCCATCATGAGAGATTCCAATTTGGAATTTCCCTGATGAATGTGCTGCAGAAAATACTTCACGAAATTGCTTGAAGGTCCCACGGAAACAGGCCATAAACTCATAAGCACACTTTTTGAACCTGCAAACCTGAATGCCGCTCCCATTCCCATGATTCCTTCACCTGAAACGTGACCGCCTATTCCCGAATGGCAGGCAATGAGCGCCGTCAAATCGGCATTCAATTCCAAATCCATAACTTCCCTGATTGATAGTCCAATCTTGGAGCTTAGCTTCAAAACAGGTCGAGAATGAATGCCCAGTTCCCCGTGTGCGATGAAAAGAATCGTCCCGAATCTCGTCAAATCCCTCAGCAACACATCTTTGCCTGTTTTGCCGAGAGTTCTGCAATTCGTATTTGGATATAAATCCTGCAGACTTGCCATAACCTGATCGGCATAAACTGCAAACTCTTCATGAGCGGTCAAAATTAAACCATCTTCTACGGGACGGCTATTCTCATTGTTGCGATTCAACTTCAGTGCAGTGAGGCTTGGATAGTATGAAATAAAGTTTCTATCACCAAAAAATTCTATTTCATGACAGCAGACGTTCAAGAAACGATTGTCGATCCAGTTGCGCTTAACATGTACTTTACCGGGTTTTAAGACAAGCATTTCAAAGGGAACAATTCCCAGTATCTCATCAGGAACAATCGTCACGGATACGCCGGCCTGGAGATCGTCCAATACATCATCCAGCAGAATGCCCGACAACTCCGAGGCTATCTTCATCTGAGATTCGGATCCGAATTCCGAAAGCTTTTCGGGATCCAGATGGAAGCCCGTCATGCCGTCCATCGGGCTTCGGAATTCCAAGACGAGGTCATTCAGCCTATTGCGAGATACAGGCTTGTATACGCATTTGGCTATCTTGTTCTCGTGGACGAGGTATATGAGAAGTCCGGTTTCAAGCACATCATAAACGAGAAGCCATTCCTCAGGATTCAGCATGGTCAGTTCCGGTTGGACTCGGTGCAGGTCCTCGGTTCCATAAAACCCAAAGAGGGGCTTGGGATCGCCGTCCCGGTCGAGAATGTTGCTGAATTTTCTGAGTGACAGGGCACTCTTTTGCAATTCGTCCCGAAGTCTTGCCTTCGCCGGATCTGTCTTGGTCCAGACAAAATCGGATCCGATTTCAATTTCACTCTTTTCTATGGCTGTTAATTGGTTCAGTTTCCTGTAATCGGATTTCGCCAACAGGAACTCCGAAAATACCCGTGCTTTGGTGTACTCTGAAATACGTAAAGCGTCATCCAGTGTGTCGTCACCGTTCTGAGCCAATCGATAGTAAATCCTGGACAGCCCTTCATACGGCGCCGTCCTTGAAAAACCCTCGAACTTCACATCGAAAAACTGATCCCGGTGGTTGTCATAAATCAGGTTGCGCAAATCTTCTGAAAATTCGAATGCCCGCAAGTAGAAGTGTTTCGCTTCTTCAAGCAGGTTGAGTTCTTCGTGAACCCGTCCCAAGCCCGTATAAGCCGCAAACTGATAATAGACGAGCTTTCTAAGTTCCTCGTCTTGGGCCAGATTCTCGTAGGACTGTTTCGCATCCTGCAGTTTATTCTTTATGAGCAGCAGCCGACCCATAGAACTTGCATTGCCGGCTTTGCGTATGAACTGTTCAGCGGTTTTAATCTTTGCGGCTCGCTCTGAGCATTCTTCAGGTTGATCGGAGTCATACTGCAATGCCCAGTCCAGGTAAAAGTGGCCGACAACATGACAGGTCAATCCACGGGGCTCACCGAGAAATTCCTTCTGAACTTCGATTGCTTCGATAAAAGCCGTCTCGGCATCTTCGTATCTTCCCGAGTACTGATACGCTTGTCCCAACCCGATCAATGCAATGGCTTCACCTTCTTTGTTGCAGGCGGATCTATCCAGCTCCAGGGCTTTTGCGCAGTACTCAATGGCTTGATCGTGCTTTCCCATATTCTTGTATAAGATCCCGAGACTGCAAAGAACGCTCGCTTTGCCCTGCATATCTTCATGCTGTCGAAAAATGGGCAGGGCGGTTTCATAACACTTGATCGCATTCTTGTATTCGCCGGAATTCTTAAAATTGCGGCCCAGTTCCACGATTTGACGTGCAATGTCGCACGCTGCCGACGTTGCTTCCGCAATCTCCAGAGCAGCAGATAAATGAGAGAACGCCTTTGAGTTCCGGTTCGTGGAAGCACAAAACCGTCCCCATTCAACCAGTGTTTCGGATGTGAACAGTAGATCATTTTGACTGCGGGCGATCTTGACTGCAGCATCGTAACATTCATCCGCCCGCTGTTTGTGATCCATAAGTGAATAGGTTTCAGCGAGATGTTTCAAAGAAGCAGCCTGCATCATAGGACTGCCGGAGGATTCGAGCGCTTTCTTGAATCGATTAAGCGCATTGAGCGGCATTCCCGCCTGAATGGATATCTTGCCGAGAAATTGCAGGGTCTTTGCTTTGGTATCCTTTTCTTCTTCAAACTTGAATCTATCAAGATCGTCGAGAGTTCTTCGGAAATAATCTTCCGCTGATTGAAAGTCCCCCATGGAGAATTGAAGAGATGCTATCCGATAGTAGATTCCGCTTCGATGATGCTTTGGAGCCGATTGCAACGACTCCAAATAATACTTCAGGGCATCAGGACCGAGGTTTTGTCGTTCCAACTTGTTCCCGGTCTCCAAAAGGTCTTTCCATCTACTCATTGAAACAACTCATCGGTAAAATGCTAATCAACGATTCGGAACGATGTTTCAGTTGAAGCCCACTGATGTGAAGGCAAATGCTCCAACAGGCGCATGAAGTCACACGTAAACTCCAGAGCCGCAAATCGATTGGAGAAATCGACTTCCTTACAATGAATAACCTTCTCTTTCGTGTGAATCACTCTCACATAATATCGACCCGGGGCAAGACCTGAAGGTAACGGAAATTTGATTTCGACATTGTCCGAAATTGCATGCAATGTCGCGGCCTTTGCAGGTATTAGCCATTCAATGGAATCAATTTCATCAGTGTAACAGAAAACCCAGACGTACCCGGAGATACGGCTCTTCAGTATGAGCTTTGGGATTTCGCTTACCGAGTAAGGTCGATCTCTATCCATTTTTGCCCAGACAAATTCAGGGGTGGTTACCCTTTCCCTAACAGGTCCCCACATCAGGGCGAATTCAGGCTGGGTGATAGGCCCAAAAACATTGCGGAAAGAAGCTATCAACTCTTCACGCCGGTCGTCCAACCATTTGCGAACCTTTACCGATGTTTCGCACTTGCCGACCAAAAAATCGATCTCCCGTGCCAAACGCCGGTCGAAAGAAGCTCTTTCCATGATTTCAAAGTCAAGCTCAGGCTTTAACCTCTTCTCTATAAAATCAATCAAAACGGAACGCTCCGGCATAGGAAGTTTCTCGTACCGATTTCGTCTCAATAGGAAGTCAGGAGATCCTTCCATTATCGACAAAAACTCTTCGAACCGATTCTGATCACCAACCGCTTCTTCCCATAATTCGGCTATGTTCCGGCTGTCCACCATTGAGGAACTAGACTCCTGTTCGAGACGGCTGACTATCCGGCTGCAATGCGCACAAAAAATGACGTGTTCTCCGATTTTGGCTGCTTTAACCGGTTCAAGCCGGTTGGCGATATAATCTTTTAAATCGGACTCACTGCAATGGGGTCCTTGATTCGTTTTTCTCACAAGTTCCGACAATTCCTGGGATTGAGCAGCTTTGCCCAGGAAAGTCTCGAAATGTTCAATACTCTCCGGGGTGTCCGTGGGTTTCATTTTTGCCTCCGAGTGTCCTTGCGTGCCATGTCCCGATATAGGTGGTTCCCAAAACGTATTGGTCATTCCTTCATGGCCTATCCAACATGCCGGCGGTTTCATCGCGAATAGCTTTGATGTCGTTTGCAATTGTTTGGACCGACACATTATATTTCTTGGATATGATTTCCTTCGCATCATTGACTTCGCCCGTTCGAACCAGTTCCTTGAGAAAATCTCTTTTTCGCCGAGCTATTTCGTTTTCCTTACCGGATTTCATACCTGAATGAGAGGGATTTGACCTGATAACCTGCATTTCATAATGGTGCAGTGCTCGAATCAAGTAATTGAGTTCTCGTGAATTGTCATAATGCGGTAATTTGTACTCTGAATCATCAATGGAATCCGTCTGAACACTGAGGTACTCAAATGTGGAGCATTCTGCGAAGCTTTTATGTAGAGACTTGCTGCACATCTTTGATGTGGCCGTGATATCCGTCTTGATGTTCCGTGAACATTTCGAATTCTGTTTTCTGAAATACTGGCAATTGTCGCAGATTTTGGCTGAAACCCTCAGCTTTCCGTGCTCACATAAATTCGAATCCCCCTTGATCGGAATGAGTTGGACAGAGCACGTTTCATCGGCAAAGAACATGCAATTACGGCATTCTCGTGCAACTACGACGCTGGTTCCGAGCACCCTCATCTGAGGATTCATCGAACACGAATCAGCACCCAAATAGTGATTGCAATTCGAGCAAATTCGCCTCGAATATCCCCTCAGCATTTCTCGCCTTATGAGCTGTTCAAACCAATTTACGAGAGTATTTATCGTGCGTAGGTATACCGGAGCTCCATTATCTCGAACTGACGTGGCCAAGAATTCGGTTTCTTGAAAATTCTTCTCAACTACATCGAGTCTCACTTCCTTCTTTCTGAGATTGAAATACTTTTCGAGGAAGTAACTCTCTACCCGCTCGGTAATTTCATACACGCAATGAGGAGTGAAGCGAGGAGCATTATTCAATAATGTGCACGCTCTGGAATAAGAATTTACGTGTGCACAAGATTCACAGTACTTAACAAAAAGACTTCGCTTCCAATTCCTGTATTCCAATTCACTATCTGAAAACTGCGAGTCTTTGGGGTGAGACTCCGACTGCGAATGAAAATGTCTCGATTCCGAATTCAGCTCGGCTGAGATCTCGTCGTCGTGGAAAGTCACAACACTCCTCCAAATGAAACGAGACAAGGTATTAAGCCGATATGAAGGTATTACATTGACAGTCAAAAGTCTCCAAAAAATTCCCGAAAAAGTTTTGGCTCTCAATCGTCGGATGTCCGACATGGTTGTTAATAGAATTAGTGGGTGTAAACGGACGAAACAAAAAATTGGAAAGGAAAATAACTTGAGCCGCGTCCTTCATCAAAATCATTATTCAAGTCTACGGGCTTATCTCACAATCGAGGTCCGTCATCATTCGGAGATTCTTATGGTAGGCCGCTTTCTGCCGGCTTCACGGAAATATTTCTCGTCAGGGTAGCCCAATGCAATGACTGCATAGACGGTCTCTTTACGGGGAACACTTATCACTTCCTGGATTTTGCGATTGTTCTTGATTGCTTCAACGGCCATGCCGATCAGGCAAGTTCCCAACCCCATGGAATGAGCCGCAAGGAGAATATTTTGAGAAGCGAGCAGGGCATCTTCTTTAGGAAGCGATGCTCCGGGTTTGGAGCCGATGACTATTGCAGCCGGTGCTCCATGGAAAAGACGGTCTATACCCAGTCGATCGAATTCCTCTATGCTCTCTTTAACGCGAGCATAGTACTCCTTGTAGTACCAGGCCAGTTGAGGTTTACCGATCAATTTCATGATGCTCCGCAACCAACTCTTCTCAGCCATGGAGTTTAACTTTGCATAAAAATCGCGAACCCCTTTTCCCAAAACGAGAACAGCTTTTCGCGTCGGCAATATGGTAAAGGTCCACAGTTGTGAATTCGTTCCTGAGGGAGCGAGGCAGCCGATTTTCACGAGGTCTTCCAGTATTGACATATCGACGGGTTTGTCCTGGAAATTTCTGCATGAACGCCGAGAAGCCATGAGCCGGGCGAGCCGGCCGGTGTCGAATTCACCGTACGGCAGCCACTTGGCATCATATTCGAATCCTGCAAAATGGGACATGTCGGGGTCGATTGCTCCAACGGAAATCGCCCCGGTCGGGCAAACGGCCATGCAATGCCCGCAATTGAGCGAAACAGTTCCGGTAACTTTGGCCTTGCCGTTGTCCATCGATATCGCTCTAGTCGGGCAAATGCGCACACATGCTCCGCAGCCCACGCAATCCTCTTCTCGTATAATTGTTGAAATTCGTTCAGACATTATCGACCTTTATTCTTTGAAATGTATTCGTCATCTCCGATTAATGGATGAGAGAAAACTCGGAGTATAAACGACAGCTATCCAAAAGCACACCGATCACTATAGCAAAGGAAGTCATGTTTGGGACAAAGTACAAGAATACCAATCCGGCAACAAAGCTCTATAATATTTGGATACTCATCGGCTTAAACGAACAAATGTGTTCCGGGAAAGAACACCGGTGAAGGGGATAATTTGTTTCCCTTCAGCACATTTGAACGCTAATCATATTTACTTCACGGATAACGAACAACGGAAGGAGTTCATCTTGTCCTCAGAAATTACAGCAGTTGTCGAAAATCTACGCACGTTTTTCAAATCGGGTAAAACTAAGGGTCTGGACTTCAGAATTGAGCAGCTCAAACGATTGAAAAAAGTGTTATCCGATAATGAGGAGGCAATCAGCGAGGCATTGAAGGAGGATTTGGGTAAGTCCCGATTTGAATCTTACGTGAGCGAGATTGGAATACTACTCAATGAAATTGAGCATGCCGTCAAAAACCTGCGTTCATGGGCCAAGCCGAAAAGGGTACATACACCTCCCATTCACTTCCCGGCGACAAGTCACCTGTACTCGGAGCCTCTTGGTGTCACTTTAATCCTGGGTCCCTGGAATTATCCAGTCCAACTGGTAATCGCTCCCTTAATAGGGTCTATGGCGGCAGGGAACTGTTCATTGTTGAAGCCGTCGGAGCTTGCTCCAAAATCTTCTCGTCTCATTTCTCGTCTTATCAGGGACAATTTTGATCCCGGATACGTGACCGTAGTGGAAGGAGACAGTGGAACGGCACAGCAACTCCTTGAGCAAACCTTCGATTACATCTTTTTTACCGGCGGGACTTCCGTCGGAAGATCGATTGCCATGGCAGCCGCAAAAAATTTAACTCCGGCTACTCTTGAGCTCGGCGGCAAAAGCCCCTGTATAGTGGATTCCGACATTCATGTGACCCATACTGCTGAAAGAATTGTGTGGGGGAAATTCTTCAACGCCGGCCAAACCTGCGTCGCTCCGGATTATCTGCTGGTGCAGAACAACATAAAAAGCGGCCTAATCGAAGCCATGAAGGAAACAATCAACCGATTTTACGGGCCTGATCCCAAGACCAGCCCGGATTATGCCCGCATCATAAACGAAAGGCATTTTCAGAGGCTCAAAGGGCTTCTGAATGGGGACATTGTGTACGGTGGGGAAACTGATGCCGATAAAAGATACATAGCTCCAACCCTCGTTGATAAGGTCGGCTGGGACGACGACGTTATGGTGGATGAGATCTTTGGTCCAATTTTGCCGATACTCGGATACGACAATCTCGAGGAATGTATTACCCGCATAAACAGCCGTCCCAAGCCCCTTGCCCTCTACGTTTTTTCGAATGACAGGCAAATCCAAACGAGAGTTCTGGAAGAAACAAGTGCCGGCGGCTGCACAATAAACGATACGCTTGTGCACCTATCGACGGCGGCACTTCCCTTTGGCGGCGTAGGCGAGAGCGGTTACGGCAAGTATCACGGCAGAGCGAGTTTTGATTTATTTTCAAATAAGAAGAGCGTCATGCGTCGATGGTTTGCTCTTGATGTACCGTTCAGGTATCCACCATTTGAAAACAAATTACCGATAGTGAAAAGACTGATGCGATACCTGGGATAGAGAGCTTGTAGAGGGTGTTGCGGGGACTACGGAGTAGAATCGGCTACCATCCGGTGTAGTACACCTGCGTTTAGAGCCGCATACGCCTCCTGGTCATTATCGAAGTAGCAGTAAACCGATTTACCAGCGTGTTTCCAAGAGACTATTCGGTCGGCCCACTCACGCAGTTCCGATTCGCTGTAGCTGCCCTGGTAAGGACCGCCGGGACCGTGCAGCCTAATGTAAATGAAATCTGCGGTTTCCTCCAATGGGGCATCTTTCCCCGCAAGTTCATAAAAACAAAGTGCACAATTGAAACTCCGAAGCAAATCGAAGCATTCCTGATTGAACCATGTTTTATCGCGGAATTCGAATACATACCTGTGATTTTTCGGTAAAGCTTTCAGCAGGTCTTCAAGTCTGTCCTTGCGGAATCCCCATCTCGGGGGAAGCTGAAACAGGATCGGTCCAAGTTTTTCACGCAGTATTTCCGCTCGTTCCAGGAAAATTGCAAGGGTGGATTCCGGGTTTGCAAGCTTGGTCATGTGGGTGATGTAGCGGCTCGCCTTCATTGAAAAAACAAATTGCTGCGGAGTGACGTCGTACCAGTGTTCGAGAGCAGTTGGTTTTGGGAGATGATAGAAAGAGTTGTTCAATTCAACAGTGGCGAAGTGAGTTATGTAAAAATTCAGCCATTCGCTTTTTTTGAGTTTGGCGGGGTAGAAATTTCCCCGCCAGTGATCGTAATACCAGCCCGATGTGCCTATGTGCGTATCAGGCGGCATAATCAGTATCTGTAGATAGCCGCGATGTTGCGATCGTCCGGGACTTCGTCCGGGTTTACCGCGTATACGGCCCCGCCGTTGAGGAACGTTTGTACTGCAGCCAGGTCGAGAAGATCGTCATCGCCGGGTTGATGATCCATGTGTACGGTCACCGTGTTGTCTGCGGGATCAAAACTTCCCCATCTCTGCACTCCCAATGCTACGAACAAGGTATCGACACGAGCATTGAGCGCCGCTTCGGCCACTTCCTTCAGGTCTTTGCCGGTTTTTCCGGTTCCGGATAGCTCGTAATAACGCTCTCTTGCAAACTGCTGATCTTTCGTAAATTCCTGAGCAACTATCTCCCAGGCTGCTTCATGAAGTTCGTTGTTGGAAAGGCCCTCGGGATTACCTGTGACGCCTTTTTCCATCAAGTTGGGGTATGTGCTCGCCTCCTTAAAGATGGGAAGCAGATACTCGACGCCTGCTGTTATCAGCGGAGCTTTTTCCTGCCCCAAAAGATTGTGAAGTCCTTTATCGACCGCTCTGAAAAAACGAAAAATCTTTTCTTTATTATCGGTCAGCCCGCCACCATGTCCGTGAAAGATTCCGGCTTGCTCCTGTTGTGGACTTCTTATGACAAGGCCTCTTTCGGCTTCCTCGTATTTAAGTATCTCGTCGATACTTTCAGGCACTCCATCGAGATCACATTCTTCACAAGAAAACCTGGTGCATTCCAGCAGGCGTAATTGCTTTTGAGCTAATGCCAGAATAAAGAAGCGTCCGTTGCCGCTCAAGATCGGCAGCAATGGTTTAATGTGAAAACGGTCGGAAATAACCTCCAATTCGGTGAACTGCAAAGGTAGTCTATAAAACTGAAAAGAATCCGGGGTCATGAAAACCGCAAGACCCTCTTGCTGATGTGACCAGAAAAGATTGTCCGGTATAAGGTCAGTCGCAGGCTGGAGCATTTTGCGTGCTTCAGCAGCCCTCATACCCTCCGCCGCTAAACGATCTTCAACTCGCTTAAGTATATTTTTGAGCCTAATCGGGTCCTGCTGAGTTTCCGGACCCGATCGATGCGTTGGGAGGAAAATTGAAACACAATAGTCATCCTGTTTTTCAATCAGTGTTTTTAATTCATCACCCGAAATAACAGCCATACCATGTACCCCTTTCTATGAGGTTAAATAGAACCGAAGCTATTCCTCTGGGCCGTAACGACTCTTTGGATTTGCGGTGACATTCATATCACTGTAAAGAAAGTCATCTACCACATCGGTTTCGGGTGAAACGGGCTCCTCATCAATTTGAGGCTCTTCGGAGCAAGCCACGCATAGCGTGTCGTTATCTTCAAGTTTGACCAGTCCTCTGCGCAGGGATTCCCGATTGGCAACAAGTTCCGCAATTTCATCGTTGTATCGCATCTTTACATCATCCGATACATTCAGTGAGGCTGCGCTTAATTCATCAATGCGAGAATTCCATTCAAGAATCTTATTCTCAACTCTTTGTTCATAATTTTCATTGCAGGATTCCATAATACACCTCCAATTATATATTGAGTAACCATTCAGCAGTTAGAGTTTCGTCATCCTCTCCGATTTTAATTTGCAGATCGGCTCAGAATTGAGACGTTCTCTTCCAACTGCTATACTGGTAATGAGATGCGATTAATTAATAATTGGAGGGGGCAATGAGTAGAATTGGGGATCTTTATCAGACAGCGGATTGGAAAAGTGAAAAACATGTTCCCGTCATTGAATGTCCCGACCAGGCGGCAGCGGATCAATTTGTGGACATATCCGTTTCCCTCGGTAAGGCCGTAAATCATCCTAATACTACGGAGCATCACATCGTTTGGATTAAGCTGTACTTCAAAGGCGAAGGGGACAAATTTCCGTACGAAATCGGGTATTATCAGTTTTCGGCACATGGAGCGTCTGTGGAAGGACCCAATACGGGACCGGTTTATACGGATCACAGCATACTCACACGTGTGAAGCTGAGAAAATCGGGCATGTTGTATGCGAGTGCCTACTGCAATATTCATGGACTGTGGGAAAGCACAAAATCCATCACGGTCGCATAAACATTATAACAGCACCTGTCGGGGGGCCGCACTCAGGCTCCCCGGGAATTTGCCGACTACACATTCCTAAAAATAGCGCCCATCACATTGCCAACCTCAATGTGCGAGCTTAAAATTGGATCAGGCAAAGGAGCGGTCCATGGACGACCAGCGAGTATTATCGATAATCGAAAATTTCGGAACGGTGACGATGTGTTCCGGGGGAGTGGTCCATGTCAACTTACCCTATTGTTCACTTAAGTTCCTGCCTTCCGATTTTAACAAGTTCGCGGAATTAGTGCTTAAAGCAAACAACAATCTTGAGCATTCCAGGAAACCCGGTAAACCTAAACTTCAACTCGTCTCGGATGAAGACCGTTCTTCCAGTGACGGTGACAAATCCGAAGTTCCTGAATGAGCAAATAGGAATCCGTTCGTCACCTGGACGAAGTAGGGCATTATGACGGAATATTCAACCATCGGTACGGCAAATTCGGAAACGCATTTGAGCGGGATTACGCACGATACCGATCAATCAACTCTTGAAACAGCAGCTATCATGGAGGCGCTATTCGAGTCGGAAAGACGCTTCCGTTCGGTGGCTCAATCTGCAGTGGACGCGATTATTTCAACGGATGATCACGACACGATAACATTTTGGAACAAAGGTGCAGAGCGAATATTCGGCTATACGGAAGCGGAGATGACGGGTAAGCCCGTGACGACCATCATTCCGGAAGAATATAGGAGTGCCCATTCTCAAGGAGTGAAACGTTTCCTGAGAACAGGAGTTCCTGCCTTGATAGGCAGGTGCGTGGAATTGCAAGGACTAAGGAAAAACGGCAAGAAATTTCCTCTAGAGCTTTCTCTATCTACCTGGAAGACTCGTCAGGGCACGTTTTTCACCGGAATTATTCGTGACGTTTCCAACAGGAAAGAAACTGAAAAGGCTCTGCAAAACAGCACGGAAGAGGCAAAACAGAGGAGCGAAGAACTGGCTTCGCTCGTGCAGATGGTTGCACATGATCTCAAATCTCCGGTTATCACCATCACAGGCCTTGTGAGGCGGTTGAAGAAACTTCTCGAAACCGATGGAAGCAAGGAGAACATTGGGCTCATTTTGAATCAGCTTCTAAGTGCGGGTGACAACATGGAGCGGTTTCTGGCTGATCTGCTCGATGGACTCGTCATGCAGCACGTGCCGCCTGATTTTGAAGAACTGGACTTCCTTGAAGTGTTGAACAAAGTCGTTCTGCAGCACAAAGAATCCCTGAAAGAACGCAAAATACAATTCTTGATGGAAATCCCGGAGGGGGCGATTAAGATTTCAGGGGACAAGAGACGGTTAAGCCAAGTATTCGACAATCTGATCTCCAATGCCATCAAGCACATGGGCATATGTGAGGAACCTACGATTAAAGTCAGGATCATTCAGAGTGCCGATCTTCTTACGACATCGGTCATTGATAATGGAATAGGAATACAACCGGAGTTTCAAGCGAAAATATTCGAACGTTTTTTCCGAGTCAAACGAGAAAAGGGAGCGTGTGGGACCGGTTTGGGTCTGGCAATTACAAAGCAGATAGTGGAGTCCCATGGCGGAAAGATCTGGGTCGAATCGACTCCAGGGCAAGGCACGATTTTTTCCTTCGAGATTCCTCGCAATCCTGCCGGAAATAACAATGAAAACGGACCGTCTGCATAAAAAAAAGAGGTTCGTTCCGGGACGAACCTCTCATTCATGTCATGTAGTCGGTTAAATCGTCACAATTTTGTTATTTGATTAGTGGATACGGATTTCCGATCTCGCGCCTTTTTTCTTGCCGCCCCTCGGCATTCCGTTGTCACCGGTGTCCTGTTCTAGTCTGTAATCTTTACCATTCTTCTCAATGTTTTCTTCAATTACTTTTTCCGTCGGGACCCAATTTCCGTTCACCATTTTCTGATACGTATAGTATCTGTGATCCTTGGGCATTTTGTTCGGAGGAACGATTTCCGTGTCCACCGCGTTGTAATCCACCTGCGTATTGAGCACTTCACGCACGTACTCGACGGCGGGCTGGAGGACCAGTGGATCGGGCATTATTTCGGGTACCAGCTCCCTGGCGTCTCTTTTTTCTATGTTTTCCAGCAATTGCGCGGCAATGTGCAAATGTTCGATCTCTTGCTCCAAATGTTCTTCCCAAATCTTTTTTATACCCTGATCGGGTTCCTGGCTTGCAAAGGACCAGTACAACCAGCACTCATTGTATTCATGCAGCAACAGCATTTCGTACCATGACATTCTTGGGTCCAATAGGCTTTCATATTGTGTGACGTGCTGCTCTTCGATTTGGCCGATTTCCAGGTAGACTCCTCGTCCGACCGGATCCATAATTCGATTGCCCATGTTCATGTAGAAGTTCATGGTTTGCTGCTCTCCGGCAACAAGGGTCATGACGTAAAGTACCGATTTTGGAGTGGAACTCTTGAGATCTGCAAATCTACGGACGTCATCATAGGGATGCCGATGTTCTCTGATGGTTGGTCTCCCCGGCAGAATATCGGTATAACTCTTTACGATTTTTCCCGCTTCTTTCTGTTCGGTGAGCTGCATGAGATTGGCGTATCGGTAAAGATGATCAAAGTCCTCCAAGAGACCGAATTCAAAAACCTGGCGAATGTACGGATCTTCGACATTCTGGGCAAAGAAAGCGGTCAGATCTACAGCCAACTGTTCGTAGCCGATGGTCGCTTCGAGAATAGAAGCTTCGGCCGGTACAAGCCAATTCACGACTTTTTGCTGCTGCTGTTCCACCCTCCGGGCCATGGCACATTTCTTTTTCAATTCCAGATCGGGAGTATGTCGTGCCATTTCATGCCCAAAAATGGCAGCTTCAACCTCTATCCCGTTCATCAGGATTACCCTTGCCTGGGTGTATGGATCTACTTCATTCTTGTCATAAGGAATGACGTTTAGGTCCGACCAAGGCCTCATCTGTTTTTCGATAGGAATCCCTTTTTCTTCGAACGGATTGAAACTCATTAATTTGCCTCCTGTTTTTACTAATTTGAAACACTTAGTGGTTTCGGGGTGTTGATCAATTCAACATAGCTACAATTGCAACTAGAACATCGTAATTTACTGTGAAACAATATTGAGTTCAGAGTGATGCATACAACTTTTCTTGTCAATAGCTTAAAGCTGATCATGCCGCCAGGTGACGACTGTTACATCCCGGGAAGTAGCCAAGTTCGCAAACTTACACAGCAGGTTTGGCTATTTCCGTGACTCCCGGTGGAAAAGAATTGAAGCCGTTGTCCCTCCGGAATTCTTGCATTCCTCCAGAGATGATACGTGCGGGCATAAGGATATGCAGCCGGGACAATGATCCAGTGCAGTCGGAAGATACCTGCAGCGAACCGAATCAATGTTTATGTCAAAATAACCCTGCTCCGAGACGGCTTTGAGTCTGAGAAGCTCCAGACCTTTACCGCCCGCTCCGAATTCGTACGGGGTCTTTGTTGAATAATCGTCAGTGTCTTGCGTATGGTGAAACCCGTCAAATATGAAAGGCAGCTCTGCCAATGAAATTCCGATGCCGAAATCCTGAACTTCGAGCCGAACCGCTTCGCCTTCCGGGTGGATCTTTATGAAGATCTCACTCTCATCGGGGGTATTCTCAATGGAGTTCTTGACCAGCGTTTCAATTGCCTGCCCATAGATATCTATGTCCAGGAAGTCACAACAAAAAAAACAGGATTGAAGACGAAGGGATACATTCCGAAAATGAGCCGCCTGTCTGATGTTTTCAAGATTCCGACCTGCAACTTCCGACGGATCGAAAGATATGGAATGGTAGTCGTAGGGCATTAAAATTTCTTCAACTGCAGTTTCTATCTGTTTGAGGCGGTTCAGGTTTCTCGTGATTCTTTCGATTGCTCGTGTCCTGAAGAGTTCATTTGCATCCCCATCTTCCAAGGTACTTAGAGATGCCGCGATGATGGAAAGCGGTGTTCTCAGTTCATGGGACAGGTGATCTACTGCTTTCTTCCGAACTTTCGCCAGAGACTTTAAATCCGTGATGTTCTTCAGGACAACGACAATGTTCTGAAGGTCCGGTTCGCAGACATCTACCTGAAGGAAGGCCGTTGACAATGCGAGGTCGATAATTTGGCCGTCGGGACGCCGGAATTCTATTTCTTTATGTGAGCAGGTTTTACCCGATTCCAGGACAGATGCTACCGCGGAATGGAGGCGAGAATTGAGAGAGTCCTCTGAAAAGACATCCGAGTACAATCGGCCGATCGCCTGTGTTGCAGCCATTCCGAGAAGTTTTTCAGAAGCGGGGTTCATGAAGAAAATTCTACCATTGCATTCGAGCGTCATGACTCCTTCATCAATATTTTCGATGATGAGTTTTTCCAAGGCTGCTTGGGGCATATTTTGTTCATGTTTCATGGGCCACCGTATTGTCTACAATAGTAATGTGGAATAGGGAGGTTTTTTTGTGTGTAGTACTTGCAAATCCATAAACAAAGTCTTACCTATATTTCATGATCCGAATAGTAATGAAATACACTTGAGAACTCTTAATGTGTAAGTCAGTTTCAAACCGAATCGGATCTCAAAGATATCCACGGGTACAGGAGGTTGACATGCCTGAGGATCGTACTTGCCCCCATTGTGGAGACAAAATGGATCCAATTGAAACACCACTAGAATCATCTTGGGGCGGCGAGGTTCACTACGTCTGCTTTAACGATGAATGCTGTTATTTTAAGAACAGCTGGAACTCTTTGTTGGAACAAGGAATCGAGAATACCGGCTACAGGTGCAGAATGGATCCTCGCGGCGCTTGCGGTCCAATGGCCGTGTGGTCTTCGGATGCGCTTAAGAATCGGATCTGCAGTAACGTTTAGCAATTTTCATACTTTTTACAACAACAATGAAGTTGACATGAAGACAAGTGCCGAATTCCGGTTTCTTGTCTCTTTTTTTATAATCTTCTATAGTTTATCACTCATAGTTCAAATTGACGGCACGAAAACCAGGAGGTTGCCAAGTGGCCCCTAAGAAAACTTGTCCGCATTGCGGTGCAGAAATGGACGGCATAGAAACACCTTTGGATTCCTCATGGGGAGGCGAAATCCACCAAATCTGTTTTAATGACGAATGTTGCTATTTTGTAAACAGTTGGAACAAATTGGAAGCGCAAGGAATTGAACACGTAGGATATCGTTGCAGAGTAGACCCCAGAGGTGCTTGCGGCCCGATACCCGTGACGTCTCCGCAAGACTTGAAAGATTTGATTGTAACCGACGCGCCGGTGGTGAAGGGAACGCTTGATTACTATTCGGCTCAGGATTTTGCTCGTGATGACGATAATGCCGACGAAATTTTCTACGAGAAACCGAGATTTGTTGAACATCTTGATTCATTGGCTTTATCAACGGTTGAGGATCTCTTTGTAAGACTCATTCCGAAGAACTCTCGCATACTTGACCTGATGGCCGGTCCCAATTCCCACCTAAGGGCGGAAATCAATGCTCGCGAGATCATCGGATTAGGTCTGAACCAAGAGGAGCTGAAGGCTAACAGCGCTCTCACGGGCCATGTTCTACATGATGTGAATGCGAATCCTAAATTACCGTTTGAAGATGATTCTTTCAATGCGGTCGTCAATACCGTGTCTGTCGATTACATGGTAAAACCCGTAGAACTGTTCAGAGATGTAGCAAGAATTCTGGCTCCCAAAGGTATTTTCATCGTAGTCTTTTCAAACAGAATGTTTCCACCCAAAGCAGTTGGTATATGGAAGAGAACTACGGAATCCGAGAGAACGGACCTGGTAAAGAAATATTTTTCGGCGGCGGAGCTGTTCTATATTGACGGATATTTCGAAAGTAAAGGACATCCCCGACCTTCGGATGACAAATACTATTCACTGGGCATTCCCAGCGATCCCATTTATGCGGTATGGGGAAAAGTGCTTAAATAAAGACCGCGAGTCCTTATGAGAAAGGCCCTCCTTGGCGAGCCATAAAGTTTTTATAATCAAAGCTGTTGTCCTTACGCTGATTTTTTCAGTTGTTATGGTCAGTATTTCATCTGCGGTGATGAAGCGTAAGGACAGGGTTACCACATTCGAAGTGCCTACAACCGGGAGCATAATTGACGTAAATTACAGACCGGAATTTGACGAGTGGTGGATTCAATGCCGGGAAGGGGAGAATGTGGTCATTTACACCTATGATCACAAGACTCAGTCGTGGGGAAAAGTAATTTTTACTCCCAAAAAGGCTGAGGACAGGGCGACTATTCCGGCGGACAAGACCAGAACGTCTGAACCGACTCAACTGCCTCGAGAAGAAGAAAAAAGTCACGGTCAAAAGGTCGATGGAAAGAAGGATTCGGACAAAGAACAGAAAAAAGCGGACAAGAAGTGGTGGGATCCTCTTAATCTGATCAAAGGAGCCGAGAAGTAAAAAATATGAGGTCACAATGAATGGTTATGCGCTCGTAATCGTCGACATGCTGAAAGATAACGTGAACACTTCCGGTCACGGCATGATAGATGTGGAAGCGAAAAAAATCATACCGAACATTTTGAAATTAAGTCGCGAGTTCCGTGAAACGGGTAATCATGTTGTTTTTGCGTGTGACAGCTTTATGCCCAATGATTTCATCTTCGGCGGTAAAATGAAACCACATGCAATCAGAGGGACCGGCGGAGATATGCCTATTGACGAGCTGGAGCCTCAGCCCGGTGATCTCATCTTGTCAAAGCGCCGCATGAGTGCCTTTTACAAGACTGACTTCGATCAAACACTGAGAACATGGGGAGTTCATACCGTAGCGGTATGTGGAATAGTGACCAACGTATGCGTTCTATTCACTGCGTTTGACGCCCTGCAGAATGACTTTAACGCGGTGATCGTTTCCGACGCTTCAGCGTGTCACAAACCCGAATTGCATGAAGCAACCATTGGGATGTACACGAATTTTGTTTTGGCTCCACTGCTGAGAGTTTTGGAATCAAAGGAAATAATGAGGGAGATACGGAGGCCGAGCTGTGCGGGCTGCTGCTGATTACGATTCAGATTCTATCACTTCTTTGAGATGACTATTGAGAACCACAGCGGTCGCCTGAACTAAAGGAATCAGCTTAATGTAGTTCATGCGTTTAGGTCCGATTACGGCCAGGGTGCCTAAAACCGACTCGGTGGTTCGAATCGGATATGTAATGACCGAGCACGGTTCTATTTCATCAATTCCGTGTTCGGATCCTATAAATACCCGGATACCGTCTGCTTTCAGAGTCTTGTCCAGGAGTCTCAAGAGGTTGCTCTTATCTTCAAACGTCACCAACAAGGCCTTGATTTTCTCAATCCGGTTGAATTCCGGTTCTTCCAGGATGTTGGTTTGACCTTCAATGTAAACTTCCCTTGAATGGTTCGACGTTAGGATCGAATGGCTCAACTTCAGGGCCCGGGAGAGCATATCGTCAAATTGTGTTTTCTCTTTCGTCAGTTCCTGCTCGATTCTTTCTCTTGCCTGATCGAGATCCAGGTCTTTGAGCAGGTCATTTATCATTCGAGCGTACTTTTCGAGCGTCTCCTGATCGAAATCGTTGTCGTCCAATATCACTTTACTTTGGACGAATCCGCCGGCTGAGACGAGCACAACGAGAATTCGATTTTCGGACATCTTGATAAATTCGATTGCTTTAAAAGCCTGTTCAACCATCGGTGTCGCTGCGACGACGCCGGCTTGCTTCGAGAAATCCGCAAGCACCCATGATGATTTCTTCAGTATTTCCCTGATGTCATTGCCTGCAGGTTTAAGGGATGCTTCGATGGCCCAGTACTCGGACATGGGGACATGTTCCAGGTGCACAAAAGAATCCACATAGAATCTGTAGCCCAGATCCGTTGGAATTCTCCCTGCGCTGACATGAGGTTGAGTGATATAGCCGGAATCGGTAAGGTCACTCATGATGTTTCGGATGGATGCCGCCGACAAGCCGATGGATTTGATTTTCGAAACCGTTCTGGATCCTACGGGTTCACCCGTAGATATATATTCGGTAACTATTGCTTTAAGGATGATTTCTGATCTTTTTTCCAAATGGCTCATTTCGATTCACTCACTACGTAGATGAACCTGCCGGAGCATGCTAACATTAATGATCCAAAGTCCTACCGTCAAGAAAAACTCGGCCGGGTGCTTTATTATGACCTCAGCCAACTACCGTCAGATTCTGTTCATGTACTTTAGAAACGACTTGTAGGCTCCTTTTGGGGCTGCGATCATGGGTTCGTCAACACGCTTGCCGTCCAGGTATTCGCCCACATGAAATCGTTTTCCGTCTAGAAACCGGATTTCGCCTCCTGCGGCTTCCAAAATAATGCTGCCTGCAGCGAGATCACGGACATTCACGTTTTTGATTACGCACGCGTCCGCTGCGCCTCTGGCGACGTATGCCAGATGACCGGCGGAAGAGCCGAAGTTGCGCAACTTACCCGGAAAGGTGCACGAGAAATCGAGATGGAATCTCGAGTAGACCAGCACTAAACTTTCGTTATCGACGGATGGATCTTCCCGAACGGATATCTTGTTGTCGTTCAGTAAAGCTTCACGACCGGCATATGCCGAATACAATTCACCGGTAACCGGGAGGTACAGGAAGCCGAGTACAGGCCAGAATTTTTCGAATAATGCGGCGCTGATGCCCCAGACAGGCATGCCGGCCTGAAAAGAAGCCGCTCCGTCCAATGTATCCAGAATCCATAAGAATCTTGGACAACTTTCCTTGCCTATTTGTTCTTCCGACAGGTCTCTTAAGAAGGCATGCGATTCGAAGCTGCCTTTAATTTTTTCCGAAAAAAGCTCCCATGCCGCGTTTTCAGCTTCGGTGACGAGTTCGTCGTCAAATTTCAATCTGCTGTTGCCTCTCCCGTACTTCTCACGAAGAATAACGCCGCTCTTTCGAAGGGTGTTCTCCACAAACTCTTTTAATGTCCACAATTCTCTTTCGCTTAATGACTGTTGGTCCGACATGGGACTCCCCTTATCCGCAAAATATGAGCTTTAAACGTTAAGTGCGAAATGTAGCGTTATCCTCTTTTGTTTGGATCAACGCGCCCGGATCGAAGTCCAAAAAGTATAGAGGTATTGTGAAAAGGGATCAACAATCTCGTCAGTGAGGTTACATTTTTCTTATAGAGGCAGATTTCAAAACTATTGCGTTTCGGTTGGACTATGGAGATAATGATCGCACAATGAGGATCCCTACGGCCGAAAGCGGCCTTGTGATAGGAGTTAACCATGTCATTAACTCAAAAACTGCAGAATTGGTTCGCGGGAGTAGCGTTTGCAGAAGCGGGCGAGCACGAAACCGCGCTGGAAATCGCGGGACTAGAAGTTCCCGAGAAGTTGGAGTCCACCGCTTCACTGGAAAAACTGAACACGGTGTTTGCAGCCGCAGCTCTGGCTGAAGAAGGCTGCCGCAAAGAGGCCCTCGAGATGTTGTCTCCACGAAGAAGCACGAGCTTCCTGGAACAAATCGGCCTCGCTGGTGTTCGCGTGTGGCGCGGGAGCGTGCCGGCAGGAGGTGAGTCTTTTGCCGAGATTGTGGGCTTGAAAGGTGTACGGGTGAGAGTTTTAACTATTCCGATATAGGATTACTTAGAAGCTCATCCAATCTAACCTTCATTCTTACGGCCGAGTCGGCATCGATGCCGGCTCATGCCGTCCGCTCATTTTCTCGCCTTAGATCACCTCGCTTGTAGTACGTTCTTTAACCCTATCGGACTAATTCAGGACAGCCGTCTTGAGTTGTGTATAAGTGCGTCTAGTCATGTGAATAAATCGGAGGCATAAGAATGAAGGAATTCAAGGTGTTAATGGTGGATGACGAAGAAGATTTCGTCAAAACGCTATCTGAAAGAATGAAGATGCGGGACCTTGACTCTCAAGTCGCTTTGGACGGAGCTCAGGCGCTGCAGCGAGTTGAAGATGACGTTCCCGACGTCATGGTGCTTGATTTGAAGATGCCGGGTATTGATGGAATGGAAGTACTCCGGAGAGTGAGGCAGGCATACCCGCAGGTCCAGGTGGTCGTATTGACGGGGCATGGGTCCGAAAAGGATGAAGCGGAAGCGAGACGTTTGGGCGCTTTTGACTATCTCCAAAAACCCGTTGATATTGAGACGCTCATAAAAACTCTTAAACAGGCTTACAAGAAAAAATTGGAAGATACCATGGTGGCGGCTGCATTTGCGGAAGAAGGTGAATTCGGCACTGCCAGACAAATCGCTGAAGAAGATACAAAGAAAAAGTGAAGAATGCCGCCACAACGGTGCTCTTAGTTGACGACGAAACGGATTTCGTCAGACTGGTAGCCCAGAGACTACAGATTCGAGGAATTGAGGTCCGGGCGGCTTCTTCGGGCCGAGAAGCTCTATCGATTTTAAACTCGACAGAGATCGAAATTGTAGTCCTTGATCTTCACATGCCCGGTATGGACGGCTTTAAAACGCTCGAAGCGATAATAGCGTTAAAGCCTCGAGCAAAAGTTATTCTGCTGACGGCTGACTCATCGGTAAAAAATGCCATGCAAGGGATGAGGCTTGGTGCGTATGACTATCTCACGAAGCCGATCGAAACCGATTTGTTGCTGATGAAAATCCAGCAGGCAT
>CAZTJA010000046.1:0-23632 GCA_964613745.1 uncultured Syntrophaceae bacterium
TCACATATCCAACGATGCGGACCGATGCAGTTTCGTGCCTTTATCCGGGCCGAAGAGCTTTTCCAAAGTGAGATCCATACCAAGCTTTATGTCTGAAAAATGTGCTCCACCTATTTATATGGGTCTCCCGGTTGTCCTCCGCCCTGCAAACCTCCTGTGAACTGCTATTAATCGTCCTCGCCGCTCTTTTTAATGGGCCGCCGCTTAGGCTTGACGCTCTGTTTCTTCAATTTAGATTTGGCCTTTTCTGAGGCATCGTCGTTAGCTTTGGGTGTAATTTGTTTAGGCGGCTCAACAATATTCATTTTGTTCAGTTGTTCAGTAAAAGCTTTCCACCCAGCAGCGTACTCTCCGGCCTGCTCTCGCATCACTTCCAATGCCTCGCGACCTTTGAGGAATGAATCCAATGACTGAAGGTCCGATTGAATGTCGATCTTCCAATCACTTTTGGAGGAAGATTTCACAAGCTTGATGATCTTAACTCCGCCACGCAGGGTCCTCACCTGAATAAGTGCATTTTGTTCATCGGAACTCATCAGTGCCGGAGGAGACCCCGGATCCAAGGCGTTCAAGAGTGCCAAGTCCTCGGGTGGTTGATCGAGCTTGTAATCGGCTACTATGCCCTGAACAATTCCCCTCGACTCTTCCGTAAGCAATTCCCGAGCTTTCTCAACATCACCCGATTTCATACGGCCACGATAGAGTTCCACAACAGCAACAGGGTTGCTCGGGACCATGCTGCATGACACAACGAACATGCTCAACAAGACCATACAAACAAGAGGAGTAATAGGAGAATACAATTTGATGTTGATCAGTATTTTCAAAAATCGCCTCATGAGTAAGGCCAAACTCACTTAGGATTATGCCGTTACGAATTTATCACTAACGAGACTCTTCTAATATCTCAGCAAATGGATGACCCACTCCGTCTCAGCATTGCCCCGCACGTAAAATTTGAGCATCAACTTCCGGAGTATCACAAGGAAACCATGAAATAAAACAGGCCCCGCGCGTCGGAACGTTTTTCACCTCGAGAGAGCCACCATGAAGCTGCATAATTTCTCTACAAATCGCCAAGCCAAGTCCCGTTCCCTTTTCCCCTTCGGTGCCCAGTTCTCGACCTCTGTGGAATGGTTGAAAAATTCGAGCTAGTTCACGGTCATTTATTCCATTGCCGGAATCCGTAATTTCTATTGCTACGCCGGCTTTTCCATCTTGGGATCGAGCCGACATTTGGACCCAGATAGAACCGCCCCTTGGTGTAAACTTTACCGCATTGGAAATGAGATTGTTGAGCAACTGTGAAACGCGTGCGATGTCTCCGTTAATTTTTGGTAAATCCTGGTCTACTTTCATGTGCAATGTGATGGATTTCCCCGAAATTAACATTGAAAGGGTTTGGACGGACAAGTTGATGGGAATGTTGAGATCTAAAGGAGCAGTCCTCATCCTCGTACCGCCCGATTCCAACCTCAAGAGTTCCAGAAGTGAATTTATGAACTTCAATTGGTCATCGGCACATTGATAAATCATTTCAATTTTGTCCGTTGCGGAACACGGATCAGGATTACGCCTCAACATTTCAAGAGTTCCCAATAACGCCTGGAATGGCGCCCGAACATCATGGGACAATATCGAGAGTAGCTTTACCTGTCGCTTGTGGGTCTCTTCAGCAAGCTTCCGGAGCCGATTCCTTTCCACCAAATTGTTAATTGTGAGTGTCAGTTTCCGTGGATCTAATGCTTGGAGATCTTTTTTTTCTATGTAGCCGTCAGCTCCCGCTTTGAAGGCATCGTCCCAAGCATCCACCGTTTCCATTGACGAACTTATGATGACGGTTGCATGCGGATTACGGTCTTTAATTTTCTTGCACAATTCTATGCCGTTTCCGTCTGGAAACATTATGTCGAGAATAGCGGCATCAAATCCATGTTCCGGTACGCTCAAAGCCTCAGCTACCGTAGCTGCTTGGATAATACGAAAACTACGGTTCAGCATCATTTTAACCCTTTTTCGTATCAATTCCTCATCGTCGGCATGCAACAGTCTTATATTCTTCATTAACCTCACTCGATTCCGCATGGTAGCCAGACCGTAAAACAGGCTCCTTCATTTCTCTTACTTTCCACGGTGATTCGGCCATTGTGGGCCGCGACTATTCTCTTGGTAAGATAGAGACCTCGTCCGCTGCCGCCGGTAGTAAATCCTAATTGAAATATCTTTTTGATATTCTCTCTTGATATGCCGCAACCATCGTCTTTGATGGATACGTAGGCTTCGAGCATGGACCTGCCTATTTGCACTTCAAGAACTCCGTTTGTGTCGGCAAACTTGACGGCGTTTCGCACGATGTTATCCAATGCGCGGGTAAGAAAACGCTCTTCTCCCATCACTTCGAGGGCATCAGTTTCCAGGTGGTTTGAGTTGATTGTTATTTTTTTGGATGCTGCGGTCTCTCGGTAATTTGAAATGCAACGGTCTACAATGAGGTTAAGGTTCAGCAAAGTGGGTTTGATTTGGAAAGAATCGGAGTGAATGCGAATGAAATCCATTTTCTCTTCGAGTAATGCAATCAACTCGCATCGTTTCTTGTCCAGGTTCATGAGACATTCTGTGGCTTCACGGGATTTGTTCTCCAACAAAAGGTCCCTAGCGGAGCTTAATCCAAAGCCCATTATGTCCAGAGCGGCCTTTAATTCATGCCGGTAGAGTTTTCCAATTTCAGCGTCGATCAAGTATTGATCAGTAATGTCCCTGAGCAGAATGATCTGATTTCCAAGCGTGACTTCAAACTTTTTCCCCTGAGATTCCACAAAAACTCTACTTCCGAAAACTTCGACCAGTGCATCTCCGGATGCGGAACTCTGCGAGATGTACTTTTGAACGGCTTCTTTGGAATAATTCTTGAGTTTGTCATCGAGAGATCCTGCACCAAAAATTTTTTCCTTTAAATCAGGGTTAGCCTCCAGCATCTCCTCAGCTGCCGGATTCATGTAAAAGAGTCTCCCTGATTTTTCTATGCAAATGATTCCATCAGGAACAATCTCAAGTGCCTGCCGATCCAACTCACTCGTTTTGACGCGTTTCTCATGCTCTTCTTTAAGTCTATTTTTCCTATTTTTCTGAACTGACTCTTTAATCAAAGGATAGGATTCAAAAAGAAAACGCTTCGCCAAAATCTGTTTGGCCGGATCGCACGACATCACATGACCTCCGTCTATGGTGTCGATTATACCGGCAGCTTTCAATTGATAGAAAAATTGGTGATCTGAGCTGCTCAACCATAAGGATTGCCATTCTTTTTCTGAGAGTGGTATGTAAAACAATGAACTCAGATACAAAGTTCTCGTCAAAGACGAGAGATCCCGCATGTCTCGAACGGATCTCACAAGCTGATGAAAATCTATTCCAACCGGGGTCTTTGAAGTTCCCAGCACTCTACGTCCGGGAATTCCCGGATTCCACTGCTTCAAGATTTCTACCCCGGGGTATTTCGATTGGAGCGTTTGCAGCAGCTTCGGCGATATCCCGGAGTCGAGAATTCTCAGAATGCTTAATCGGGACGCCAACTTGATCTCGTCCGGAACCTCCTTTTTAGATAAAAATTTATCCATTAAGAAGGGCACGGATTGTGCCGGTTCCGCCTCTTTGAGCAAGACTATCTGCATCAGTATCATTTCAGGGTTGTCAAATTCCTGAAACAACACATCAAGAGTGCCTCTGAGATTTTTGTAGGCCCAAAGGCAGGAAGGAGTTAGGAAACCCTTGTTCTGAATAGTGTTTCTTAGAGCCGGTTTCTGGGATGATGCCGACCAGCGGAGTCCGGCCTGGACGGCAACACTTCTATATGAGGTCTCTCCGTTGTTTAAAAATTCCAGCAATGACGAAAAAGCTTCGTCCGTAAATTGTTGACCGGAATGCTCTCTCCGAAACAGCTCGGGAAACCTTGTAAAAAGAGTTTCAAGCGGAATTCTTTTCTCAAGAAGTTTAATAAATTTGCTCAACATAGTGCTGCAATTATTAGAAATGACTATAAAAGTCAACAAGATTCATAAATTTTGGAATGCGCGTGTATCAATTACAAGGGTTGTGGTAGGATATTATTTTATCGTAATTGCTATTCCCAAAACAGGAGCATGGTTTGGATCATACGGACAAAAACTACAAGTTCAATACCCTTGCTTTGCATGCGGGCCAGGAACCTGATCCTTCAACTTTAGCCAGAGGTGTGCCCGTTCACAGAACCTCGTCCTATGTGTTTCGGGACAGCAGACATGCATCCAATTTATTTTCACTCAAAGAACCGGGAAACATTTATACCCGATTAATGAATCCCACAACAGATGTACTCGAGAAAAGAATGGCGGCTCTGGAAGGAGGAACAGGAGCTTTGGCTCTGGCATCCGGCACAAATGCCGTCTTCTATTCAATCATAAATATTATGCAAGCCGGGGACGAATTCGTGTCGGGCCGAAATCTTTACGGCGGCACGTATACAATGTTTAATGATATCCTACCGAAATTTGGAATACGTGTAAGGTTCGTTGATTTCGCCAATCTCACGGCCATAGAAGCTGAAATCAACGAGAATACCAAAGCGATTTTTATGGAGACGATATGTAATCCTATGCTCGGCGTTCCTGACTTTGATGGAATCAGCAAGATCGCTAAAGATGCCGGCATACCCTTCATAGTCGATGCCACCTTCACTACGCCCTTTCTCTTCAAGCCAATCGATTTTGGAGCCGATATCGTTGTGCATTCTTTAACGAAATGGATCGGAGGCCACGGCACGGGAATTGGCGGAATCGTCATTGATTCCGGACGATTTGATTGGTCGTCCTCGAAATTCAGTCTCTTTGACCAACCGGAAGACTCATATTTCGGAATCCGTTTCGGGCACGACTTGGGAGAGCTTCAGCCGTTAGCTTTTATCTTGAGAATGCGTTTGGTCGCCCTGAGAAATCTGGGTGCATGCATCAGTCCCGACAATTCTTGGATTTTCTTGCAGGGAATAGAAACTCTAGCATTAAGGATGGAACGACACTGCGAAAATGCCCTCGAAGTCGCGAAGTTTCTACAACGACACGAGAGGGTGCAATGGGTTCGATATCCGGGACTTGAGGGAGACCCGTCTCACGACAATGCACAAAAGTATTTCCACAAAGGCTACGGAGGAGGAGTGGTCGTTTTCGGCCTCCTGGAAGGTTCCGATGGTGCAGAAGACTTTATTTCCCGGCTGAAACTTTTTTCACATTTGGCCAATGTGGGCGATGCGAAAAGTCTGGCAATACATCCCGCCGGTACAACACATTCCCAATTAACCAAACAGCAACAACTGAATGCGGGTGTTCCCGACGACCTCATCAGATTGTCCATCGGGATTGAGGACATCGATGACATTTTAGGAGATCTCGAGCAGGCATTAACGTAAAACCTGATCGTATCAATCTACCACAATTTAATCATGGCTATGTTTTTTATGATCGTGAACATGATCATGAGAATGATTGTGGTGATGATGTGAATGCCCCTGGTCGGTTTCCATGTCTGCCTTGGGCAACCCGTCATGAACTTTTTGAAATTCGGAATTGGCTTTCAGTATAAGTTCCACAGCCCTGAGGATTGATTCCGCTCCTTCGGTATTTCCATTGTTCCTTAGAATTTGAGCGACTTCCTTGTAGCCCAAAATATGCTCGACATTATGTTCGATCCAATGGGAAATCCGAATTTTGGATTTCTGAAGTTCATTCATGACGCCTCCTATTCATTTCTTGCAGAACGTTTTTGTTCTGCCGACATGAGAAGCACATTAGCCAGTAATTGCCAACCAGCGGAATGTGTCTCACCCGTGATGCCCGATCCATCGCGTACTCGTTCCGGATGAAACGCCATACCATAAATAACCTTACCCGGCACCGCTATAAGTTGAACTGGTGAAAGTCGGCTTTCAGCAATATTCACAAATCCATTGGGAACATCTTTCACTTCTTCATAGTGGTTCTCGATCACTACGAGAGTTCCGTTTTCGACCGCTCCCCTGAAAATAGGGTCTGATCCCGTTACTTGAAGAACCGTCGGGCCTTTCTCGCTGAGAGCCCCTCTTGGGTAATGATCGACTTTCCTGCCCTGCAATTCCGGATCAATGTGATCAACTTTGCTACCCATAGTCATAGCAAGAAACTGGTGGCCACCGCAAATTCCAAGTAATGGAATTCGTCCATTTTTGACTAACTGCTTAACCAAGTTCTGAGTCGGCTCGATTTGACTACCATACCTAGACCAAGGAGTGCCCTGTGGACTCAAAATAATGAGATCCGGTCGTGATTCAGTGATAAAAGACTCTGTAAATAATGAGAAATGAACCTGGCTGAAAAAGATTTTGGTTCCGGCCAACTCACTAAATTCGTTCGGGAGGTTAGCTATGACTTGGCGAAGTTCTTTGTGCCTCTCGTTATCAGGATTCCCGTATTCGAGATCTACCAGTACAACATGTAATTCTTGGACACTGGATGGGATCATAATCCTATACAATAGTAAAACACCTAAACCCAAAAAAACAAAAACGAGCAACACTCGTTGAATGTGGGACATTTTGTTCCAAAAATCATTCAAGAGTAATGCTCGATGTCTACGATCTGAGCCCTAAAATGGCGAGCTCGGAAGATACCAAATTCGGAATTACTGATATTGCCACATGCCGTATTGTGGGTAGCCGGTCTGTTGATTCCCCCAATACTGCTGAGGTCTTTTCAGAAAAACGTCAAATTTATCTCCGGTTACCGCTCGGCAAACTCCTCGTATTGTTCCATCCGGATAAATATAACCTTGAAAGGTATTACCCTCTTTGTTTCCATAAATGTAATTGCCCTGGATCTTTCCATTGATGCCGAATTTCGCTTTCCCAAGGAAATTGCCTCCTTCAACCACTCCTTGGATTTCATCACCCTTTTGGTGAGTGATCATCACACTGCCTTCGGCACCGAAAACAACTCCTTGAGCATTACCTACCCAATACCCTCTGACATCATACTGTTGACCGAAGCTCAGGGTGAACATCAATGTCACTAAGGCCCAACCGATCAACACAATCACAATGTTCTTTCGCATGAGTAACCCTACCATACTTGAATGCGGAATGACAATACGAAAATGCTTTTAACGTATCGGATCACCACAAAGCAGCTTTAAGTATGCCGTTTTTATTATTAGAATAACTTACTTTTATTTTCTAATCAGTCCTTAAAAAATAAAACATGATTTTGACCCAACATACTCTTATAAAGCCATCGTGCTGTTTGACTGTTTTGACTTCAGTTCCAATCGCTCGAGATTCTTTCGTTCTCCGATTGCAATCAAAACATCATGATCATTCAGCACAGTGTTTGGTCCGGGATTGAATACCATATTTCCATCAGCTTTCCTGACCGCTACGATGATCAGGTTCAATTCCTTGCGAATGTCCGTTTCTATCAACCTTTTTCCACTGTACAGCGAGTCCGGTCCGACTTGGATCTGCTCAAGCTCAATATCGAGTTGGCTATGGTCCATTGCAAGCTCGATAAAATTCATGACTTCCGGTTTCAGAATTCCCATAACCATTCGCATGCCGCCGATTCGGTAAGGGCTTATGACGCGGGATGCACCTGCTCTTTGCAGTTTCTTTCCTGCAGATTCATCACCCGCTCTTGCGACGATATCTATTCCGGGATTCAGCTCTCTTGCACTCAAAACTACGTACACGTTCGAAGCGTCCGAATCCAAAACGCTTACCAAACCTCTAGCCGTTTTTATGCCCGCCGTAACCAAGACATCTTCTTCCGTTGCATCGCCGGGCGAGAGAAAATAGCCGGCCTGCATCACCCGATCCTGTACCTCCGGCCTGTGCTCTATGACTACAAACGGTATTTGACGCAATGCCAATTGTTCACAAATGAAAGACCCCATTCTGCCGTATCCGCAGATAATGAAATGGTCTTGTAATCGACTGATCGCTTTCATAGATCGCCGCCTGGAAAAAATCCGATTTAGTTCCCCTTCTACTATCATCGAAGTACCGGCTACAATTGCATAACCCATTACTCCGATCCCGCAGAAAATGATAAAAAGAGTGAAAAGTTGGCCATGAGCCGAAAGGTCGTGGACTTCCTTAAAACCAATAGTGGAGATGGTGATCACGGTCATGTAAAAGCCTTCCAGTACGGTCCAGCCTTCAATGAAGTGATACCCCAAAGTACCGATCGTCAACACGCATGCTATGGCAATCAAAGCCCTTGAAACAAAGAATTGTCTATCCAATCATACTCCCGGTGACATGCGTTTTGTTTTAGGTGTGAAGGTGTTCCTCAAGAACGTAGAGTGAGCCCAATCCCCTGTGCTGTTCATCGCAGTCCAAACCAAATCCTACCACAAAGCCGTCCTCAATTTGAAAACCACAATAATCCAGATCAACGTGCTTTTCTCTACGCGCTTTCTTGTCAATGAGGGCGGCAGTTTCAAGAGATTTGGGCTGTTCAGCCTCCAAACGCTTTTTATATTCGCTTAGCGTCAGCCCTGTATCAACAATGTCGTCTACCAGTATTATTGCCTTACCTTTCAAGGGAAGAGAAACATCCATCTTGATTTCGAGCACACCGGAAGAACACGTAGAGTTGTGGTAGGAAGATATGCGTACAAAATCGATCTTGGTGGGAAGTTCGATAGCTCTGACTAGATCGGCCATGAACATGAAGCATCCTTTAAGAACGCCTATGATAACAACTTCTTCTCCCCTATGTTTGTCCGAGATCTCGCGGCCGATTTCTCTTATGCGTGCAGCGATCGTGTCAGAATCAAAAAGGATACGGCTCTTGTTTACTTGCACTTTTACCACCTACTCTTCGCGTCGAATGAAAGATCGTCAACAAAGCCGGCGCTCAGCAAGTCTTCGGCGCGAACTGCAATCATGGCGGCATTGTCCGTGCACAACCCGAACGAGGGGAACAAAACCTGAACTCGCGCAGAACATGCCAGTGAGATCGTTTTCTCTCGAAGCGCTCTGTTTGCAGCAACACCACCACAGATTACGAGCTGTTTGCAGTTATAATACTTTGCAGCGTTGACGGCTTTTTTGGCAAGAACTTGAACAACGGAATCCTGAAAAGCGGCTGCAATCTTTTTAATTCCAATACCCTGATCCGTGTCCATATTCTCAGCGCAAATTGGATAAAAACTTCCAGGTCGACCGGTAGCGCTTTTCCTTCCAAACAAATTTTCTACTTGCCTGAGCACTGCCGTTTTTAGACCGGAAAAACTGAAGTCAAAGTTGTCCTTCTCGAGTAAGGCCTGCGGCAAACGCAATCCATCTGAATCCGAGTCTTGGACAAGTCCTTCGATTGCTACTCCACCAGGATAACCAAGTCCAAGGAGTTTCGCTACCTTGTCGAATGCTTCACCTGCGGCATCGTCTCTCGTTTTGCCGACTCGTTCAATGTCAAAGAAATTTCTAACCAAATAAAGACTTGTGTGGCCACCCGAAACAACCAACCCCATGAACGGGAACTCGATTCCTTCGTTCTCCAGAAACACGGCAAAGAGGTGGCCATGCAAATGATTCACGCCGGTTATTGGGATATTTAGTCCCAGAGCCATAGCTTTCGCGGCACCGATTCCCACGAGAAGCGACCCTATGAGTCCCGGCCCCCTTGTGACACCGATTCCTTGCAGGTGACTGAGCGCTACGCCTGCCTCTTTGGAAGCTAAATCTATGACCTGGGAAATGCATTCAATGTGTTTTCTCGACGCAAGTTCAGGAACGACACCGCCGTATTCCTTGTGAACATCTATTTGTGAAAATACAACATTGGACAAGATTTTTTTGCCCGAAACAACTGAGGCCGCTGTTTCATCACAAGAGGTTTCAATCCCTAAAACAATCATTGCATAGCTACCGGATTGAACTTAATCTCTTGCACAAGTCTCTGTATTTCAGTTCGAGATATATTGACGTAACGATCGGGAATTAACTCGAGTGAAGTACATTCCAAAACGGCCAAAAGCTCTTGATACAGTCTCTGATGAGCCAAATCCGACGGAATAAAATCTTTTATTTCTTCCAAAACATGTGCCGGCAAAAGCTTGCCTTCCAAGAGCCTCCTTCTTCGGAGCTCAGTTAGTAATTGATCGAAATCAGCTGGAAAATATTCCTTGGTAAGTTGTGAAAAATCATCTTGTTCTTCATCGGTGAAATCATTTAACCGGACTGAAACCTGCGATAAAACATGCTCCACAAAAATCTTTTTTTCTTCACCTTCTAAATCAAACACAGGCAAATGCTCTCCTGCCCGGCCGGACCTTTTGATATCCGGTTCGAGGCGATCGGGACGTGCGGTAATTATTATCCAAATAATCTTGCCACGATTCTTCGGCTCCGACATCATTCGAAGAATGTTTCCGAAAAGTCTTCGATCAACATCATGGGTCTGAGAACCTCTGCCGCCAATTTCCGTATCGGCCTCATCGTACATCACCATGACATTTCCCATTGCTTCAAGAACCGATCGAATACGCTCCCAATTCCTTTCGGTCTGTCCGACGTAGGGGTCTCTTATATTCTTAAGGACTACCGCCACCCAGCCGCATTCTTTCGCAAAAGCCCTATATATGAAAGTTTTCCCAACCCCGTTTGCGCCGGGAACCAAAATGCCCACAGGAATTACTTCCGGGTCGCTTGACAGGACGCACGTTTTCAGTTCATTCAGCTTTTTTAAGAGTCGAGAAGCCCCAATGACTTTCTCAAATCCGTAATCGATACTCGGAAACTCGATGTGGCCCTGCAACTCTTTTTCTATGATTTCCTTGGTTTTTTGAAATACGAGTTCAGGAGTAATGTCCAGTCCTTTATAAGATGCTTGCAAAAAAATCTGTCGAATGGAAAGCAGGCTTAGGCCGGCACTTGAAAAAGCAATTTTGCTCGCCGGAATCGATTCAGCCATCTTTTCGCTTTGGGTTAAATGCTCAATATATGTAAGCCGTTCATGCTCTTTTGGTCTATCTATGAGAATAGTTGAACAATAAGGAAGGTCCACAATCCTTGAATTTATGCCCGTCAATGTTTCGCTCACAAGTATAACCAGATCCGGCGATGACACGAAGCGATTATCGGAAAACCAGTTCTCCAGGGTTATGATTTTCAATCGCTCGTGGTCGGACATCATGTCGCCTGAACCCGGAGGAGCGATAGCTTCTCCGTAATTGAGTATTATCGCAAAGTCTTTACGTATTTTCTTGGTCAGGTCATCTATGCGGGGAACCATGACATCCAATTTGGTGAATTCTCGCATGACCTCGCAAGCGGCAACTATATCCGTTTTTGATGATCGCAGCACCTTCGCCAATCTGTCTTCACCAATTTGACGAGATAAAAGAATCTGATCCAGAGGGTTGGGGAAAGTTATCCCCGAAACAGGATCATAGACCAAGACTATTTTGGGAGATTCGGGTCGCTCAGGTTTTATCAGCGCTTCAATCAAGAACTCTTTGAGAGGGACGTACTTCTTCGATTCAGTCGGGTAAATATCTTTAGTGTTTCCGTACACCACAAAGACATTCGACTGAGAAGACATGTACTTCTCAATTATTCGTTCCGCAAATTCCGGTCGAGTGTGATGAATCATTAACGAATACGTCTTTAGACTAGAAAGGAAGCACAGGATCCTTGCCGCAATACTTCCTAATCGCGGAATGCATTGAATTTCTTCGACCCTCTGTAGCTATGGAGCGCAGAAAGTCACCGGCCAACCTGTTTTGAAACCAGTCCTGACCAAATTCGAATTCTAAATAATTGCCCAGAGTATGAGCGCCAGCCCAGGCATCTACGTAGTCCAGCGTGTAGAAATCGGGTTCTGAGTCTATTAGATAACCAACCGCCTCATACGAAAAGCCTGTAGCAGCATGAAGGTGCTCCCGATAGAAAGATGAATCCTTAATGTCGCTCTTTTCATAGAAGTCGCATTCAGCCAAAAATTTACCGATATGCCTTCTGATTAAACAGAGCTTCTTGTTTTCAAACAGTCTCATTAATTCGGAAACATCTGAATCCGGTACCCGCCCTATTTTACTCAACCATGAAGGATTCCCGATTAAATCCCAAAACAAAAATGCAAAAGTTTCATCGAGGTCTGCCGATGCATACAGACGTCTGTATTCAACAGGGAGATTTGGATCGAAATTGGAAAGAAAGAAGGCATGCCCAGTCTCATGCAGTAGAGTCTCAACGTCAATTAACCCTCCTCCCGTGGGTTTCATCACGACGTAAACCTCGCCTGGGATCTGAACACCTACACACATGCCTGTGGGAGTCTTTGACGGAGAATCCGACACGTCGACAACCAGGCCTGGGTTGGAGCGCACATCGAAATTGAGCAACTCAAACGTTTGAGCGATTACATCGACTAAAGATTCAGAGGGAAAATACCGGTCGAATTTACTTATCCTGAGCAAATAGAGAGCATGATACCTGCTAAGGTTCTTGAATTCTCTGCCGATTGTTTCTTCAGCCCACGGCACGATTCTCTCATAATAAGACGATTCGGTGCGTTCCAGGTAAAGTTGGAGCTCTTGTTTCTTGGCCGCAAAATCCTTACGTTTTTTTGCAGAGCAGAAATCCGCATAATTGGCATAGCCGAACTTTTCTTTCACCGCTCTAATGGTCAACTCCGTAATACCCAAAAGCATTGGATTGACTATGCCCTTCAAGAAAATCGAATTTTCTTTTTCCATCTCCTCCCGCTTGGAGAAGTCCGACTGACTCTGAAGCCAGGGAACAACTTCCAGGGCTGGAATTTTTTCAGGTGGAACAATCATGCGGCCGCGTTCCATATAGAATCTCAGCATATCCGACAAAGATGCGGTTTCTTCTTCAATCATAAGGTCCATACACGCGAACATCACTCGTTGAATGCGTTCGGCGACTTCTGGATCTTCGGCCGCGTTAATACTTTTCCTGAGAAGCCCGAGCGTTTTGGGACGCAGTAATTGCGGGTGACTCTCCAGAATGTCCATTGTGTTAACTGCAGCCGGAATACCCATCAGCTGGTCGGCGGTAATTCTGCCCAGGTCATAATGAACTTTTTCAAGTTCCGAAACGAGTTGTGAAATGGTCGGTTGGCTCAATTGCGGCCCCTTCTATGAATGGTATCACGGATTTATACAAAGGGTTTTCGTTAAGCGCAAGTGTCTTGGAAGGTCTCCCAATTGCTCTTCTTGCCAAACGAAGGATCCAAGCGCAATTCGACACCTATGGCCCGGCAAACTTTGCCATAACCATCGACCATCTTCCAGGTTGTTTTCTGATTATTTCTTAACCGAAAATCAAGGAAACTATCGGAGCAAATCTAAAGTACAAATTAAGTCATCAACTCCGGTAACCATCATTTTCAAACGGTTCACAAACTCAGAACAAAAATTAATAATTCTGTGCCCATTTTGAACGCTGATTATCGCGAGAACCGAAATTCTTGCGATTAGGCCTTTGAGGCTGATCCTTGCGTTTGCCTCTCTTGTTCATCAAGCAGTCCCATGAACAGTAACCATATACGGAATAAGTCATCGTCTGATTAGCGGTATACTCTTTACCGCAAGTCTTACATCTTTCCAAAGTTCCTCCTCGGCTCTTCAGCCTTTGTTTGCGCCTGGTCGGCGCTGGATGTTGAGTTAAGATCGCTCTATAGTCGGCGCATCTTTACTTGTCAATCAATTTACGTCAGTTGCCGAACTCCGCAGTATTTTAGAAAATACGTAACCGATCATATAATCTGACCGGCTGGGCTAAACAGCAAACCAGCCCAAGCATTACGGAGAAATAAAAAGACGAAAATCTCGGTGGGATCCGTTTTGTAACGAGCCCTATTCATTCATCGCGTGCCCTGATGGGCATGCATTCATATGCAAAAAACAATTTGAATTTCAATTATCTACTTACTATTGAGCAATCGACAAAATCTATTAATTAATGGAAGCTTTCTTCCTTGTCTTGATGACATCCGGTAGAAAATAAAGTTCGTTCTCCGGCTTCACCGGGAACAACTCATTTGTTGAGTTCGGTTCATCCGAACTGCCACATTTGCGGATGCATCCTCAGATCGTGTCGGGGATGAATGAGGGAATGTGATCGAGCCCTATTCAGTTCAAATTACAGTATCTATTATTCTGTTAACATGTGCAACGTAAGTTGTCAAACCGTACTTTATATCAGCATCAAAAACTTTTTTTCCAGCTCACAGCCTGAATTCAAAAAAGAATGAACCCAAGGAAGCCCGGTCTTACTAGCAATAATACGTACAATTTTGACAAATTCTCAAAATTCATGTAAGCTGCAGCGTTGCCCAATGATCGCTCGGATTGTAGGCTAATGCCGAAAACAACTCGCATCTTAATTGTTGTCTTACTATTTTCCATTACGTCGGGATGCGGTACCCTAAAATACATGAAGGGCGGAATTCACAAGAACCTTGACGAGAATCTCACAATCGTTGCCTTAACTGAAAATCCTAATCAATTTCTCAACAAAGAAATCGTCATCTCGGTTCGGTTTTATAAAAAGGGAGATCTGGCAAGCCCGCTGGGGGAAGATTACATAAATTTCATAATTGCTGATAGAGTTAGCTATATAACCTTGAATAAAGTATGGATGAAAAAGGATGCCGCTGCAATTCTGGATGAGTTGAAAGAGATGGAAACCATTGTTATGAAAGCTCGAGTTTTCAAAATTGATAGGGAGAAAGATCCGAATTTAGAAGCGATCGAAATCGTTCGTGAATAGAGCCGTCATAGATCAAGCCCATTTCACATCGTGTGCAAACTAATCGGATTAGCGCACGCCTTCTTAAAGGAGAAATTTTGCAAAGAGTATTGGTTACCAGTGCCCTCCCCTATGCCAACGGCGATATACATATAGGTCATTTAGTTGAATACATTCAAACCGACATTTACGTTCGCTATCTTCGACTGATCGGTTGCGATGTTATTTATGTTTGTGCTTCCGATTCTCACGGAACTCCAATCGAGATCAATGCCGGAAAAAGGGGTATCAGTCCCAAAGAGTTGGTAGATATTTTTCATGAACGACACAAAGAGGATTTTTCCGCCTTTGACGTCAGCTTTGATGAATTCTACACAACGGACTCCCCGGAAAACCTGAAGCATTGCCGCATTATCTACCTGCGAGCCAAACAAAAGGGTCACATTGTCACCCGAGAAATAGAGCAATTCTATTGTGAGGAATGCGGGAGATTTCTTCCTGATCGATACATCAAAGGCGTCTGCCCGAAATGCAAAGCTCCAGATCAGTATGGAGACGTTTGCGAATCATGCGGAGCGACTTACCGACCAACGGATCTCGATCAAGCTCTATGTGCACTGTGTGGACACAAACCTTCTCTCCGAAAGTCTACTCACTTTTTCTTCAAATTGGTGGATTTTCAGGATTTCTTGAAAAGATGGACGACTGAGGAAGGGAAGCTCCAGCATGAAGTGCAGTCATTTGTAGGAACCTGGATAGAACAGGGGTTGCAGGATTGGGATATTTCCCGAGATGGTCCCTATTTCGGATTCCAGATCCCTGATGAAGAAAACAAATATTTTTACGTGTGGCTTGATGCACCGATTGGATACATTGCCGCTACGGAACATTATTGTTCGGACAAACCGGATCGGACGGTAGATGAATATTGGACTCAGCGCGACGATAATGTCCGGATTCATCATTTCATAGGCAAGGACATCGCATATTTTCATACTCTGTTCTGGCCTGCAATGCTTGAAGCCGCCCAGTACAGATTGCCTCATGCAGTGCATGTCCACGGATTTTTAACGGTAAACGGACTTAAAATGTCGAAAAGCAGGGGTACGTTTATCACTGCACGAGATTTCCGCTCTCAACTTAACCCTTTGTACTTACGTTATTATTATGCTACCAAACTAAGTAATTCCATTGATGATCTTGATCTCAATATTGAAGAGTTCGTCAACCGTACAAATGCCGAACTCGTGAACAATATCACGAATCTGATTAGCAGGACTTTGGGGTTTCTCAACAAAAGGCTTGATTCAAGATTGGGGACACTTCCTGAATCTTTCCAACAATTGGAACCTCAGATACTGAGGCTTGTGGAACAAGTACGAGAAGATTATGAGAAATTACGATTTGGAGCGGTAACGCGGAATATTTTGGCGATTTCGGATATAGCAAATAATTATATTCAGCAACAGGCGCCCTGGGCTACCGCAAAAGACAACCCCGATCAGGCGAGAAATGATCTCACTCTTGCCGTTAATTGCATAAAAATAATAACAATTCTACTCAAACCTATTCTTCCGTCCTATTGCGCACAGGTCGAAACAATACTGGGAACCGGTGACCTGCGGTGGTCAGACATTTCAGAAAATATCGAAAATAGATCGATAGGAACCTTCGAGAAGCTGGCGGATAGATTGGAAATAGGTGCCTTCGACAAATTGATCGAGGCTTGCAAATTAAGTGCAGCTCCTACGGACGCCAGTCCGAAAGTGCCGGAATTCAAATCTGAGATCGACGTTGATGCCTTGGCGATGCTGGATCTCAGGGCCGGAAAAATCACCGAAGCCGCAGGTGTAGAAGGTGCAGATAAGCTATTGAAGCTGACCGTGGATTTAGGTCGGGAAAAAAGAAATATTTTCGCCGGGATAAAAAGCGCCTACAAACCCGAAGATCTGATAGGCAAGACAGTGGTCGTGGTGGCAAATCTAAAGCCTCGTAAAATGCGTTTCGGCGTAAGTCAGGGCATGGTCTTAGCTGCGATCGGACCGGAAGACAAACCAGTAGTATGTGAAATATTGGGTGACGCGGGTCCGGGTTCAATAATCAGATGATCGAATGATCATTTTCAAAATCAGAGGATGACGGGCATGACGGATGCGTACAATGTCGAGCAAGAAGTGAGATGCCCAAGACTGGGCCATCAGATTCGGTTTGATTACTGTCGGATTGAAAACTTTGGAAAGCCTTGTCGAAAATGTGTTTCTTGTTGGAGTGACAAATTCGATGTTCGACAAGTCTTGAGTTATCCTAAAGGCGACGACTGCGAAGATTATTTTGATGCCCCGCCCGAACCAAAAATAGTCAGTCTGATTGAACTCATTGAACGTGCGAAGAAAACTCTTCCGCCGGCTTCCTAAATAGCTTAAAATTCGATCTTGGCATTTGAACTGCGGGGAGTCATGGCACATTTCCATCTAAATTACGATTAAGGGAATTGTCCTAATTTACAGCTCCAAATATTGATTGATTTTGATTCAATGGCACACCGTTTTGTAGTTGAGGTGTAGATGGTTCCACTCAAAGTAGAATCACGAATTACTAAGAAAATGCAGTCTCGGGGAATTGATCAGAAATGCATTAATGAATTCCTTAACATGGTCCGGCGCGTTCCGAATTCTAATTCAGGATACATCCCGTTAGCTGAAACATCTCCACCGGACTCACGTATGATAATTGATTCCGAAACGTTGGGAGAAAATCAAAATGAATTAGAGCGACTTGGTCGTAAACTCCTGACGAAAGCCGTGGTCATAAAGCTCAATGGCGGCAGAAGCACCTCAATGGGAGGATTGGTCCCGAAGGGAATACTGGAAGTCAAGAACGGCAGATGCTACCTGGAAATCATAGTCGGTCAGATCGAAGCCATAAAACGAAAATGGGGTGCGGAAATTCCGCTCGTGTTAATGAACAGCTTTTTCACTCATGAACGCACCATGGAAATATTGGCTGACTACAATTGTAATCCGCATATATTTATTCAGAATCAAGTCCCAAGGCTTTTGCAAGATTCACTTCTACCCATGGAGACGGATACTGATGACGACTGGGCCCCCCCCGGTCATGGCGACGTCTTTATAAGCCTCAAGAGAACCGGCATTCTCGAGCGGCTCATTAAGTCCGGAAAGAAATGGGCTTTCATTTCCAACCTCGACAATTTGGCGGCTTGTCTCGAACCTTGGATACTGGGCCTTATATCGACACAAAACATCGACTTTCTCTTGGAGGTCACGGATCGGACTAGTGTAGATCGAAAGGGCGGAACCCTTGTAATCCACAACAACAAGCTACAACTTTTGGAACTTGCGCAAGTTGAGCCTGAAGAACGCGACAGCTTCATGGATATTGAGCGATTCAAGGTTTTTAATACGAATAATCTGTGGGTCGATCTGGAAGCTCTGGCTGCGGCCTTAAATAATCAAACGCCGGCTCTTCCTTTGATACAAAATCACAAGACAATAGGCGGGCTGAAAATAATACAGCTTGAAAGTGCTATGGGGGCCGCAATTGGCATTTTTCCCAGAGCAAGGGGTTTAAGAGTGGGTCGTGATAGATTCTTTCCGACCAAAAAAATCGGTGATTTATTTCTGTTGCAAACGGATTTCTGTATATTGGATTCAATGGATAGAATCAGGGTTAATCCAAAGCGTCCTCCAGACTTGTCGGTAAGACCCTCAGTAGTATTCGATGTAAATTTCCTAGACTTTCCTCACAAAATTCCCGAACGTTTCGAAGATCCATCTTCGATTTCTCTTGTTCTGGCCGATTCCTTCGAAGTCTCCGGACCTGTTTTTTTCGAGAAAAATGTGAGGATTGAAGGACATGTTGCAATAAAGGTCCCCAATGGGAAGCCCTATCGCATTTATCAAGGTTCCATTCTCAAAAATGCACTCTATCCTCAAGATCTGCAAGAAATAAGGTGAGTGATGGTATACGCGGTAATAATGGCAGGCGGCAGCGGCACGAGATTTTGGCCCCACAGCAGAGTTCAAAAACCCAAGCAGTTGCTGACGATTGTTGGAAATAAGACAATGATTCGCGCTACGGTTGAACGTATACTGCCGGTCATTCCTTTTGAAAGAATACTCGTTGTAGCAGGTGTCACTACGGCGGATGCCATACGCCTACAATTGCCGGAACTGAACACCAATATGGTAGTTGCTGAACCTGAAGCACGAAACACAGCCCCCTGCGTTGCATTAGCGGCATATAAACTTTTTAAGACCGACCCTGAATCGGTAATGGCGGTCATGCCTTCTGATCACCTCATTCGGAACGAGCCGGTGTTTCTCAATGGAATTGAATTTGCTTCGGACTTGGCGGCATTCTCAAATAATCTCCTAACCTTCGGAATCGTTCCGGACAGACCGGAAACTGGTTACGGTTACCTCGAATTGGGGAATCCGGTCTGCGAAAATAACGGCTTCAAAGCGTACGGAGTGAAAAGATTCGTCGAGAAACCCGACGCAACAACCGCGACGAGTTACATTTCTTCCGGCAACTATATGTGGAACAGCGGAATGTTTGTTTGGAGATCCGAAGCCATTATCAATGCATTTCGAGAACATCTACCTAAAATAGCGGAAACTATAGAGAGCATATTTGATAGACTCAATACTGATCAGGAGATCTCAGCACTCAACAGCATCTATTCGGATCTTGAGAGCGTATCTATTGACTACGGGATAATGGAAAAATCAGAGAAGGTGCTTGTAGTTCCCTTAGAATGTGCCTGGAACGACGTAGGCTGCTGGTCTTCACTGGATGATGTTTGGGACAGTTCAGAGGGCAATGCCGTGGACGGAATGGCTCTTTGCCTGGATAGTCACGGATGTATCATTTCGTCCCCGCATAAATTAACAACCCTGGTTGGCGTCAAAGATCTCATCGTAGTTGATACTCAAGACGCTCTTTTGGTGTGCCGAAAGAAAAATGCTCAAGATGTGAAAAAACTTCAACAACTGCTTCGGGAAAAAGGCTATCAAAATCTCCTATAGTCAACTCTCGCAGAACAATCCTATTTAGAAAATGAAAGTCACCATCGGTCTGCCCGTGTACAATGCGGAACACACTCTTGCCGACGCCGTTAGATCGGTTTTTGCACAATCGTTCTACGACTGGGAGCTCTTAATATTCGATGACGGATCCAGTGACGGCTCACCTTATATTGCTCAGTCGATCAAAGATTCCAGGGTAAAGTTTTTCAGTGACGGCAAGAGGCGACGTTTACCCTATAGACTTAATCAAATTGCCCGGATCGCCTCAGGCAAATATCTGGCTCGGATGGATGCTGATGATCTGATGCACCCGTCACGGTTGCAGGAACAAGTCGCATACCTCGACAGACACCCCGAGACCGATATTGTTGATACCGGAGTAATTGCTATAGACGAAAACTGTGTCCCTTGGGGGAAAAGGGGGATAACACGAGAAAAACACCTCCCGTTGAAAGTTCTCAGGAAAACTGTTCTAAACCACGCCACATGCTTGGGTCGGACCTCATGGTTCCGGGCGAATCCATACAACGAGTCCCTCGCTCGGGCGCAGGACCGCGAATTATGGTGTAGAACATATGCCGGTTCGAACTTTGCCGGCATCAACAAACCGTTATATTTTGTTCGGGAATCTTCCCATCCTCCCACACAAGCCTACAGAGATTCTTGCCGGTATGCGAGAAAAATCGCTTCAATGCACGGGGATCGCATGGTCGGTACGTTATTGACAAAGGCTACCCTTTTGGAATATGTATTAAAAGAGTGGCTCTGGAATTGGTCTTTTCTATTTTCAGCAAAAGACATCATCATGAATCATCGTAATGAAACAATTGGCGACATGGAAAAACGGAAAGCCTTGAAAGTAATTCAGGAGATCCGGAAATATCCTGTCCCCGGTTTTGAATTTGATTCGACGTTCGACGAAAATAAATGGGAAAAATCGAAAAACATAACAAACTGCCCCTCACGCAGACCAAAATCGTCTACGTAACCACTGTTCCTGCAACTATCCTCCATTTTTGCCTAGGCCAAATCAAGTTCCTTCAACAACATGGATTCAGAGTAATTGTAGTTTGCTCGAATGACGAAATGTTGAGCAGCTTTCAATCAATCACCGGAATTGAGTTTTTTCCGGTTGAAATGAGCAGGAGTATTTCTCCTTTTCGTGATCTTCTCTCTTTAGTCCGTCTCGTCAGAGTCTTTTTGAGAATACGGCCGGACGCTATAAATGTTTCTACTCCTAAAGCAGCTCTTCTGGGTAACATTGCGGGTTTCATCACAGGTGTGCGAACGAGAATCTATTCGGTGCGAGGACTTGTTTATGAATCCGCAACTGGTTGGAAGCGAATTCTTCTTAAAGTATGTGAAAAAATCGCCTGCTATTTGTCACATTCAGTGATAGCTGAAAGTCGCTCAGTGGCTCGCCGAATCATGAGAGATGGATTATCCAAGCTCGATAAAGTCCATGTTTTGCCCCATGGGTCAGTGGGAATCGATGCCCAAAACATTTTTAATCCTGCACGAATCAATGCCACCGATATTGCGGAACTGAAAACAACGCTTCGATTGAACTCAAGCATGAAACTTATTGGCTATGCAGGTAGGCTCGTCAAGGACAAGGGGATCCGTGAACTATTTGAAGCTTGGGATCGGCTCAGGCAATCGGGAATGAATATTGGTCTTATACTGGTAGGACCTCTTGAAACGGAGCACCCTCTTGATGAGGACTTTGTCTCGCGTCTGAACACTTCACCCGGCGTAATTATGACCGGATATGTATCAAAAGAAGAACTCCCCCTTTACTACTCACTAATGGACGTTTTTGTCTTGCCTAGCTTCCGCGAGGGCTTACCTACGGTCATTTTGGAGGCGTCAGCTATGGAAATACCCATAGTCGCTACCAGGGTAACCGGCTGCATTGATGCCGTCAGAAACAAGTGCACTGGAACATTGGTGTCTTTGGGAAGTATCGATGAACTATCGCAAGCCTTGAAGAAGTATTTAGAAACGCCGCATTTATGCATGCTCCACGGAAAGAATGGGCGAAAGTACGTTCTAGAATATTACCAGGAAAAGCCGATTTGGAACACTTTGATGAACATCCTCATGGAGTCCCTGCAAGGGGCAAAAAAGCAAAATAAAGCCATCGGTTACAAAACAGATCCAACCGAAATCGTAAACACTCCCACTTAGATGATGCAACAAGATCAAATACACTATTTGAGCGGGCCTCCGGATCGTATGCGCCCGTTAAGAACTCATTCGCATCGACCTGAGCCGTCATTAACCGACTACTTGAAACTGCTCCTTGAAAGAAAGTGGACGGTAATCGTTCTCTTTTTATTCGGTGTATTATTCGCTGTCGTTGTGAATTTTGTAAGCACCCCATTTTATGCTTCCCAAGCGGTCCTGGAAATTGGTAAGGACGACACGAACCCAATTGAAAAGGCATCCGAAAATCTGCTCCCGGTACTGTACGACAAAGACTATTTCGATACCCAACTTGGAATTCTAAAGAGTAGATCGTTAGCCGCAGAGCTGATAGATGCACTGCATCTTCAGAATTCTCCAGAATTTCGGGAAACAACTTCAGTTGTAAGCTCGATAGTGGCCTGGGTGAACCGATTCATCCCCACTAATTCCAGCGAAGCTCCCTACATGGAGGGCATCCACAGGGAGGAGCTGATCGACAAAGTTATTGAGCGTTTGGCGGTCAACAGAATCAAAAAGAGCAATCTTGTTAGTGTTTCACTGTCCGCAAAGGACCGGATGAACAGCCAAACAATGCTGGAAAGATACATTCAGTTGTATCTCAATCGGAATCTCTCCAAGAGGAGACAGGCGAGCACTGAAGCTTCACTATGGCTCGGCAGGGAAATTGAACAATCCGAAGCCAAGCTCATACAATCAATACATGATCTGGTGAATTTCAAGTCTCAGCACGATCTTGTCTCCATGGACAATGCCGACAATCATTTCATGGCAATTTTTAACAAATCCGCTGAAAGTTTGCTCCGGTCAACAGAGCATCGAATCCAGGTAGAATCCCTCAAGCAAGGCACTGATCAAAACGGCATGTTACTACCAACGGAAGCTCGGTCAGTTGAATTGTGGTCCCTCAGCGAGAAACTGGTCTCGCTCGAAAATCAAGCCGATCAAATGCGTGAGATTTACAACCGTGATTATCCGAAGCTTGTGCTTCTGGACCAACAGACTTCCGCAATAAAGAAGCGGATTGCAGAACTGCGGAATTTGCTGCGTGATGAAAGTATCGAAGCGGCAGTCAAGCAGGAAGCTGCTCAAAAGCAGGCATTTGATGCGGCAAAACGGGACGCCATGAACACAAACGATCTAGGGATTCAATACGCAATTCTCAAGAAGGATCAGGAAACGAATGAAGAAATTCATCGAATTCTCCTTACGAAACGCAAGGAACTTGACTTAAGTACTCGCGTGATCGGAAACAACGTTCATCTGGTTGACACGCCTACAATCCCCATTAACCCCATCAAACCCGAAAAGCTTTTAAACATTGCTGCAGGTGGATTTATTGGACTTTTTGTGGGTATCACCGGGGCTCTGGTCATCAATTCACTCGATAAAAAGATAAGGTCTTCCAATGACTTGGAAGTCACATTAGGAATTCCATTTCTTGGGTCCATTCCTTATACCGGACGAAGGTTCATCGCTCATCAAAGGCAAAATCAATTTGCAGAAAACGGTTTAATGGCCACCCGGCTGAATCGGTCACGTTTTGCCGAATCTATTCGATCGATCAACACAACCTTGCGTTTGTCAATGC
>CAZTJA010000047.1:0-4627 GCA_964613745.1 uncultured Syntrophaceae bacterium
GAAATCAGCGAATTCAAATTGTCGAAACTGAATTTCAGCGGCTGCAAAGGTTGCGAGACCTGCAAAACCAAGCTCGACCGATGTGTGCTGAAAGATGACCTCACACCGGTATTGGATGCAATCCGGGAATCGGACGTGGTCATTCTTGCGACTCCCAATTACTTCGGCGAAGTTTCCGGCCAGTTTAAATGTTTTTTCGACCGAACGTATTCTTTCTTGAACCCGGATTTCACCAGCCGTTTGGAATCCGGCAAGAAGGCCATTTTCGTTTTTAGTCAGGGCCAGGCTGATCTCAGCCTCTATCAAGACGTATTCCAGAGGTACAATTTCTGGCTTAACCGATACGGATTTCAGGATAACGAAGTCATCAGGATGAATGGCCCGAGAGAAGCTGATTCGTTACAGAGTCGGAGTGATCTCATCAAACAGGCGGATGAATTGGGCAAGTCCATCTGCAGCAAGTAGTTGTTATCGCCGGGGACGGCAAAGCACACCGTGCAGCATCGGCTGAGCCGTTCCCAGAACCTTTGTGATTCAGCGAAAGAAACGAATAAAGATGTTGATTAAAACGGTGAGAACGATACTCACAATTATTGACGTGACCACCGGAAACCTGAACGAGTAATTGGATCCCTCAATTTTTACGTCTCCCGGTAGATTTCCGAATGGGATGCCTACCCTTTCCGCAAGCCAGATCATTGCTCCAACGGCAACGACAATCAGCCCGATAATTACGATCCACTTTCCCAATTCGAGATACTTCCTGTTATTGATTCTGAGTTTTTGAGACCTCTTGGCCTGCGAAAAGTGCCACCAGAGATCGAGCTTGTACCCGATACGTTGATCCTGAAACTTTGGGCGCATTGTTCCATTCGGAAATATCGTGGGGCGATTCCAGGGCCGTATCAATCCACCGATACCATCCATTGGTGCTGTTTACCGAAGGAGGCAATTCAAACAGCAGCGATTCCCAGTATGCATTGAGCATAACATGGACCATTATCCCTCCCCCCAGATTAGCCGCACTAACAGCTATGACGTGGGAATCTTCTCCCCAGTCCGGCCTATTGAGTTCGACGCCGTGCCACCGGATTTCAGCCTGTCTGATGGATTCATTGAGGGTGATAAATTCGTTGCCGGTTTTCGATTCGCCGTTTACTCGTGATTGTATGAGTGATTTTGCGAATCTATGGATATCCTTATGTTGCTGCACGAGCGACCAGTCGAACCAACTGAGTTCATTATCCTGACAATACGCATTATTGTTCCCTTTTTGTGTTCGCCTGACCTCATCGCCCATGAGAATCATTGGTGTGCCTATGGCCAAAAACAGCACGGAAAGAAAATTCTTGATCTGCCTTTTGCGCAAACGTTCCACTTCAGGATCGTTTGAGGGCCCTTCGACTCCGCAATTCCAACTTAGGTTGTGGTCATAGCCGTCCCTGTTTTTTTCACGGTTGGCTTCATTATGTTTGTCGTTAAACGAAACCAGATCGTTAAGCGTAAAACCATCATGACATGTAACAAAGTTGATGCTCCGCTCCGGCTCCCATTCTGCATGTCCGTAAATGTCCGGACTTCCCAACAAACGTGAGGCCATTTGCATCACCGTGCCTCTGTCGGCTTTCATGAAACTCCGGACGTCATCCCGGAATTTTCCGTTCCATTCTTTCCAGCCGTCACCCACGAACGAACCAACCTGGTACAATCCGCCGGCATCCCATGCTTCTGCGATTAATTTTGTGCCCGCTAGAATCGGATCCGATTCGATGTCCCATATTACGGGGGGGTTTTCCAAAGGATGTCCTTTTTCATCTCTGGACAGAATGGACGCGAGGTCAAAACGAAAACCGTCGATGTGCATTTCCTGAACCCAGTAGCGTAGACTGTCCAGAATCATTCGCCTCACGATGGAGTGGTTCGCGTTGAGAGTATTTCCTGTTCCGCTGAAGTTCGCATACTGTGATCTGTCTTTTTCCAGAATGTAGTACGCCCGATTTTCAAGCCCCCGAAAGCAGAATGTCGGACCGAGGTGATTGCCTTCCGCCGTATGGTTGTACACAACATCGAGTATGACTTCTATGCCCACTTTATGGAGGGCTTTGACCATATCTCTGAATTCATTGAGTACTCCAAGATGGTCCTTTTTCGATGAATATTGATGGTGCGGAGCAAAAAACGACACCGGACTGTAGCCCCAGTAGTTTACAAGTCCTTGAGGACAATCCTGTTCATCAAATTGGAAAATCGGCAACAATTCCACGGCCGTTATTCCAAGATCCTGGAGGTAGGGAATCTTTTCGATCACCCCTGCGTAGGTTCCACGCAGTTCCGGAGATACTCCCGAGTTGGGATGCTTTGTAAAACCACCGACATGCATTTCGTAAATGACGGTTGTCGAAAATGGATGCCGAAGAGGTTTGTCTCCTTCCCAATCATAACCGGAAGTGTCGACCACTACGCTCTTCATGGCGGACCCTATGTTTCGTCCGGGAAATCCGGCTCTGAGTCGGTTGTATTTTGCAGGAACGGCAACGGCACGACCGTAAGGATCCAGGAGCAGCTTCTGTGGATCGAAGCGCAACCCCAATTCCGGTTTATATGGGCCAAAAGCTCTGAAGCCGTAAATTTGTCCGGGCTTGATTTCTTGGACGCATATATGCCTGTAGTAATAGGTTCTATTCTTCTGGGGATCCAATTGGACAATCTTTGACGGCTCACTGTCGTCCACTGAATCAAACAGCAGCAATTCGATATTATCTGCGTTCTTTGAATAAAGACTGAAATTGACGCCGTTCGGATGAACGGAAGCGCCTAAAGGATAACTGCGACCGTAGTTGCCGGATGCACACTCGATGGATTCTTCACCGTATTGGGACATTGTACCGCCGTATTATGTGGTGGCCTCTACCCGGCTCTTGGGAAAGGCCTTTTCAGTGATTGTCTTTAATCCGAATGAGCCAGAGACAATCCGGGTTGTGGTTTTTTAATAAAAATTGGATGAATTAACAAGCGACACGTATTTTGTTTTAGACTGCCGCCCAAAAAAGCTGAGTTTTGGGGTCTTCGGCAATGCTTTAATCTAATGCGGAGGTATTGGGGGCAATTCTTTTTGCATCCCCGGATGTTGTCCGGGGTCATGCTTAACTGCGAGCTGAACCAAGGAATCGAACAAAGAGGCGCGAGGTCAACAAACAGTATCCGAGAATTTGCTTATCTGGAGATCATTACTCGCATCATATCGGCTGAATTTTCGAGATGGTCGGCAATATCTCCCGTGGTCTCGACGAGCTTGATCATGAGGTAAAAGGTTCTCGGTGGAATGGATTCATCTGCACAGAGACGAATGTACATGGTCTTTTCCACATCATCCGATTCTTTTTCCCGGAATCTGATTTCTCTGATGACCTCTTTGACTGAATCACGATCCTTTTCCGTTCGACTCTCAAAGTAGCTGTGAGCCCGTTGGACCATTTCCGGTAGGAAACCAAGGTAGTCTCCAACCTGTTTGGCAAGCAGGATGTAGTCCTTTTTCACATCGTCGGTTAATTGGAGTTGATAATAGGACATCCAGTAGAGGGCATTCTTAATGGAATCAACCACTTTATCGGCTTCTCTGAGGAATGAAAAGAAAACTGATTTTTCAAAGGGCATCAAAACTGAAGCAGGCAAATGTGCTCGGATGTTACGTTTCATGCGATCCGCTTCCGCTTCAATTTCGCGAATTTCTTCTTTCAAAAGCTCAAAGGTATCCCGATCACCGGCAAAGTATGCTTGAACGGCTTTGACAAACACCGGACCGCATTGTGCAACTTTCGATGCATGTTTTAATGTATTCTCGAGCGGCGACCGCCGGAACAGGTTACTCATGACAAGTCTCATCTAAATTGCCCCCTGTATGTTCATCCGAAAAATTGAAGGAGAACCAAAAAAATTATCGCAGAAGTCAGAGCCGCCACGGGCACTGTTATGGACCAATAAACCATGATACGGCCCAAGGTTTTGAGATCGAGTAATCCCTGGAGTCCTCTGGCCAAACCGACCCCGACAAAAGCACCGACTGCAGCATGGGTTGTGGATACCGGAAGTCCGAGCATCGAAGCAACCAGGATAACCGAGGCGGCGGAAAACTCAACGGTGAACCCCCTCACGCTGGTGAGTTCCGTGATTTTGCTGCCCATAGTCTCTATTACCCGGTAACCCCATGTAACCACGCCTACGCAAATCATTGTCCCGCCGAATGCCAATAATCCTATTGGTACCGGAGCCTTTTCGGCGACCATTCCCGTTGCGTGAATAAAATAAATACCGGCCAGCGGACCCATGGCATTTGCCACGTCATTGGCACCCGTTCCGAAGGAAACATAGCATGAGGTCATGACCTGTAGGTATTTGAAAATCTGCTCAGCGGTTGTTAATTTACCCAGTCTATACTGGTGGGTGAGAACCTTCATACTTATTAAGCCGCCCAAAAATGCCACACCGGCGGGAATGGCAACTATTTGCCAACCGATCAGGTTCAATTTAGCGGCCAACGGCGTCTCAAGAAACAGGGCTAACGTCATGATGAAAAGGGTAATGGCAATGAGAACCGGGCTTGTCTTTACTGCGCCGCTGACGGTATCCA
>CAZTJA010000047.1:4727-22729 GCA_964613745.1 uncultured Syntrophaceae bacterium
TGCCTGAGTGTTAGAACCTTTGCCCCAACTGCGGAGGCCATTGCATTGGCGCAGTCGTTTGCCCCAATATTCCAGGCCATGTATGCGCCCGCGATAACACTTAGAATGAGCAGAAACAAATCCGCACTCATTGGGTCGACACCCTTCCTCCATGAAACGGAACCAAAACGTAACCAATTTTTAACGGGATTCTAACAGAAATGGTCGGGCGAGGAAAAGGTTATCACAACAATATAGCTTTAGAACCAGCTTACCTATTATCGGATGACGCTCTTATATTATCTATAATATTGATAAATTCTGATCGTATTTCGATATTGATATTTGGGAAACCGGGCATCATAGTTCGTGGATACCCGTCGGTTATTACTTGGAGTGCATAATCGGGCAGCAAGCCGTACTTTGTGAAATCCGGAGTTGCCGGTTTGAACTGTTTTCCCAGAGTTGAACCGCGTCCATCCATTCCGTGGCACACGGAACAAGTCCTTTGCCATTCCAACAAAGTCTCTCGATTGACATGGGTGTGTTCTGATCTCGGTACAGAACATATACCAAACTTGGAATCCATATAGGATATTAGAGATTCGAGCTGCGGTCGAGTATAGAACCGATAATTCGGCATTCCGGAACCGGCAATACCTTTGGACAGAATGGCAAATAGATAGTGCTCGTCAATCCTGAGCTTGGCAAGCTTTTCCGGTGGTACTTCCAATTTTGCGGCGCTGACGCCATCGCCTAGTCCATCTTTACCATGACAAAACGAGCAGCTCTTCATGTATATGCCGGAACCACTCGAAATTGGTTGGGAAATGTGTGCCGCATAGGACTTCAAGGAAGCAGGGACATAGGGGTCCGTTTTTTTCAGGTAATTTTCCGCATTCAGCACTAACTGTCTGTTCAAGGGAATGAGCGTTTCATTTTGAAGATGTTGTCTCGCAAGAAGCATCGAGGTTATGATTACCAGCAGAAAGCCTGCCATCGTGAAACCGTGAACGTGATTACCCTTGATCAGTTTCGTGAAAATAATCCACAGCAATAAAAGGATAAAAGAAATGGCTATTATCAATATGAGAAGAACTGGGGAACTTATTTGTCGCGGTATGGATAGGTAAAGTGTAAAGCCACCGATCAATTGAAAGAATGTTCCTCCTACTATCCAGTAGAGAAGCCGTCTTTTCTGAACCACATCCACTGAAGAGAAGATATAATGAAATCCGGCACCCAGGATTATAGCAGCGCCTAAAATGTGGAGGTACCGAAGAAGCCAATGGATACCTATGATGCCTGAAAAACTTCCGCCATTCTCCGCCATTCTGATCCAGTAATCCGGGTTTTCGATCGTAACGACTACCGCTACAAATACTCCGGGGATTGCAAATAGCAGAATCAAAGCAATCAATCCAATCACAAGATGGTAGATCGGATGCACGTCCATCTTTTGCCCCAGCGCATCAAAAGCCAGCAAGGCGATAATCAGAAAAGCGATGACGGACATCCAATAGAATGCATGCAGGCTTGTAGCCGTAAGAAATGGGATCGAATAATAGGCTTGAAACAACAAAAGAGGTCCGACGCCTAAAATCACGGCTAACGCTTTCAACGGAAGAAACTTTCGCAATATGCTCTTGTCCCAGCGCATCTCCGAGACCCGCTCATTAGTTCCCCACCAAGTACTCACGAAATAATACATCGACAGAATCGCTGTTCCCAGCATGAGCAAAACGAAGATGAGATGAAGTTCGAAAGTCAAAAATAAAAGAAACTGGATAGCGGTTTCATTTAGAGGAGTCGGTAAAGTTAAGTCAAACATGTTCATTGTCGACTTCTCCTCAACGATATCCCCGTAAAGAAAGTAGGTACGCTTTTGACTTCGCTATGATTTACCAATGTATCAAGAAATTCAGTAAGGACTTGGCGATCGCGTTCGGAGCCTGCAAAGGGAGGCATAAAGGGCACCATGTCTTGGGTGTGTTTTATGAGCACGTTGATTGCGTCTTTGGGCCGACCATCGAGGCGATCGACAATGCTGTTTATCCCTCCTATGGTGTGGCATTGGCCGCAATTCCGGCTGAACATAAATGCGCCGTCACTCAGTAGATTGGATTCGGGTAGAGCGGAGGTATGCCAAAATTCATTTGAAAAAGCTCCATGCTGAATCAACATTGGATTTTCTGCGAGGAGTATTTGGTTAGCATACATGTACCCGGGTAGGAGATAAGGTCCTCGAATGAATTCCCGGATCCTTTCGTACTGAGCCACGAACATAATCGCGATAACAATGCTTGGAATCAGCAGAAACTTGGACCATGAGCTGCGCATAATTGCCAGGATATAGAAGGCGATGAGAGTCAAAGCCGCTATGCCGTTTATGAGCCAAAAAGCTTCATAGTATTGGGAAAACTTACCCGTAAGTACTGAATACACTGCAAAGGATACAAATGATGAGGGAACTACGGTAAAGTACCACTTTGCAGCAGCTAGAGCCGTGACTAAACTAAACAAGCCAATTAGCGCATGAAATCGTATCGTCTCCATTCTAAAAGCCGGTCGCTGTTTCGTGAATAAGAGAAAAGATATTACGTAAAGAGTACCAAGTAGTATTCCCCAGGAAAGCCGCAATATGAGTTGTGGAATAAACGAAGGATTGAAGAAAGCAGACCACAACGTGCCGTCCTGTGGCCAAGTGTCGGGGGTAAGCATGAAACCCAGAATTCCGGTGATGAGGAAAGCCGAAGTGAATGAAAGCACCGGATAGGAAAGCCCCAGAATTACATGATAGCGTTTACGCTTTCCGGAATTCCAAGAATCCCATGTAAAATAGTAGACGAGAATAACAATAACTTCGGCAATAAAAACAATCCATTCTATAAACCACGGCCAAAAGAAAATCCTCAACATTGAACCAATGCCCCGAGGAGCCAGTGCTGTGGTAATGAACCAGATGCCCACGCCGGTGATGGCCCCGACCGCCGTTATTAGGATGACGGTGGGTTTTATCATTTTTTTGGCGAGATCTTCCCAATCTCTGCTGCCGCTTCTGTATCCAATCCACTCGGCTATTGCTATCAACAACATTGCACCGATCGCTATACCGTGACTCAATACCACATGAAGTACGGCAACTAGGGCTATAGTCATGCCGTTTCCTATATACGGCACCTGAAATAATGGAAAATCCATGAACGCTCCTATTGCCGGCTCTGAAAGTGAGGTCTTGGATTTGCAAGCACGAAAGAAGCCGCATCCATGGCCTCGGGAATTGTAAGATTAGGAGCTCCTTTAGGCATAAAGTGCTTCGTAAACGCAGCAAAATTGTCAAATTTGTTCATGCCGGCGCCATCATTGAATGAGCCTTCACCCCATAAAGGCGGAGCAATCTTGGTTCCCTGACCATCTGCGCCGTGACACTCCGCGCAACTTTTTTCGAAAACAGTTCGCCCGATCTCGGCGGCGGGTTTATGATCACTTTTCAGATGCTTTAATCCTAACCAGGGGATTTCCGTGTAAATTGGTAATCCCTTTGAAATCCACTGGTAGTAAGTAAGTATTGCCGTCATTTCCTTGCTGTCAGGTTCCGGAGATGTGCCGTTCATACTTCTTTCAAAACAGTCCTGAGTTCGAGTTACTAAATCTACTGCGTAGTCTTGACGTTTTCTGAACTTTGGATATACGGCGGCGGTGCCGACCAAAGAAATTGTGTGTAGTTCTCTGCCGGAATCGAAATGGCAGTTGGTGCAATTCAGATTGTTTCCCACGTATTGAGGAGCATATTTTTGAGTCTCTTTTAAAATATTGTAACCGTATAAGACCGCTTCCCTGATCTGCGGCGGGGCATCTTCGGGTTTGGGGGGGGCAAATAGTATGTTTGTGTGGAGTCGATCTTTATGGGGAGACAGTTGCAATATTGAGGGTTGTTTCAACTGAATCAGGGGAATAAAAAAAATAGATATTACGGAACCAATGATTGCAGCCGATATCACGAGGACAATTCCTAAACGCCTTTTTGCGTTTGACATTCGGATCTCCATTCAAGTCCGGATGGTATTCGATCGAGCGTACGTTATTAAATGGCTATCATATTTCCCTCAATTTGGCTGTAAACGGTGGTCTCCCAAGATAAAATAATGTAATACGGCTTCAACGGTTCTTGATCGAAGAATTTTCCCTCTTGCTGTTATCTTTCCTTAGACCGGCGACTCTGGATATCTAGACATGATTTCCTTAAAATTGTTTTTGTCGGATTAATGATAGTTTTTATACGTATGTGGTTACCTATCAAAACAGAATTGAGCGAGGAAAAAGAAATGTCAAAACACCGCAGTCTTCAATTTTTAGTTCCCCTTATCATTTCAGTGTCTTCGGCATCGATTCATGCTGGTGCCGGTGAATCAAAATTTCCCGGGGAGCCCCAATTCCCGGTAATCAAAAATTATGGTCCGGCATACAACGTGCCTAATGCTTTTGCGCTGCCTGAAAAAGGATTGCCTTACAAGGTCATTTTCGACATCACCAAAACCTCGCCTACTCAGGATGCCGTTAATCCCGGAGTGGCCCATACCGCACGTTTCCTGAACCTTCTGGAATCTGCAGGTTTTCCGGTGAAGGAAGCAAAGATTGCCGTAGTGTTTCACGGCGAAGCCGGTGTTGACGTGCTCAAAGATGAATTTTACCAAAAGCTGAAAGGTAGACCCAACCCGAACACGGCCTTGATCGGGCAGCTCAAGAATAATGGCGTGGAATTAATTATTTGCGGACAAACTCTGGCTGATAAGAAATTTGAACTCGATTGGGTCAACCCGGACATGAAGGTGGCCCTGAGTGCCCTTATTGTCCTTTCGACGTATCAACTCAAAGGGTATGCGTGGTTGCCTTTTTGAGCAGCTATAAACGCATTTTTTTTCGAAAAGCATTATGAAAGCACCTGATCTATCTATTCCCAACTCGCTTCCAATCACATGTGCAAACATCATGGATTCATCGAGCAATGGAATAGTGGTGATCAATGCTCACGGAATAATCTTAATTTACAACCAATCAGCCATGAGGCTTTTGAGACCGGACAAAGAAGTTCCCGTTGGGATGCATTTTTCTGAGGTCATGCCTGAGGCGTGGCCCGATCTGAAAAACATTTTGGAAACCGGAAAGCCTCAGATTGGAAAGAGGATTCCGCTTCGGCATGCAGTTATCATCGCGAACCGAAATCCCATCATCGATGAGGGCAACGTTGTCGGGGTCATCAGCATTTTTCAGGACATTTCCGAGTACGAGGCTCTGTCATCGGAGCTTCAGAGTCACAAACAATTGCACAGGGAATTGGAAGCGATCTTCGAATCGTCGTACGACGGACTCTACATTACCGATGGGAAAGCCAACACCATCCGGGTAAACACTGCGTATGAGCGGATAACAGGTTTGTGCCGCAAGGACGTGCTTGGCCGAAACATGGGCGATCTTGTCAAGGAGAGAATCTTCGACCACTCAGTTACTTTGGCGGTCATTGAGAAGAAGTCTCAGGTCACCATGATGCAGACAATCAAAGGGAACACGCAAGTCATGGTGACCGGAACGCCCATGTTTGACGATAATGGTGAAATCGCTCTGATCGTCACGAACGTACGGGATCTCACCCTTCTGAACGAGCTGCGAAACGAACTCGAGGAAAGTCGTCGTTTAAGTTCAAGGTATTACAAATCTCTTCTGGAGCAAGAGCAATTTCATTATGCACTTGAGGACATGGTCATCAAAAGTGAGGCTATGGGCCAGGTTATACGCAAAGCGGTGAAAGTTGCAGATGTTGAGACATCAGTGCTCCTGTGTGGAGAGTCCGGGGTGGGCAAGAGTATGCTTGCCAGGATTATTCACCTGTTGAGCCCCAGAAAAGAACGGCCTTTCGTCAAGATAAACTGCGGCGCCATCCCTGAATCGCTCATGGAAAGCGAATTGTTCGGCTACAAGAAGGGAGCCTTTACGGGGGCGTTGACCGACGGCAAAGCCGGTTTGATAGAAGCCGGCAATACCGGAACGGTTTTCTTGGATGAAATCGGGGATCTCACTTCAGCAATGCAGGTCAAGCTGTTGCAGGTGCTCGAAGAGAAGACCTTTACTCGAATAGGAGCAACCAAACCTACATCCGTCGATGTACGAATAATTGCGGCCACAAACAAGGATCTTAAAGCCTTGGTGAAAAGCGGTTTATTTCGTGAAGATCTGTACTATAGATTGAGCGTTATTCCGATAGTTATACCTTCGTTACGTGAAAGGCCCGAAGATATTCCGGCTCTGGTTAACAACATTTTGGAAAAGTTTGCGAAAAACCCGAAGTATCGCAAAAGGTTTGAACCGGAAGTGATCGATCGGCTGATGGCCTACGATTATCCGGGTAATGTCCGTGAATTGATCAATCTGATTGAACGCTTAATCGTAATGAGCGAAGGCGAAGTGATAACCGTAAACGAATTGCCGGGGGAAATCCGCGAAAGTTTGCCGTCGGTGCAAGATTCTTCGTTGGACGGATTGCCGTTGAAAACGGCGATGGAGGTATTGGAGAGCAGGTACATCAATTCCGTATTGAAGCGTTATGGGAACTTGTCTTCCGCTGCCGTAGCACTTGGAGTGCACCATTCGACGTTGTGGCGTAAGCTGAATCGCTCTCGCGGGTAACTTTGCACATTCACAATTAATTTGCATTTTTGCAAAAACCATATTCTCTCCGTATCTTAGTTTGTTAACGTACCGTGCTGCTTCCGACCAAGACCCTTATTGCAAAATCGCGTTGTCATCACCTCGCGCCGACGCATGTCGTGAAATTGAATTATGGGTCTGAATTGGGGTGAAGCCGGATTTCGTGCCTTAGAAATTTCGATCTGTGGGCCGGCACGGGAATTGTATAGTCATTTTTCGTTGTAGTTCTCGTTTAACTATTCACACTCATATTGAACCCACTTTCAACAAAGCGAGATTGCCAAGTACTGCGAGTGACCCAATCACTTCTAAGGAGGTAGGAATGCTGAATGCGTTATCGGTGATGATAGGGATTATCCTCTGTTTGTCGCTGGTCGTAGGTCCGACGGCGGCATTGTCTCAGGAAAAAATTATCAAGATCGGGGCTATGTATCCCATGACCGGACGTCCGGGTCTTTACGGCCTGGACTCGGTGGATGCAGCCGAAATGGCCATTGCTGAAATCAATGCCAAGGGTGGTGTTGCCGGTTACAAGCTGGAGCTGCTCAACAACGACAGCAAGGCGAAACCGGATTACGCCGTGCGTTTGACGAAACGTCTGATCGATGAAGAAAAGGTTCACTTCCTATTCGGTGTTGTCAGTTCAGCGGTCGGTTTGGCCGTAACGGAAATCTCCAAACAGAATAAGAAGATTTTCATTGGAACCGATCATGCGTCTACGCAGCTCACCGGAGACAAGCTGCAGCCCTATTATTTCAGAGTCTCAAACAATACGTTTCAGTCAATGGCTGCAGGCGCTCTCTATCTGAAAGAACTAAAGCAATCTAAACCTTGGGAAACCATAGCCTACATCGGTCCCGATTACGCATACGGCCATGATCAGTGGGAGGAGCTCAGGTTCAATCTGGACAAGCTCGGCGTGCCGTACAAAGTTGTCGGCGAATATTGGCCGAAACTCTTCGCTCCTGACTACACACCATTTATCACTTCCATAATGAAGGATAAGCCGGACATCATCGTCGGCGGATTCTGGGGAGGCGATACGGTCGCTTTTATCAAGCAGGCCCAGCCGTACGGCATGTTTGAGAAGATGCTCTATTTTCATCCGGACGCCGGCGGCAATTATGAACTTATGAGCGCCATGGGAGCCGAGTTGCCTTTAGGTTTGGTTTTGAGCGCACGGCATCACAATAACTGGCCTGAAACAAAAGCCAACAAGGATTACGTTCAAAAATTCTTTGAACGAACCGGTCGATACCCTACCTATGCTGCTGAAGGCGCTTACGCCGGAATTCTCGCCATAGCACAGGCGGTCGAAAAAGTGGGCAATCCGGACGATACGGAAGCGTTGGTTAAAGCTCTGGAGGGAATGAAGATCAAGCTGCCCGAAGATCCTGAGGACTTCACTTCATACATCGATCCGGCAAGTCATCAGATCGTGCAAGTACAGGCAATAGGGGTGACGGTAGCGAACGACCAATTCCCCCCCGCCAAACGAATGCTCGGGAACTGGAAAGTGTACAAAGCCGAAGATCTGCTCCCGCCGAAAGAATTTTTCGATAAAAAGAAAAAATAGTTCCATTGATTGCCGGGTCACAAATCCCGGCAATCTCATTTGGAGATTCACATGGATTTTTCCTTTATTGCCGTGCAGTTCATCAGTGGGCTTACTATGGCCACCCTGCTCTTTCTTGTAGCGAGTGGGCTGACGCTGATTTTCGGAGTAGGCAATGTTTTCAATTTTGCTCATGGGTCCTTCTATATGCTCGGAGCCTATTTTGCCTACCAAGCGGCATCCATGTGGCACACCAATTTTTGGGCCGCAATAATTTTGGCGGCAATGGCTGCGGGAATTGTGGGCATGGCTGCAGAATTCCTGTTTTTAAGAAGAATTTATGGGCGAACCGAGGAAGCCGGTTTTCAGATTCTCCTCACCTATGCATTCATTCTCGTGATTGACGACATTGTAAAGCTCGTGTGGGGAACCGAATACAAATCTCTCTTAAGACCGACAATGCTCACGGGTTCAGTGGAAATCGGGGGCTTGACGATCCCGAGTTATAATGTGGCAATCATCGGCATAGGTTTAGCTGTGGTTATTCTCGCCTGGTTTGTCCTGAATCACACAAGACCCGGTAGGGTCGCCAGAGCTGTTGCAATTGACCGCGAAATGCTCGGATCCATGGGAGTCAATGTTCCGCTTACCATGACGCTCGTGTTTGGGATCGCAACCGCTTTGGGCGGTTTTGCAGGAGCGCTTGCGGCTCCGCTGCGTTCGGTTACTCCCGGAGCGGGCATAGAAGTTATCATTGATTCTCTGATAGTCGTGGTCATAGGAGGCATGGGTAATTTCTGGGGAGCATGGCTCGGCGCTCTTATACTGGGAGAAGTCATCGCATTTGCCGTTGCAATTGTACCGGAGTGGGCATCAGTCGTGAGTTATGTGGTCATGGTTTTGACGCTCATCTTCAAACCCGAGGGCCTCTTCGCTCCTCGCTCCGTAAGGAGGGCGTAATGGGCAACTCAAAATCAGTAAAAACATTTCTCTTGTTCGGAATCTTGTTTGCGGCATTTGCCTTGGTGCCGATTCTTGGAACATCCAGTTACCAGATCATGCTTGCCAGTCACATACTCATATGGGGACTCTTTGCAATTTCTTTTAACATGCTCTGGGGAGTAACCGGAATGCTGTCTTTCGGACAGGCTCTTTACTTCGGTTTTGGGGCCTATTCCGTAGGGCTCATGATGAAGTACATGGGAGCGTCGTGGTTTTTCCAGGGTCTTCTGTTCGGATTAGTAGGCAGCGTCATAATTTCCGCTCTCGTTGGACTTTTGATCATAAGAGTCAGCGGCGTTTTCTTTACCGTGTTGACGCTGGCATTCGGTCAGCTTGCCTGGCAGATTACCTTTCGGTGGTATCATTTTACGGGTGGGGATGACGGTATTCAGGGCATTATGCCCGCCGGTTTTCTGTCGGACAAGAGGGTCTTCTACTATTTTACCCTTATCATCGTGGTCGTTTCAATTTTTGTTTTGCGACGGATTTCTCTATCACCCATGGGCTTGCTGCTGCGTTGCATACGGCAAAATCCCAATCGAGTCCCCTTCATAGGGCAGTCGGTCAGATTCAGCCAATTACGAATATACATGATTTCCTCCTTTTTCACGGCTTTGGCCGGGGCTTTGATGGCGGGAATCGACAGTTCGATACATACGGACATGTTCTATTGGACCACATCCGGTGAGGTCATACTTATGTCCGTGCTCGGAGGCATCGGACAGTTTTTCGGTCCACTGATCGGAGCGGGAGCAATCATTGTTCTTCAGGATTATGCAGGCGCAAAGACCGAATACTGGCCCCTCATCATTGGGATAATTATGATGGTCATGGTTATGATGTTCCCGAGAGGCATAGTTGGAGAAATTCAGGCCTTGAGCACTCGCTTCAAATCTGAAAGCCGGAGTTGACGGTCATTATGGAAACACTTCTCAAACTGGAAAATGTTGAAAAGGCTTTCGGCGGACTCCGGGTTACATCGTCGGTAAGCTTCTCGGTGAAAACGGGAGAAATTTCGGCAATTATCGGACCAAACGGCGCCGGCAAGACGACGTTGTTCAATCAAATAACCGGCCATTTGACCCCCGACCGAGGCAAAATCTTTTTCTCCAATGAAGAGATAACCGGACTGACTCCGCAAGAAATTACGAAAAAGGGAATGGGGCGAGCATTTCAGATTACCTCCGTATTTCCCGAAGAAACGGTGTTGGACAATGTCAGGGTCGCCGCACTATCGAAACTTAATCAGGGTTTACGGCCGCTCAAATCTCTCAATAGCTTTTCGACTGCAGGTGAGAAGGCGTTTTCAATACTCCAGAGTCTGGGATTGGAAAAACATGCGGATAGAAAGGCTTTTGAACTCGCTCATGGTGATCAGAAGCTTCTCGACATAGGTGTAGCCCTAGCCTTGGAACCCAAGCTTCTACTGCTGGACGAACCGACGGCCGGGATGTCACCGGACGAGCGGCAACTCACGCGGGATCTTGTTCTTAAGCTCTGGAAGGAGTTCCAACTGACGCTCATTTTCATTGAACATGATATGGATACCGTTTTCGGCATCGCCCAGGTAGTCAGAGTGCTCCAATTGGGACGACTCCTTGCAGAGGGCACACCCGATCAGATCAGAAACAATCCGGAAGTGATTTCTGCGTATTTAGGCGAGGATCTCACATGAGCAACATTCTTGAAGCCGAAAACCTCAATACGTTTTATGGACGCAGCCACATACTATTTGATGTCGGGCTGTCTATTCAGCCGGGAGAGACACTTTGTCTCATGGGACGCAACGGGGCCGGTAAATCAACTACCCTGAGGACGCTGATGGGATTGACTCCTCCCAAATCCGGCACGGTGGTTTTTAAAGGCAAAGATTGCACCCGTGTTCCTGCTTATAAGAGGGCCAGATTGGGACTGGGCTTTGTTCCCGAGGATAGAAGAATTCTTGGGCCGTTTACGGTCAAGGAAAACCTCGGGCTTGGAAAAGTGCCGGGACGAAAAGGGCAATGGACGCTCGAAAGCATTCTGGCGGAGTTTCCGATGCTGAAGCATTTGCTCGATAGACCGGGAGGAACACTGTCGGGCGGAGAACAACAGATTCTCACGATAGCACGGGCGTTGATGGGAAACCCGGAAGTACTGCTTCTGGATGAACCTACCGAAGGTTTGGCACCCGTCATAGTGGCTGTGCTCAAGGATCTCATTGTTGGGCTTAAGAAGGCCAAGACAACTATTCTCCTTTCGGAACAGAATATTCGATTTGCAATGTCGGTTTCTGATCGGGTTGTTGTAATTGATAAGGGACACGTAGTCTTTAGAGGATCAATAACTGAGTTCAAGGAGAACGAATCCGTACACAAGAAATATCTCGCAGTTTAGACTGGATCTAATGGGGAAAGGTGAAACATGAGCATTCCAAGAGTATTTCAAACTACTCCTAGAATTGTGATGGGTGCAGGATCTCTCAATAAGTTGTCCGAAGAGGTCAAGAGACTCGGCGGAACAAGAATAATGATCATTACCGATCCTGGAATCGTGAAGTCCGGGATTATAGGGGCCATTGAAACAATTTTGGATTCAGCTTCGATTAGTTGGGAGCTGTTCGATTCCGTGGAACCGGATCCCAAGTACGAGTTGGCCGTTGAAGCTGCGGAAGCTGTGAAGAAAGCCGGAGCTGATTCCATCATTGGAATAGGCGGCGGATCTTCACTCGACATAGCGAAGGTGGCCTCGATTTTGACGACCAATTCCGATCCGGTGAGTTCCTACTTCGGAATTGATCTCGTGCCGAAAGCCGGCCTGCCGATGATCCTGATTCCCACTACCGCGGGAACGGGAAGTGAAGTCACTCCGATTGCTATTCTTTCGGATCATCACGAAAAGTTAAAGAAGGGAATAGTCAGTCCGTATCTTTTCCCGAATTGCGCCATTCTTGATTGCGAGCTTACCGTGGGCTTGCCGGACCATGTGACCGCAGCGACTGGAATGGACGCTCTCATTCATGCGATTGAATCATATACGTCCAAAAATGCTACGAACATGACGGACACGCTGGCGATTGAGGCCATGTCCTTGATATTTGACAATATTAGAACCGCTTATGCCGATGGTTCCAATCTGGACGCTCGGGCTAAAATGCTTGAAGGAAGCATGTTGGCAGGCATGGCTTTTGCCAACGCCGGAGTAACCGCAGTCCATGCATTTGCGTATCCGATCGGGGCCGAGTTTCATATTCCTCATGGCCTGGCAAACAGCATCATGTTGGCGCCGGTCATGGAATTCAACATGCTCGGGAATTTGCCGAAATTTGCGTCAATGGCGGAAATATTCGGTGAATCAATTGAAGACCTCAGTGATCGTGATGCCGCAGAAACGACCGTCGAAGTAATCCGAATTTTGGCGGAAGATCTTGGAATGACGGCTCGGTTGAGTGACTTTGGCGTAACGGAAGATGACATTCCGGGACTCGCCGCCGGTGTCATGAAGGTAACGCGATTGCTGGCCAATAATCCAAGATTGCTGAAACTTCAGGATGCAGAAGAGATATACAGGCAGGCTCTCTAAATTATGCCGCTTTGATAGAAATGAACTTACTCTACGGGATCAATAGAAGATTGGAGAATCAGGGAAATGTTCGGCTTTTATAACCTTGTTTTGCGGATCAATGCTTCACAGAAGTCGTATGACTTGAAGGTCATTTCGGATGAACTGCTGAAAACGACGCTAGGGGGCAAAGGTCTGGCCACCCATCTTCTATTGGACAATAACCCGCCGGGTGTCGACCCGCTGAGCCCTGAAAATCATCTCATATTTGCCATTGGTCCTGTTGTTGGGACGAGCATTTGGGGATCCTGCAGGTACGGAGTGTACACCAAATCGCCCCAAACCGGGTATTATTCGGAATCGTATTCCGGGGGCAAGGCTGCTGAGTACATGTCGTCCGCCGGATTCGATGCGGTAATGATCAACGGGGCAAGTTCAGAACCCATCTGGGTGGAAATCGGCGGCGACAGCGTAACATTCCATTCTGCGGACGATATCTGGGGAGCGGACACATATGTAACCCAGAAAACAATTGAAAAGTGGATCAAAGAAAACAGGACCGATGCCCGCAACTGCACTGTTCTTGTAATTGGTCCTGCAGGCGAAAACGGAACAACGTTTTCCGTCATAGAGAACGACCTGTGGCGGTCTGCCGGTCGCACCGGAGCCGGTGCCGTCATGGGTTCAAAAAAGATTAAAGCCATTGCTTTTTGGGGCAATAGAAAGAAAGAGCTTGCTGATCCGGCGGGCGTGAAGAGCTTTTTTAAAAAGCTGGCGGAATCTGCGAAGGACAATCCCGGAGTCAAGGCGTACAAAAGCCTTGGCACACCTATGATGGTGGATATCATGTCCAATGTGGGGAGCTTCCCTACTCGCTATTGGAGCAAAGGAACCGCAGACCACAGGGAAAACATCAACGCAGCCGCTTTGCACGGCAGATGTAAGGTGCAGCCTCATTCCTGTTTGCGGTGTTTTATTGCGTGCGGCCGGTTGAGCACCGTTGAAAACGGCAGGCATAAAGGCTTAAAGATTGAAGGCCCCGAGTATGAAACGATTTACGCTTTCGGCGGCTTGTGCGAAGTGGATTCCATAGAAGAGATTGCCTATTTAAATGATCTCTGTGATCGGCTCGGCATGGACACGATTACGGCAGGCAACTTGGCTGCCCTCACAATCGAGGCGTCACTTCAGAAAAAGATAGATTTTGACATTCGGTACGGTGATGTTGACGCCATTGCGCAGTTGCTCCAGGACATTGCATATAATCGAGGTATTGGAATAATCCTGTCAAAGGGAATCAAATCCGCCGCCAAAGAATTCGGTATGGAGGATCAGGCAATCCACGTAAAGGGACTGGAGCCTGCCGGTTATGATCCCCGAGTTCTGAAGGGCATGGGCCTGGCCTATGGAATAAGTGACCGTGGAGCCTGCCATTTGCGGACAACCTTTTACAAACCCGAACTGGCGAAAATGATAGATCCCGAACAGATAGAAGGTAAAGCGTCAATGCTGGCGGAATGGGAAGATCGGCTCACCATTTTTGATACGCTCATTCTTTGCCGATTTTACCGAGATTTGTATCAGTGGGATCTGTTGTCCGAGATGATAAAAGTCGTCACGGGTTTGGAACTGGACGCATCAGGCATGAGAAAAATTGCGGGCCACATTGCCGATTGGACCAGGCGCTTCAATATTCAGGAGGGGCTTGTGCCTGCCGACGATCAGCTACCAAAACGCTTTTACACGGAATCGCTTCCGGAAACGGGCAAAGTAATCAGTCGCGAGCAGATGGATACCATGTTGGCTGAATACTATGAGACTCGTGGCTGGGATAGCGAAGGAGTTCCGGGAAAACCGAAAGCTGATTAAGCCGAATAAGACGGCGATTGGAGATTCTCAAGAGGCAAGGAATATAATGTTTGGAGGATTTTGTTCTTCCTCCCCTATAAGAACATTCTCTCAAACATTTGAAGGTTGGTCAAGTATTCGTTGGAAACGGTGCTGAAAACGGGACTGGATGAGAGTTTCTGTGAAGTGAATTGATATCGGTACGAATTGAATTGGCCACTCTTGTCCTCAATTTTCTTGTTGATTGTCGAGTGAACTGAATATAGCATTTGAATGCCATGTCGATTTGAAAACCGCTCAGCAAATCTGGGAGTTTGTTGAACCAAAATGATTGATGTTTGCGTGTAGGCTCAATCTCCGAAAATTAAGAAGTGCACATGCTGAAAATTGTTTTTTATGAAGGAGATTTCCACCATGAAAGTTCTCGTATCCGTATGTATTTTGATTTTCATTAGCTTTTCTACCGGTCTTGAATTCTCGCACGGTAAAGATCCCACATTTCTTCTGCTGGTCAGTCCGGACAAGAATCATGCTACCGAGTATGGGGTTACCCGGCAAGTGCTCGAATCATCCCGGTTCCTGGTTAAGGTAGCCTGTGATAAACCTTCTGCTACGGACCTGAACGGCAGGATGATACCCGTTGACGTTCTATTGAAGGAGGTTCGATCAACGGATTACGACGCAATAGTAATTATTGGCGGTTACTCGGTCTGGAAATATATCGGGAATCCCGACGTCAACCGATTGCTTCAAAGTTTTTACGAGTCAGGTAAAATCGTGGGCGCTATATGTGCGGGGACCTATGTTTTAGGGAAAGCAGGTTTATTGAAGGACAGACAAGTGACGGGACCGAAATCGGAAAAACTTGTAAAGTATGGAGCGCAATATATTGGGAGCCTTGTTCAGCAAGACGGGAAAATCATAACCGCCAGGGGCCCTTCTGCTTCCGAGAAATTCGGAAAAACACTGGTGGAAGCATCGAAGCTACATAACGAACCGCTTTATTAAGCAAATGCAGCCCGCCTCTAGTGAAACCTGAATGGTAATAAATCATTCCAATTCCGATGGAAAGTGACGAGATGAAGAATAGTTTCATAACAACGGAAAATGATGGTCACGTTTTTTTGATAGGAATTAATCGTGCGGAAAAAATGAATGCCTTCAGCACCGAGATGTATCGAGATTTGGCCGTCGCTTACGGGGAGCTGAACAGCAATCACGATTATCGGTGCGGGCTGCTGTTTGCTCAGGGAGACCATTTCACGGCCGGTCTGGATCTTCCCGAGTGGGCGGCGATCTTTGCGGAAGGGCGTCTTCCTGAAATTCCTGAAAACGCAATTGATCCCGTAGGATCAGATGAAAACAACCGTTTGCGCAAACCGCTGATTATGGCAATCCAGGGCATATGTTTCACCATAGGGATCGAATTGCTTCTGGCGACAGACATACGTGTTGCAGCAAAAGGAACTCGGTTTAGTCAACTTGAAATCAAGAGAGGCATTTACCCGGTTGGTGGCGCAACCATCCGTTTAATGCAGGAGATCGGCTGGGGTAATGCTATGCGATACCTCCTCACTGCAGATGAATTCTCAGCCGAAGAGGCATTCCGCATGGGCTTGGTTCAGGAAGTGACCGAGAAAGGACAGCAATTCGATAAGGCTCTCGAAATTGCTCAGACTGTTGCAAAGCAGGCTCCATTGGGAGTTCAGGCGACCTTGACTTCCGCGAGGCTCGCTCGAATGAAAGGATCCGAAGCTGCATTCGCTCGGCTGATTCCGGACCTCCTCCCATTGATGAAGAGTGAAGATGTCATGGAAGGATTACAGGCCTTTATTGAGAGACGAGAGGCCAATTTCAAGGGACGCTGACGTGATTTCGCAGGAAACGCCTTTGCACATCTATGAAATAGAAGGAGACATTCGCGACCATCTGAACACGCATCCTCAGTCATTTATGGGCGTTTGGAACGAAGACGACTTGTCTTATGTATTCTTTACTGAAAGCGAGGATGATTATATTTGTCAGTGCCTGAATTCGTGTAATCTTTCGTTTCGGGAAAAACACATCACTTTATATTCTGAGTGGCAACACCCCTTGCCTTTCGGAGGCTTTCTTGTAGGCAACCTCATGTTTGTTCCCGACGACAATCCATCGCCTCCAAAGGGCGCACTGCGTTTCGATCCTTCAGTTGCATTCGGCGATGGTTCACATCCGACTACGGCGGCTTGTCTTGAATTTATGTCAGGTTTGATTCCTACAGTACCAGTCCTGTCGATGCTGGATCTGGGCACCGGAACAGGAATACTTTCATTGGCTGCTGCAGCTCTGGGTGTGAAGAGAATCGTCGCTGTGGAGAAAAATGACCTGGCACTGAGGACAGCCGAAAAAAACATCGGGTTGAACAATCTTGATTTTGGGATAGCTCTGAAAGAGGGCGATGCACGCATGTACATTAATGATTTCTATGATTTAGCCGTAGCGAATCTTCCCTTTGAGGTATTATTTGAAATAGCCGGATTTGAAGAAACGGCCAATATTGATCATTGGATAATTTCCGGGATCAGTGAGGCGCAAGGACTAATTCTTGAGAATTCATTCTCAAAGTATGGATTTCGTAAAATGCTGTTTCGCGAAGACTTCCCGTGGGTTTCCTTTGTCATGAGTTCGTCAAAATAATCATTGCAGAATAATGTTCCAACGTGCAATCTTCCACCTGTTGGTTCGAGCACATCACAGAAAGCATTCGGAAACTTTTTTGGATGTTCCCGGGTTAAAACATCATTAATTTTGTGCGCTTACTTTAACACAATGAGGGTGATTATGATTACTGCAGTTGTTCAGTTTAAGCTTCCGAAACCGATAACAAAAGAAGAAGCCAAAGAAATCTTCATGAGCACGGCACCCCGATACAGGGACTTGCAAGGACTCGTTCGGAAATACTACCTACTGTCGGAAGACGGCCAAACCGCCGGCGGTGTCTATTTGTGGAAGTCCCGTGAAGATGCGGAACTCATGTATGGAGATGAGTGGAGAAAGTTGATCGCAGACAAGTATGGGGCGGAGCCGAGTATCCAATACTTTTTCAGTCCGGTGATTGTAGATAACAAGGTCGGGGAGATCGGCGGGTATTAAGACTTGTACGATGAGATGATCTGATGGGTAAAAATAAGATAATGACAAAGGCAATGGATCCCGCCCTACGGCGGGATGACTTGTGGGGCGTTGGTTAAAGATAGTACATCGCTGGGGTTAACCATTTATTCGTTGCCACGTACGAGTCATACGGCGAAGGCCGGATTCCAGGCTGGTTGCCGTTTTCTCACAACCTTCTTGCGGTAACAGAATTGTCAAAGGCAATGGATCCCGCCCTACGGCG